>JANPCU010000405.1:0-7042 GCA_031431195.1 Planctomycetota bacterium | reverse complement strand
GCCACCACCACCACCGCCCCCAAATCCGCCGCCGCCCCCGCCATTGTTGCCGTTTCCAGCACCGTTGAGTGTGTGTCGGATATACATGCTCTCCGCTTCTTGTGAGTTGAAGCCGGGGCCATACGGAGTGGCGACAACCGTTCGTTGTGGAGCATCTGGATTGCCGAGGTCACTCAGAATCTGTGCGACCAGGTTTCGCCGCAACATGTCGAGTTCGGGATCGGAGTTGTTCATGCTCCGCTCGATCACGACGGGGAACGGCTGGCTGCGCATTCGCGCGGCGATTTCCAGGATCTTGTCCTTCCCGTCAGGAGTCAACGTGGCCGTGCTGCCCGTGAAATCATTCAGATTGATAATGAAGTCGACCGCTTCGGCGTTCGTTTCCATGGTCTGATAGTGCGACCGCACCGTGTGCCCCAGAGGCAGGACATCAGGAATCGAGTTCGATCGACGGTGCATCCAGCCGAACATCCTCGAGTGGAGACGACCACGCATGCTCATCGGGCCGCAGCCTCCGCAAGGATCGCACGCGACTTCACCGCCACCTTCGCAGCTGGCTGTCTCACAGGTCGTTCTGGATGGGCCGCATGGCGGAGCACACCAGCCACAGTGCGAGCATCCGATGGCGATCACCGGGGTGAAGGCCATCAGGCCGCTCAGCAGATTCTTCCAGGTCGTATTCATCGACAGCCCCTTCAGGCTAAGTTGGCGGTCGAATCATCGACTGCCGTGTGTGTTCGTGGAGAGTCTGGTCCCGCGTGGGGAGATCACTCGTCAACTAGAATTCCGAGAGAGGGTGCATACCGGGGAGTTACCGACCCGCAGTCCGGGGCCGACTCGGCATGCGTTGCATCTGTCCCGAGGTCTGCGTGATCGGCTGACCGTTGGGGTAGACTTGGGGAACCGGTTGTAGACCGTAGCTGGGAGCCATGCCCTGACCCGAGGGGTACATCGGAGAGTTCGGTTGGCTCTGCATTTGCATCTGGCCCCCGGGGATGGCACCGCCGCCCGTGGCCTGCGGAGAAATCTGTCTGTCAGCATTGGCTGGGTTGTAGAAGTTGTGGCCGACATCGTGAGCCGGTCCCTGGCCATTGCCGAACGGCAGCAGCTGGTAGTGGCCGAGATCCGGGTTCCCTTCGATACGGTTCAACCGGTAGAAGTCGGTGTCATCCGGATGGGTGACATAATGACCCGGCAGGGGGGGAACTTGTTCGGCATCCATCGCCCGCACAATTTCGGGTGTGGCGATCATGATGAGTTCGTTCTCGTCTTCCGTGGCCCGTTTGGTATGGAAGAGAAACTCCCCGAGGATCGGGATTTCCCCGAGCAGTGGGATGCGAGTGTTCGAGGCACTCTCCTTGCGTCCGATCAAACCGCCCAGGACGATGGTCTGACCTTCGCGGAGTTCGACCTGCGTTTGAACTCGACTGACACTCAGTCCGGGAATGCCTCCCACGGTCGTTCCCGAATCAATCTTGGAGATTTCAGGCACGATCTGTAGTCGGAACAGGTCGTTATCAATCACCGTGGGAACGACGATCACCGAGGTTCCGTAGCCGCGGAAGGTCGTAGTCGCCGCAGCGGCCCCACCGATTCCCACAGTTGTGGGGACCGCAAACTCACCTCCCGAGAGGAAGGCGGCGGGACGACCACTGAGCGTGACCAGATTCTGGTCGGTGATGATGCGGGATGAGCCGTTCTGAGCCAGAGCGTCCAGCAGAACAGTGATCTCGCCGTTCGAGAATACGCCCGAGAGAACGGGGACAGCCCCCATCGAACTGGAGATGACATGTTGGGCATCGTTAAAGATGGTGGTCCAGTCGACTCCCATGCGACGCAGCTGGGTGCGATTCAGCTCGGCAAAGCGAACGCGGACGCTGACCTGGAATTCGCCGGGTACGGAGAGTTCGTTGACGAGGAACTGACTGAAGAGGTCTCCACCGCCGCCGATTCCATTGTTCCCGTTGTTGCCAATTCCGTTGCCGAATCCATTGTCCCCGTTGCCACCATTCCCCCCGTTGAGTCCATTGCCGAACCCGTTTCCATTCCCGTTACGGTTGGAGGACTCTTCGGCCTGGACCTCGCTCCGGATGACTCCCATGATCCGGGAGGCCTCTTCGGGGTCGCGTGCTTGACCCCGGACGATCACGCGGTTGGTGAGCGGAATCAGGTAGACATTACTGTTGGGGTAGAGGACTTTGAGGAACCTTTCGACTCGACCATAGTCGATTTTTCGACGGTCCTCGACATCCGGATCTCGGATGACCGAGATGTTGTACATTAAGGGGGTGACGGATTCTTTAGGAGGCTGTCCCTCTTTCCCTTCCTCTTCTTCAAACCAGATCCACAGGTCGGTTGAGCCGCGGTTGGTCGCGAGGATCCCGAAGTCATGGTCCGTGTATTGGACAATGTCGATCAGGCCCGGGTCGGACCAGGCAAAGCGCGAGATTCGCTTGTGAGTCTTGACCAGCTGGCTCCGGCGATGAATCACCTGGAGCTTCTGCTGATTCTGCGGCATGGCCACGATCCGGCCATCGAGGGGAGCTAAGTAGTCATCGGGATCATCACTAAGGATGACGCCTTGCCCTTGGCTCGGGCCCACGGGGACTGGTCCGGGCGAGCCAGCAGGAGTCGGCAAGGGGGCCGTGAAGTAGCCCCCATCCGGTCCCTGACCCGGCAATTGCATCGGGTACTGGGCTTCCACTGCTGTCGTGAGACAAGTCGCCAGCAAACCGCTGATGATCCTGGCCCAGCGCCCTCGACGAGAGGTCGTGCGAACCTCCTGCTGAACTGGCTCTGAGGAGGAAGTGACCGCACTCTGGCGAAGTTGAATTATGGCCGACATCCGTTGTCGCTCCTGGTTCCTCGATGGAAAAGCCTCGTCCGCTGTCCGTGCGGAGACTCGGAAATGGTTGAGATTTCCGAGGGTTCGAAGCCAGTCTCCATCTACTGAGGGATCTATCGAGTTCCTCGATCAGCGGTCATCAAAACAATGTGGTTGACTTTCGCTAGAGTCTGATTTCAACTGGTGTTCTGAACATGCATCCGTTACGGATGGTACGACCTGATCCGGCAAAACACGCCGAAACGAACAGAGGCCCTCCAAGGAGGGCCTCTTAAGTGTTGCAACCGCTTTCACCGGCACACTGCACCGTGCCAGACTGTTGTCCCGCCTCACATTCACATTACCAGACGATGGTCACGTTCTGGCTGGGTGGACCTTGATAGTACCACGGATGACGGTAATTGTAATACGGATAGCGAGTGTGCAATCCGCCGGAGTTGGCGTTCGGCGACAACAGTCCCGAGGCCACTCCCGATCCGCTGCCCATGAGCAGGGACTGTCCATAGCCCACCTGTCCATAGCCCATTTGCCCATAACCGGACTGAATATCGCTAGACCCACCCTGACAACCGCAAGCTGGAGCGGCCATGATCTGTTGTGGGGCCGCACAGCTATTGCAGGTCGACACCAGAGCCGGTTCCGCACAATCGTGGCACGAGGCCACCGGAGCTGCATCGGCACACCCCTGGCAGCCCAGGCTGGACGACGACTCCATGACGGGCGAGCCGCCATAGACGGACTCTTCTGGCAGGGGATATGCCATGGACTCGTGGTGAAATGTCGGTGCAGCAGCTTCTGGATAAATGTGGGCGGGGGCCATGGGCTCCATCTGCGGAGCGCTCAGCACGGGCTCCGGCGATGGCATATCGACCGGGGTGGGGCCTGCGGCCATCGGCAGCAAAGGGTTCTGTGCAAACAACGAACCCAGGCCGCAGAGGCCCATGGCTGCCAGCAGTGCAGGGGTATTCCAGGATCGCATCGATTGTGCTCCAAGGACTCATCGGGATGCAGGACGAACCTGCGTAGACAATGAGGACAAGGTAAGCAGTGCCGGGGCGTGTGAGGACTCCGGGAATCGGAAACTTCGGCATTTCCCGTGTCTTGCGAATCGATTTTCCGTTTTTACCGTTTAACCGGCTGGAAATCGGTGCAACCTCAGAAACGATAGGTCCGAATCAACCACGGGACGGGGTCGGTTGTCATCCCGCAACACGAGGTTGCGAACCTCATCGCCGACGATTGTCGTCGGACTGGACAACTCGGCACCCGTGACAAGGAGACTGGTATGACCAAGGCAATGTGGGCGGCGCTTATGACAGCTGCGATGGCCGGCACTGGCCTGGCTCAGGATTTCGTGGGTTCCTCATCGGTGGGCAGCAGCGAGCAGCTCTACCCCTATGATGATCTGGAGAAGTGGAAGCACGGTTATCTCAAGGAAATGCCGTACTACCACGGCTACCACTCCTTTCGCCCTTATAACTATCACCACGTCTACTCGCAGTCCCAGACAGCGGCGGGATGGGGCATGAACCCCGCCTCGCCACAATCTCAACAGTTCTGGCACAAGTACGAGCAGATGGCCAGCCCCGGCTCCCCCATGATCTCGCAGGGGCAGCGTCCGTCGTATGAAGACCAACTGGTTCAGCTGCAAATCCAGAATCAAGCTCAGCAGCCGATTCAGATGCAGAACCAATACTACGGCGGCAGCGATGTCACTGGCTTTGGCGACCAAGCCATGCCCCAGGAAGTGGCTCCGGTCGTCTATCAGGGCACTGTTCCGAATACCGTGCACAGACCGCACTCCTCGGATCAGAACTTCGGTTCCCCGAAAACAAACGCCTCACGAAATGACGCGCAGAGTCAGCAACTGCGGAACTATCTGAATGCCCCGGCCCAGCGCCGCTAGAACACGCCGCGATCCCGACTGGATCGATCGTCAAGCCACCGTCGAGGGAGTTCTCACCGACTCCCTGGCCGGTGGCTTTTGCGTTCTGCTTCACGCGGTGTGGAGTGAGGCATCTTGGCGAGCCCCCGGCGCGAGCCGGGGTGTTCACACCCGAGAGCGTCGCGTTGAGAATGAACTCGGATCGCACCAGAGGACAGTCCACTTGGACTCGCGAAGGTCCTCTCGTACAGACACCCCAGCTGACGCTGGGGGCTCCCCGAAACTCCGAGCGCTATCGCTTCTGACTGGGTAACAGTCTCACTTCTACAGGCGTGAAGTCGATGTCCAATGGATTACATGCCATTGACAAGCCAACGCTGATAAGGACACCTGATTTACGAAAAAAGAGTGTCCTCCCCCGGAAATGACTCAAGCCAAGATGCTCTGCCTGCCGATGGCGACTGAAAGCGAAGTTTCATTCCGTCACGCGGCACGGTCCTGGCAAGACACCTCGCCCTCTGAAGTCCATGGATGGACATGATGCACGGGAAGAACCAAGAGCAGAGAATCGGCCCATCCATCGACTGGATGGCGGTCCGTTCACGCCTCCGTCTTCCGAGTTGTCTACGACTCGGCATGACGTTGCTTGTCCTGCTGTTTGGCTACAATGTCATCGCCTCGGAGAATGTTTACACGGGTCGACATGCTCTCAAAATCCCATTCGACTTCCAAGACGAACAGATCCGTCAGCTGAAGGCGACCGAAGTCCATTTGCTGGTCTCGACGGACCGTGGGAAGTCCTGGAAAACTGCTGCCAAGGCTCAGCCACAAGAACGCATGTTCCGCTACAACGCCGCCGACAACGGCGACTATTGGTTCGCCGTGCGGATGATGAATTCCAACAATCAGCCGGTCCAGCCGGGGGCTCCGCAAGTCGGCCTCAAGGTGACAGTGGATGATATTCCCCCGCTGCTCGATCTCAAAGTTCGCGAGCTCTCACCCGGTCGTGTGGAGCTGACCTGGCAGGCGGAAGATGACGCTCTCAATCTGGAGTCGCTGGAGATTCAATTCCGCGAAGGCGAAGACGGCGAATGGAAGCCCGTCCCCACCGAAAATCAATCGGTCGGTCGAGTGGATCTGCCGATTCGAGCTGCGGGGACTGTCTTTGTTGCGGCTCGCGTGTTCGATCAAGCCAAGAACGAAATGAAGTCCGAGAGTCAGACAGCGGTCTCCTCAGAAAGCAAAACTCAACCGCGCGAGACTGAGCCCGACTTCTCGAAGCCGGTTGCCATCAATCCCGGGCCTGTACTGGCTACGAACGACTCCACGAACTATCAGCCACGGATTATCACCGAATCGTCATTGACCGCCCGGCCAGTTCCTCAATCGATCAGTCAAAGTATGGGGGCCTCCGTCAGGGTCAATCCCGCACTGCCACCACGGCAGCAGATCCATCCCACGGGGGCCAAGGTCATCAACGCCACGGCTTTCAACATTGGTTACTCCCTGGAACAGGTTGGCCCCTCGGGAGTCGGAGGAGTCGATCTGTTCATCACCGAGGACAGCGGTCGCCATTGGTTTACGTACGGCAGTGACCCCGACCGCAAGAGTCCCTTCTCTGTGCGAGTCGAGCACGGCGGACAGTTCGGTTTTGCGATTCGGGCACGCAGCGGGATCGGTCTGTCTGATGACCCCCCGAAGCCGGGACACGCACCCGAGATCGTCGTCATCGTGGACCAGGACGCCCCACGCCCCAAGTTGGGGAACCTGATACAAGGGCAGGGACTCACACACAATCAGGTCCAGTTCGGTTGGGTGCTGATGGACGCCGACCTGCCTGAGCAATCGGTCATGTTGTCGAGAGCCTATAGTCCGACAGGTCCGTGGGAAGCGATCAGTGGTTGGATCGAGAACTCGGGTCGGTACATCTGGACCGTCGACCAGACAATAGACCGCCCCATCTACATTCGTTTGGAAGCCCGTGATCTGGCCGGGAACATCGGCAAGGTTGATTCCGAGCAGCCGCTCCACATTGATTTGACGCGGCCCACAGCGCGCATTCTGGATGTGGAGTCGGTAACTCAGTAAGGCACGTGGTCCGTAGTAGCTGCCCGGCGTGAAATCTCATAACTATGGGATCGAGAGGTCCGCCCCCCCCGCGTGCAAAGAGTCTCCCCGCCACCGCGCTCGTCGGAATGGTTCCCACGCTTGTGCACTACCGTAGCGCACGATCGCGGGAACCACGGGGCCGAGCCCCAGTGGCGGGTCAGTTCAAACGACCTGCTTACCAAATTGCATGCATTGTCGGATGG
>JANPCU010000404.1:0-7446 GCA_031431195.1 Planctomycetota bacterium | reverse complement strand
CGGCGGCGAGCGCGCTGCCGCTCACAGACTCCCCCGACCGACCCGACTCGTTCCTGAAAGGAACATCTCATGCCTCGCTCACACGCCGTCACCCTCTCCTCTGCTGGCCTAGTCCTCCTGGCCCTCGTCAGTGCCAGCTCCCTCCCCGCTCAAGAAGCCGAACACGACCATCGCCACGAAGGGCACTCCCACGCAGGGGCGGACCACGCCGGTCACGACCACGCCGAAGTCGTCGCCTTCCAGTTGACAGAGTGGCACCAACAGCACTTCGATGACGCTCAGAAGGCCGCTCAGCATTTCCAGGCGATCAAAGATCTCGGCTGCGAGGTCAAGCAAAGCCAGCACGACGGACATACCGATATTGTCTATCGCTGTGCCACTTGGAAGGAAATGAAAGTCGCCAACCACAAGCTGGCCGAGCAGTGGAACGGCTGGTTGCAAGGCTCGGGCTTCGATACCCATCACGCTCACGTGGATGAGGCATTCCTGCACGGCGACGAGTCGGTTCAACTGCGTCTGGTCAACTGGCAAACCGCGCATCTGACGGGGCCGCTGATGAAGGACTCGAAGTCATTTGCGAAGTCGCTGGAGGATCTGGGCTGTGCTGTCAAGAACGAGTCTCACGGCGACCATGCCGACATCTCTTACCGCTGCCCGATGTGGGTCACGATTCACGTTCCCGATCACGCCGCTGCAGACGAGTGGCAAGGCTGGCTGAAGGGACACGGCTTCGAGACCAAGCACGCACACTGAGTCGGAGCTGAGAGTCGGGAGTGGGAAATGGTCCCTCGACTGACGACCCGCCCTCTTCCCGACACAAACCTCACTTGTACGACGGACGTCCTCGTCCGTCGCGACACCGTCGGACAGGGATGTCCGTCTTACCACTCCCCAATCTCTACTCACAGGATCCTACCCATGTCACGCATCGCATCACTCGGTTTGGTCTTCGCCTCGGCACTCGGACTGTGTGCCGCTGGCTGCTCACCCGCCGCCCCGCCTGCTCCGGCACTTCGTGAAACGGTGACGACTCCGCCGCCGGGAACTGTCGCTCCGGCCCACGATGATCACGGTCACGACCACGATGATCACGGGCACGCCTCGGAAGGTCCGCATCACGGAGCCCTCGTCGAACTCGGTAACGAGGAGTATCACGCCGAGGTCGTGCATGACGACGCCACAGGCTCCGTCACGGTCTACCTGCTCGACAGCTCTGCCAAGAAGTCCGCGACCACTCTGGCCACCGAAGCGGTCATCAACTTGAAGCACGGCGATACCCCCGAGCAGTTCAAGCTCGCCGCTCAGCCTGAAGAGGGCAACCCCGCGGGTCAGACCTCGCGGTTCACCCTGACCGACAAGGAGTTGGTCGAGCACCTGCATGAGGCCGCTGCGGGAGCCAAGCTCAACATCACCATCGGCGACACTCCTTACTCCGGGGCGATTCCCTCCGAAGACCATGCGGCGCATGGTCACGAACATGCCCAGTAGTCTCCCTGGCTTTCGCCTCTCGTTGGTCAACATGGAATGGCTCAGACCGTACCACACACTGGGTGAGAACCTGAGTTCTGGTTCAGCCACCATTCAGTAGAACCTCGGCCAGGGTGTTCCATTGCCATGTTTCGTCAAGACTCAGGTGTCGTGAGGGCTTTTTCGGCTGGTGCGCATCGTCGACCAAACCGGCTCCGAGATGGGCGGGCGCGGGTTCTTGTCAACTGGTGGTGTCGCTTCGCCCCACGACCGGCGAATCGCAGTGCCCCCTGCCGGTGTCAGGATCCGTTGGCAGCGTACTGGCGGGTGAACGACCTGTGGCCACATGCACCTCGCCCGTCAGCTGGTCAACCGCTCCGCATTGACCGCTTCTTCCGATCCGCGAAACTCCTCTGATCACACGGGATTTATCGAGGACAGTGCCGCCGGTTCTCTCTGTTCCCGGTTCCCGATGCGAAACCGGTGAAGCCTCCTCGCAACGAGTGCTAGGCTCCCTGTATCTACGGACAAGGTCAATCGGGCCTTGTTGGGAGATCTCAGGAGATCGCCGTGTTTGGTTTGAAGATGTTTCTCGGTGGCACCGTGATCGGCCTTTGTAGCGGCCTGTTCGTCGCCAATTACCATGTCGTCAACAGCTCACAGGGGTTGGCCGTTGTCCCCCGCACTCAGCGCCCCCCACTGCGTAGTACCTACGTCGACATTCGCAGCTGGAGTCAGTCGATGTGGGTCAATCACCCGGAGGTGACAGCAGCTCTCATCGCCGATGGACGCTCCGCGTTGATTGGAGAGAACCTGAAGGACAATCTCCTCGATCAGATCGTCCCCCCACAGACGCGGGACGAGCGTCAGCATCGCTCGCGAAACGTGGCGAGCCAGTCCGAGGTTCCGATCCAATTCGAAACCGATCGGCTGGGCGTTGGTGACTTGTTGACGGAACAAGCTCCTGCAACTCGAACCTCGACACGCCTGCTCGACTCCCAGTCACCAGTCCGGAAGCGGTTCGAATCGGCGTTGGATGAGGCGATCGCCCCGATGGTGGAGGACGACCCTGCGGAATTGGTCAACGACGAGGTGGTCGGTCACCCAGCGGATGACGGGATGGTGCAGAAGCTAGAGGCCCGTTTCAGCGACCTGGTGAATCCGCAGCAGCCAGCTGGTCCCGGAGCCAGTCCCTCGCGGGTCGAGGTGTTTCCAACCTCGGGCGACACGGAAGAGATGGCTCGTGATCTGCTCCAGCAAGTGATCCCCAGGGGCACCAATCTCCCCCGGAGTGCCGCCCCCCTGCGTGACCTCGGACGCGATCGACTCAGTGCCCCCGCCCCCGGCCAGGGCGGCGCTTCGCTCGCCGTACCTCGCGCGCCGACCCAAAGCCAGCTGATCCTCAGTGAACCCTTTTAGTGCCTGATTCACCATCGGTCTTGAGTGGGCACAGACAGTCATATCTGTGCCCACTGAACAGTGGGGTAAACATTCCTGTCTGCCATCACGCGGATGACTATTCATAAATCTGCTCTCACACAGTGTGCAGCTTCGAGGATTCAATCGCCTCACCGCTCGCTCCGCTCTCGTGCGGAGCGAGGCAGGCCACCAGCATCACGCGAAATGCCTCCCCCCGCACAAGTGAAAGTGCGGGGTTATCGGTTGAGCAGGTTGCGGTAGACTTTCGCTTCGATCTGGTGCTTTCGGTGTTTGAGCCAGCGGAGGGTCGCGGCGATCAGGACCGCGATCTGGGCGTGTTGCTGGTTACGGGTGATCTCGTCTGGCAGGTGCGATCACACGGGTTCAGTTCGGGCGAGTCGATCGGCAGGAATTCCAGTTGGAATCGAGGCAGTTAGGCCAGCCACGCCCATACGGCGCGACTGGTATCACACGGTGCTGTGCCCCAGGCTGGTTTGTCGCTGCCCCCGCGTGGCATCGGTGAGTCTGTGGTGCTGGACGGGAATTGCGATCCCAGCGGCCTGTGAGGAGCCTGACATGCCGCTGCACAGTTCTGGGCAAAACGTGCGTGCTGTGCCACTTGCAGCGGTTGGCCGACCCTCTGTGCGGATGGGAGAATGGAACCTTCTGACTACCGGTGGAATCGTGAACTCGACACGGATACCATGGATCGTCTGGCCCGGTGGATGACTGGGAGTTGATTGCACGTGGGCAGGGATGTTTGATGTCAGTATGGCCGTGCGATGCTTTTCCACCGGGATCACGGTCGGATGGCCGCTGTTGATCGAACAGCTGCCTGGTCGACGGAACCCCCTCTGCTGATGTACCCACCGCCCATGGTCGACAAGACTTTTGAATCCGAAGATCAACTCATTTCTCGCGCTCAACTGGCGTTGTCCAGCTGTAATTGGACACTGGGAGAATGTGCCGCCCTGTGGACGAAGCGTTACGCGAAAGGACGCACGGACGCGGCCTTTGGCGAGATGATCGGTCTGAGTGCCGATCAGATCTATCAGCGGCGGCGAGTCTGGGAAACCTTTGGCGATGTCCACGCGCAGTACACTTGTCTGAAGTGGTCGCACTTCTACGCTGGATTGAATTGGGATGACGCAGCGGCGTGTTTCAGCTGGGCCGAGGAGCTGCAATCGACGGTCGCCGAGATGCGGGCGTGGCGGCGGGCTCAGCATGGCGAAGATTTGTCGCTCTCGGCGGATGAGGAAGAAGTCCCATTCGATCCGACCGGCGATTTCCTAACTGTTGAGACGGGTATCGTCCGCGATCCGGCCGAGATGGGTTACGAGGCGGCCCAGCGGCGAGCTGGCAGCGGTGCGGTGATGGATGAGCGCGAGCGGTCGGCCACGGCGTCTTCGGTGGCTCGCGAGACGAAGGACGATTACGCCCCGTTCGGGAAGGGAGCTCGCGGACCCGCTCCTGGTGAGGACTCCGATCGCGTCAGTACGGCTCCTCCGGTCGAGCAGATCGCCAAGCGTGTGGTCTCGACTTTGGAGAAGTGCAATCAGGCACTGAGCCCCGATCTGCTGGAAGATCTGTCGACGCTCCCGATTGCGATCCAGCAGCGGCTGTTGAATGCGGTTGACAATCTGATGTCGAAGGTGGCGGGGCTGAGGTAGCAAGATCAAAGAGCCTTCACCCACGACTTGGGGGAGGTCTGCACAGTGCAAAGTCGAAGGCCGCATGACCCCGTCCGCCCTGCAAGCGAACAGCAAGTCCAACGGGTCGGTGTCGGGGCCTCGATTTGGATCGGTGTCTTAGGAGTGGTGTGTCCATGCTCGATGACTGCAGTTCAGTGGCTGCTGCGGGTTGGATTCGGACTGTCGACTTCTTCGACGAGTTGGGATCGACGAATGACTACGCCATCGGGACTGCCGGTGACCCGCGACCTCACCCTCGACTGGTGATCTGCAACCGGCAGCTGTCGGGACGTGGGCGAGGGTTTAACTCGTGGTGGGCGAACGAGGGGGCTTTGACGTTCTCGGTGGTGATCGAGCCGCTGGTGTTGGGCATTTCGGCCGACCGTTGGCCGACACTCTCGGTGGCTGTAGGCGGCGCGATCTGCGAGGCGTTGGCCCCCTGCGTCCCGTCGTCGGATGTGCGACTGAAGTGGCCGAATGATGTGTATGCGGATGGTCGAAAGCTGGGAGGAATCCTGGTGGAGGTGCCACAAGTGATGCCTCCGCGACTGGTCATCGGGATTGGGATCAACGTGGCGAATCGTGCCCGAAACGCCCCGCCCGAGGTGCAGGCCCGGATGACCTCTCTCGTGGATTTGACGGATCATCTCCCGAGTCGCCGCGAGGTTCTGGATCTGGTACTCCGCCAGCTGGAAGCAGACCTGGGACACTTGGCCAGCGACCCGCTGTCATTGGCCCGGAGGTGGCGACAGAGGTGCCTTCTCGCCGGGCGGACCGTGACTCTGAACGACGGAATTCGCACGTTGACCGGAGCCTGCCAGGGGATCGATGACGACGGAGCGATCCGAATTTACACCGAATTTGGGCCTCAACGGTGCTTCAGCGGATCGGTGGAAGCGTTCGAATGACTTGACAACCCGACCTCCAAGTGTCCAGTCAATGTTAAAATGGTGAAACAGAAGAGGATTTTCGGGGTCACTCAAGGCTATAAAGCATGAAATTTGCGTGATGTCAAGAGATTCCCTCAAGAATCCCGATTGACGCTGGATCAACTCCGTCTAACATTGCAATAGTGTTTTGGGCAGATTGTGGCTCTCCGCCAAACGTGAAGGAAACCGTTGAGGAGATTTCGCCAAATTGGTGGCCTGTTTGGTGGCCCGGCTGACCCATGAAGGGGGTGTCGCATGTTGGTTCTTTCTCGCCGTCCGAATGAAAGCATTGTGATCAACGACAAGATCGTGATCACTGTCATCGAAATCCGTGGAGACAAAGTTCGCCTCGGAATCGAAGCCCCACGCGAGGTGCCCGTGCATCGCAGTGAGGTCTACACCGCCATCCACAATGCGGCGGAGGTCGTGGTCCCCGCGCCGGACGACTCCGTGCCCTTGTAACCACTCACACGTTCTCAATGCCCGCATTTCGAGTCGCTAGACATCGAAATTGCGGGCTATTCTTTTTCCCCTGTATCTCCTGAGGCGATCGGTACGTTTCCACGGACCGATCGCCTCAATGGAGCCGCATTCTGGAGGAGTTCGGTTCGACTTGTGGCTTCGCTCCCACTTCGACAACATGCGCATCCACCCGATCCCACTGCCTCCCCTCCCCAGCCACCCTCCCATGAAACAAACAGCTGTTGTCAACTTCGCCCCCGAAAAGGGCTCCGTCGAACTGCGTCAGGTCGAGCGTCCGACCATTGGGGACGAGGATGTTCTTCTCAAAGTCGGGGCGGTCGGCGTCTGCGGCAGCGACCTGCACCAGTGGACCTCGGCTCACAGCTGGCCGGTCAACTATCCAGTGATTCTGGGGCATGAGTTCGCGGGGACGATCGAACAGGTCGGCTCGCGCGTGGTGGGCTGGAAGGCGGGCGACCGGGCCTGTAGTGAGACAGCTGCGGTCATCGACCCGAACAATCCGATGTCGCGAGCCGGGCTGTATAACCTGGACCCGACGCGGAAAGGTTACGGGTATGGAGTCGACGGGGCGATGACCGAGTACGTGAAGGTTCCCTCGCGCTGCCTGCACCGCGTGCCGGACGGGCTCGCCTTCGACCGCGCGTGTCTGACGGAGCCGTGCTGCGTGGCGTACAACGCGGTGGTGATGAATGGGTCGGTGAAGCCGGGGGACCGGATTGTGGTGCTCGGACCGGGACCGATCGGGTTGCTCTGTGCGGCGATGGCTCGGCTGCAAGGCGGGATCGTGGCGGTTGTCGGCATTGAGCGGGACAAGGTCCGGCTCGAAATCGCAAAGCAGTATGGGTGCGAGGTCATCATCGGCGACCCGCGCGAGTGGGCGATGGCGGGCGATGGCCTCGGCGTGGACGGAGTTGTCGACGCCGCTGGGATCTCGGTCACGCTGAAGACCGCGATCGACATCGTGCGACCCGCGGGCTGGATCTCGAAGGTCGGTTGGGGCCGCGACCCGATCAACTTCTCGCTCGACCCGATGGTGCAGAAGAACATCACGCTCAAGGGCAGCTTCTCCCACAACTGGGCCATGTGGGAGCGCGTGCTGCGACTGCTGGCGACCGGTCTGCTGAATATCGACCCGGTGGTCGGTGGAACCTGGACCCTGGAACACTGGCACGAAGCGTTCGAAGCCATGCACAGCGGCCAGATCGCCAAGGCGGTGCTGACACCGGGGTGAGCTGTCAGCAATTCCGGTTCATCCGACTATTTGGGGGGATGGGCCATCGCGGGGCTTTAACCTTGTAGAGTGTACTTGGTGTGGTGGAGGGTGAGGAGTCGTTCCTTGAGGTGGTCGTAGTTTCGGTAGCCGTAGGCTCGGCGTTGTAGGGCTCCGTTTTTGTGGTTGATGCCTTCCAGCGGGCCGGTGCTGATCGGGTGGTCGTACCAGTTCAAAAGGCCGGTGC
>JANPCU010000403.1:0-41828 GCA_031431195.1 Planctomycetota bacterium | reverse complement strand
GCTGACGCCGCCCGGCTCGCAGAATTGACTCATTGCAGGTGGGCAGGCGCTCAATTGGCTCTCATAAGGCCGGTCCGCCCGGTTCGAGTCCGGGACCTGCAAATGGGGGAGCGATGAGGGTTGAGCGTTGAGAGTCAGCGGAGGACACCACACCTCTTCGTCTGCCCCTCAACTCTCATCGCTCAACCCTCAACGTTCCCCCTACTGACCGAGTACGCAAACCGGCAAAGCGGCCAGGTCGAGAGCCTGGTGCCTGTGGGTTCGACTCCCACTTCGGTCAATTCATGTGGCTCGTCTCATCCTCGCCACCACCCCAAGACCCTGGAGAATAAAGCCACCTGATGTCCCGCGAGCTTGGCAATCTGGTTGTGGATATTGTTATCAAGATTCCTGACCAATCCGATATCGGGATGATATCGATATCCAGAGTGGCTCATCTGGGAGGCATCCCAGGCGATCGTAGCGAAGTGTTTAGCGGAAGTCCGATCCCCACGATGATCGCTGAACAACGCCTTGGCCCCAGCCCATCGATAGATCGCCAAAGGAAGATCACGACTTCGTGTTCCCTCACGATCCAGTATGACCTTCTCAGCCTCTTCAAAGTGTTGCGTCAACTCATGGGAGAGAATGAACCATGGAAACATCAGCCAGGCTTGTGTCTGCATGTTCGGGAATGCTTCCTCGGCGGCGAGCGATTCTCGATAGTGATGAATGGCTCGGTCAGACTGATTCAAATCGCCGTAACACTTCGCCAGTTCCAGATGTGCCGACGCCAATTCGAGTCGTTCCGGCCATTCATCAATCACTCGATTCAAGAGAACAATCGCCGGTTCGATCAGTCCATGTTCCCGCAATGTCATGCCCTGAATCTTCGCGTATTGAGACTTGTTGCCAACGGATCGGGAGCGGGCCAGTCGGACCAGAAACTGCTCTTCGTCCTCGTGAGTCCAGGTCTTCCGCCGAAACCAGTCATCTCTCGACATCTGATGTTCTCCGCTCCGTGATTCGTTTGTGCCGTGACATGTGCGAAGAATAGTGAATCCGGAAGGCAGCCGAATACGGTTGGCCGGGCCGCATTGCTAATGCGGTTCTCTTTCACCGGAGATGAGGGTTCGAATCCCTCGCCTTCCGCCTTTTGGGGGAAACTCTCAGCGATCAGCCATTAGCAGTCAGCCAGAGAAGACTCCTCTCTGGCTGACTGCTGATGGCTGAAAGCTGACTGCTCTTCCCCTCCCAGAAAGTGAAACGGAAATCACTCCCCGCTTCTCACGGGGTATTCCAGGTTCGAGTCCTGGTCGAGGCAATCAGCGTGCTCTGTTCCTCTGGCTCTGAGCGGCATGGCGCTAGCCGCCGGTTTCCCTGAACGCCCGTTGACCAAGGAACCATGACCAGTCGAATGACGGTGAGGGGAACCGGCGGCTAGCGCCGTGCCGCTCACAGAAGGGCCTCCCGAATGGAGCCGGGCACCGGTTGGAAGCCGGGTGGGGGCGAAAGCCTCTTGCGGGTTCGACTCCCGCCCCTTCTGCTGGGGGAAGTTCCCACGACCCGCTCCCCTTAATCCAGTGACACGGCCAGCAGTTCTTCGGCAGCGGCTTCGACCTCGACACTGGTCAACTCGCTCATCGCATCGGCATACCCGACGAGGAGTGAGAGATCGCAGATCTGGTTCATCCGACGCGGCACCCCCTGGGAAATCTCCCAGAACGCCTGATAGGCGTCGTCCCGAAACATCGACTCCGACTTGCCCGCAATTCGTAGCCGATGTTCGATATAGGCTTGAGTTTCATCAGCGGTCAGCGGGTCGACGGCCATGCGGACAGCCACTCGTTGATCCAGCCCAGGCACGCGCTCGACGCGGCTGAGCAGTTCCGGACGCCCGACCAAGACGAACGACAGCATGTTCCCCACCTGCTGTTGAACGCTCATTAACAGCTGGAGCGTCTCGAAGTGTTGGGGCTGAAGCAGGTGGGCATCGTCGAGGACGATGACCCGCCGCTGTCCTTCGCTGGCCAGCGCTTCGAGGCGGCTTTCGAGGCTGCGCAGGGTCTGGTCCTGGCTGCCGCGTGGGATCCCCGGTCCGGGGCTGGCTCCGAGTCGCATGGCCAGATAGCTGAGCATGTCGGCGGGAGAAAGCTGAGGGAACACCAGACGCAGGAACGGCCGTTGCGGACCGTCGAGTTCCTGCTCCAGCACTTGCGTCAGGTACGTTTTGCCGACCCCGTGGTCCCCGACCAGCAGCGCGATCCCCTTGCGATGCTCCAGGCAAAACCGCAACTTGAGCAGGGCTCCCTGATGCGAGCGGGCTGGGAAATAAAACTCGGGGTCGAAATCGCTTTCGAAGGCGGGGCGATCGAGATGCCAGTATCGCTCGTACATCGTCCGTCCATCTGCTTTCCAGTAAACGCGGTGTCGACAGGGGACGGATCAGTCGTCCTTCAAGACGCCCAACAGCCACACGGGTGATTGGTCTACCGAGTGATGCGGAGTGGCTCCCGAGACTTGCTCCACTTGCCTGAGTCGCACTTGTTCTGCATCATCCATCTCGGCGACAGCATGTGTCAGACGGGCGTCCATGTACTGCTCCCGGCCATCGACTGGAGTGGTCGTGGCAGGGGCATCGTCCGCGTTGGTGCCGACTTGCTCGATGTCAGTGAGCCAATCGGGATTGCTCGTCAGGTCTGTGACATCGGCAGATGCTGCGGGGGTGGCCCCGATCTCGGCCACACTGTAATGTTGATGGCCTGTACACACGTAAATTGTGGTGGTAATGAGGAGGACGCAGGCCAGCGCCGCTCGCATCGGACTCTGCCGAATCGTTTGAGTGCATTCGTCAATGAAGTGGTAGGCCATCCCTGCCTCCCAAGAGAAACGTCCTGGCGCAATGGAGAAAACGGGGTGCCAAGTCCCCTGCATCCGGTATCGGTCGCAAGGTCCCTGTGGGTTGAGTGCAATCTGAGGATTCTACGGACGATCACGTCGGCGATGTCGCACGGCGACTGACATTCCGCCATGGAATGACCGACTTCTCGAAGGCGTTTTCCGTGCCCGTGGGAGTCTCTCGCCAGCGGAATCTCAGTCGCGGAGCGACGTGAGCTACGGTCGAGCGGATGCATCGGGGCCAATTGACCGCTGAAAGAAGTCGTCCACCACGGTTACGGGGGGCTGATACTCAACGAACTCGTAGTTCTGGTGGGCCACCCCGGCGAGCTTCAGAAAGTTCGCCAGCAGTCGGTGTCCTCCCACGGTCAGTACCGACTCCGGATGAAACTGCACCCCCCAGATTGGAAGGTTTTCGTGTTCGATCCCCATCACGATGCCGTCAGCGGTCTGAGCGGTGATGCGTAGAGGAGAGGTGATTTGATCCACGATCAGCGAGTGGTAACGCATGACCCTGAGCGGCTGGGGAAGGCCCGCGAAGAGTCCCTGCCCGGTGTGCTGGACCAGCGAGGTCAGTCCGTGCATCGGCTGGGGAGCCCGGCCGAGTCTGGCTCCGACTGCCATACCGATTGCCTGATGCCCCAGACAGACCCCCAGGATGGGGATCACGCCGCCGAGCTGGTGAATCACTTCCAGCGTGATTCCCGCTTCGCTCGGTGTACACGGCCCCGGAGAGAGTACGATCGCCTGCGGCCTCAGTCGGAGAATCTCTGCCACCGAGATCGCGTCATTGCGAACGACCCGCGTCTCGGTCCCCAGCTCTTCGAAGTAGCGGGCGAGGTTGTGAACGAAGCTGTCGTAATTGTCGAGGAGGAGGATCATGATCGATCCTCCATCCAGGGAAAACGGAATGATTCACCACGGAGGCGCGGAGGCACGGAGAAGAGAGAGCAAGAAACTGTTGAGGTTCCGATCACCCAGGTCGCTCTCGGGCGGAGAATTGTCATTGATGCTTGAGCCTTCGTATTCCGGCCGTAACACAACAAAAGCTCTCCCCCTCCGTGCCTCCGTGCCTCCGTGGTGAATCTCTCCTCCACAAACCGCCATCGATCTCCAGTCATGGCAGCTCCTCCCAGACGCGGAGCATCCCAGCGGCTTTGTGCAGTGTCTCGTTGTATTCGGATTCGGGGTCGGACTGCACTGTAATACCGCCACCCACCGAGCATTGGACCCATCCACAACGCAACACAAACGTGCGGATCAGGATGCTGCTGTCGCAACGTCCATCAAAGCCGACATAGAACAAAGACCCGCAGTACGGACCGCGCGCGACCTGCTCCAACTCGGCAATGATCTCCATCGCGCGGACCTTCGGGGCTCCGGTGATCGAGCCTCCCGGGAATGTTGCTCGCAGAAGATCCCATGCATCCTGGTCTGGTCGCAACTCTCCTTGCACGACCGACACCAAATGTTGCACCGTCTCGTAATTCTCAACCTCACACAACTGAGGGACGTGGATCGAACCGGGTGCGCAGACTCGCGAGAGATCGTTGCGGAGCAGGTCGACGATCATCAGATTTTCGGCTTTGTCCTTCTCGCTCTCTCGCAGTTCATCTGCGGTGAAGAGATCGACCTCGGGATGATTGCGGCGTGGGCGAGTCCCCTTGATCGGTCGGGTCTCGGCGATGCCATTCTCATCGAGTTGGATGAACCGTTCAGGTGATGCGCTGAGGATCGCCCAGTCGTTATGAAAGAAGCAGCCTGCGAAGGGAGCCGGGTTCCGCTGCCTCAATCGCAGATAAAGATTGAGCGGCGACTCGTCACTCGGGAACATCAAACGCTGAGTCAGGTTCGCCTGGAAGATATCCCCCGCGCGGATGTACTCGATGACTTGTTCCACTGCGGCGAGGTAACTCGCGCGAGTAAAATTGCTGAGCAATCCCGGCAGTCCAGGTGCTGGGAAGCACGGAGCCGTCAGCTCATCGTGGACTTTTTCATGAGCGTCTTCGTGGGGCACCTTTCCTACGTGCCCGTCTTGAAGCGGTGATCCTGACGGATCACGGGCACGTAGGAAACGTGCCCCACGTCGGAGGGTGGACTGTTCCAGCACAGCTAAGATTTGTTCGGCCCGCTTCTTCGCTCTGTGCTCTTGCTGCCTCGATTCGGTTTCCGGAAACCCGTGCGAGATTAACCAGCATCTTCCCTCGACATGATCCCACGCCAAGACCCAGTCATACAGCCCGACGGTCAAGTGCGGAATCTGCAACTCATCATGTGGCGTCTGGGGCAGCTTCTCGAAGGACGCCCCGAGTTCATAGGACAAAATGCCTGCGGCACCCCCTTGAAACGGCGGCAAAGCGGGCAACGATTCGACCTGGAAGTCCGCCAGCGTTTCTCGGATTGACTCGAAAGGATCAACACCCAGCTGGGCCTTGGCGAGTTCAAGCAGCCGGAAGGGGTCGGCGCTCAAGTAGCTATACCGACCGAGCTGCGGAGAGACCTTCGCACTGTCAAACACGACTAGCCCTGGCCAGTCAGTGAAGAGCGGCAGCAGGTCGTCCAGCGAGGGAACTGGCGAGACTTCTTGTACGAAGGGGGTCATGGCGCACTCCCCTCATCCGGTCTCGGGGATCGTCCCACCTGAATCGCCTGATGTCTCCGCTCCAACGCACTCGCCTCCGCCCGCGTCAACAACCCCCAGTTCAGAGCCTCGTCCTGCTGATACTGCTTCCCGAGGGTGACGGCTGTCATCGCTTTGGCCATCTCGTATCCGAGATAGAACGCATGTGAGGCCGAGAGCTTGGTGTTCGTCGCCGCCATCTGGTCGAACACCTCGAAGGCGTCCCCCCCCCGCCAATACCCGTTACGGTTCATCACATGCAGCTGCCCCCGCTCAGCAAAGATGCGGAAGTTCGGGTCTTTGATTTGGAGAGCCAGCGATGCGAGTGGCTCTTCGCCATACTCCTTCAACTTGGGTTCTCGAAGCATGACCAGTGACGAGTCGATATGTTTCGCGATGGTCCCATTCTCGATGGCAAACCAGATGACCCGCCGGGCGATGTCGAACTCTCTGACGGCAGAGCGGCACCAGTTCGCGACCTCCGTCGTCAGCACCGACGTGATCCCCATCTCGCCGCAGATCCCCGCTAGTAACAAGCTCATTCCCGCCGAGTCGGCCTCGGCCAGTTCGGTCACATTCCCAATCCCCATCATGACGGGGATGTCCGGCCAGCGACGACGAGCCTCCGAATAGCGGCCCAACGAAGCGGCAAACCCGACACCGACGGGATCGAGGATGGGGTCGATGCGGAATTTCTGGTTCGCGGACCGAAAGGCATCAATCGTCGGCTGCAGGCTATCGAGGGTCCGCGCGTCATCGGGAACGATGACAAACTCAGCGGGCACATGCACGGCCCAGTCGACATTCGTCTCATTCACACTGAGGACGAGATCGGCTCCTGCCTCCACCGCTGCGCTGACCTCACCGCGATCGAAGCTGTCGATCGAGACACGATAGCCCTCCTGCACGAGGGCTCGGACCGTTGAGCCTGCTCCCTCCCAGTGTTCGCCGGGGATACAACCGACATCGATGCGGTCCGCGCCCGACTGGCGATAGTGCGCGGCCAAGCGCAGGATCTGGTCGAGACTCATGCGTGGGGCATGATTGATCTCCGCGAGAATCTCGATGTCATACCGATCGAGGTTCGCCGGTTTGCGTTTGCCCAGACCAAAGAACTCCGGCAGGTCCAAAATATCCTTCGGCCCCCGCTCGAACGGCACGCCGAACTTCTCGGTCAGTGCCGCTGTCTCCCCCTGGCAATACCCCGGCAGCAAGACCCGATCAAATCGCCAGTCCGGCTGCCATTGCAGCTTCCGCTCGACCCATGTCGTGTGCATCAGCGCCGCGACCGTGATCGGCAGAACATGCACCTCAAAATCCACCAGCGCACGCCCCTGCACCTGAGCTGCGGTCTGCCTCACCACAGCCTCAGCCAGTCTCCCCGTCAGCAGCAATACCCGTTCACGCTGGTTCATGCGGGCATTGTGTCAGGTGAGAGGACGACTCGCGAATGTCTACGGCAGTATGGGTGAGGCAGCGGGGCGGCATTTCAGTTCGGTTCCGCCGGGCAGCGACCCTCGGAAAACCTGCCGCCGCTGGGTGGAAAAAACAACGCTCGCTTGGTATCAAACAGCTTGTGATGGGTCTAGTTCGGCTTCCTGCAGGAGGTCCGGGGGCACATCAGTCGGTTTTCGAGAACCCCAGGAGTCTCTTGCGATGTCGTTCCACGTTGGTGAAGCCCTTTGCGGCGATGGCAATGAAATTGCTCACATTGATCTACTTATCGGTGACAAGAATGGCCCAGTGGGCAACGCGTTTACCAATGCCCTGTCGACTCAGTCTCACGGTCATTCGAACCTGCTGGCCGTGCTCGCCCCGAACCTGGGCGTGAAGCCCGTCACCGTCATGATCACCAAGGTCACCATCAAGGGAGCCAAGCAGGCTGTCCAGATGTTCGGGCCCGCCCAGTATGCCGTGGCCAAGGCCGTGGCCGACAGCGTCGAAGCCGGTGTCATTCCGAAGGACCAGGCGGAGACGTTGTGCATCGTCTGCGGCGTGTTCATTCACTGGGAAGCGGCTGATGACAAGAAGATTTTCCAGTACAACTACGACGCGACGAAGCTGGCCATCGCCCGCGCGATGAAGAACGAGCCCAGCGCGACCGAGATGCTGGCGAAGAAGGACACTGCCAAGCACCCGTTCTCGGGTGTGTGATTCCCTGGGGTGCGCTGAATGATCAGGAAAGCCCGGTGGCCGTGAGGACATCGGGCCTTTTCGTCGGTAGCAGAAGTCGTCCGACTTTTGCCTCCGCCGAGCGATTTCTTCGGGAATCTGCGGAATTTGGTATTGGGCAGAATTCTTACGAATTCTGCGACCTCTTCACTGCCGCCGGTTGCTTGACCCCCACGATGACCAGCGGTACACTCCTCGACTTCCCAAAAATCCGACCCTCTGAGGGGTGCGGAACACCAGACAGAGAGCGTCTGACGCCATGCCGACCATCAATCAGCTCATCCGCAAGCCGCGGCAGAAGCAATCGACCAAGACCAAGACTCCGCTGCTTGAGGGTTGTCCTCAAAAGCGTGGTGTGTGCCTGCAAGTGCGGACGATGACTCCGAAGAAGCCGAATTCGGCCCTTCGTAAGATCGCCCGTGTTCGCTTGTCCAACGGCAAGGAACTGACGGCCTACATCCCCGGTGAAGGTCACAACCTTCAAGAGCATAGTATCGTGCTCGTCCGTGGCGGCCGCGTTCGTGACCTTCCCGGTGTTCGCTACAAGATCATTCGCGGTGTGCTCGACACCCTCGGTGTCACCGCTCGTAAGCAGGCTCGGTCCCGCTACGGTGCCAAGCGTCCCAAGGCCAAGTAAAGCCCTCTGTTTTGCTGCCCGTACCCAGTCGCTTCTCCTGCCGCCTTCAGCAGATTTCGTGTTTCGGAAACCCAAATGGCCAAGAACTTTACCGCCAGTGAAGATCAGCTGCAGCCCGACGCCAAGTACGGTTCGCTGCTCGTGTCGAAGTTCGTCAACTGCATGATGCGTGACGGCAAGAAGTCAGTCGCAATCCGCGTCTTCTACGACGCTCTGGACATGATCAAGAAGAAGCTTCCCGAGGTCAGCGAACTGGAAGTCTTCCAGCAAGCGGTGGACAACGTGAAGCCCGCGATCGAAGTCCGTTCCAAGCGAGTCGGTGGTGCGACGTATCAGGTTCCGACGCCGGTCGGGAATCGCCGTCAGCGGGCACTGGCCATTCGCTGGATTCTGGAAGCGTGTCGCGGACGCAAGGGCCGGGGCATTGCCTCCTCGATGGCCGACGAGTTCATGTCGGCCTACAAGCGGGAAGGTGCCGCGATGACCAAGCGGGAAAACGTTCACAAGATGGCCGACGCCAACAAGGCGTTCGCCCACTTCGCGTGGTAGTCCCCCAGTCGCTCGCGACTGCCGGGTGATCCTCGCGGGTCACAGCGAGAACATCAATTCGAATACCAACAGGAGGCTTCCGGCAACGGGTGCCTCCTTTTGCGTTTGTCAGTGGTCAGTTCTCAGTGAAAGCCCTGGGTTGCAACCCCTGGGCTTGGTCGATCAAACCTCAACCTTCAACGATCCCCCCATGACCACCATCGCCACCCCCATCGACAAGATCCGCAACATCGGCATCGTCGCGCACATTGATGCGGGCAAGACGACGACCACCGAGCGCATCCTGTACTACACCGGCGAGTCCCACAAAATGGGCAACGTCGACGATGGCACGGCCACCACCGACTTCGATCCCGAAGAGGCTCAGCGCGGCATCACGATCTATTCCGCAGCAATCTCTTGTCGCTGGAAAGAGGCCTTCATCAACCTGATCGACACACCGGGCCATGTCGACTTCACCGCCGAGGTCGAGCGTAGTTTGCGAGTGCTGGACGGGGCCTGCGTGGTGTTCAGCGCGGTGGAAGGCGTCGAGGCCCAGAGCGAAACTGTCTGGCGGCAGGCGACCAAGTACAACGTTCCTCGCATCTGTTTCATCAATAAGATGGACCGCATCGGGGCCAGCTTCGAACGCACGCTGGGGCAGATGCAGCGTCGCTTGCGGGCCGAGCCGGTGCCGCTGTTTATCCCGATGGGAGCGAGTACCACCTTCACCGGAATCATCGATCTTATTGAGCGCAAGGCGATGTATTTCGATGCCGCATCGCTCGGCACAAAGATCAAAATCACCGACATTCCAGAGGAGTTTCTCGCTTCGGCAGAGGAGTGGCGGGCCAAGCTGATCGAGGCCGTCGCTGTCGTCAATGACGAGGCGATGCAGGCGTACTTGGACACCGGCGACCTCCCCGTGGAATTGATCCACACGCTGCTCCGGCAAGCCACGCTGCAAGGCAAAATCCAGCCGACATTCTGCGGCACCTCGCTGCATTACTGCGGCGTCCTGCCGCTGCTGGATGGCGTCATTCGCTACCTTCCCAGCCCGCTCGATCGCCCGCCAGTCGAGGGCGAAAACCCCACCGCCCGCAAACAGGACGAGCTGCGAGTCACCCGCAAGCCCGATCCGGAGGAGCCGTTCGCGGGGCTGGTGTTCAAGATCCAGACCGATAAGCACGCGGATCTGTGCTGGATGCGGGTTTACTCGGGAGTGCTCAAGAGCGGGTCGCGGCTGTTGAACCCACGCACCGGAAAAAAAGAACTCATTAGTCAGCTGTGGCATATCCAGGCCGACGCCCGCGAGAAGATCGAGACCGACTTCGTGGGGCCTGGTGGCATCGCCGGAGTCGTCGGCCCCAAGGAGGTCGTGACCGGCGACACCCTCTGCGACCAGAAGCATGGCATTCTGCTGGAGGCCATCGTCTTCCCTGAGACGGTGATCTCGGTGGCCGTCGAGCCGGAAACCGGCGACGACCGCAAGAAGCTGGAAGAGGCTCTCGCCCGACTCGCCAAGCAAGACCCGACCTTCCGGGCCAAGGTCAGCGAAGAGACCGGCCAGACAATCATTAGTGGCATGGGAGAATTGCACTTGGAGGTGTTGCAGAAGCGACTGCTGCGAGATTTCAACCTCAACGTCAAGGTCCACAAGCCCCGCGTCTCGTATCGCGAGACGGTGCGGAACTCCGCTGTCGGCGAGGGCACATTCCACCGGGCCGTCCAAGGGGTGATCCAGCGGTTTGGCATTAAGATCCGCGTCGAGCCGTTCGAGGGGAAAGAGCCGGTCACAGTCGCCAGTGGGCTCAAGCATGACGAGGTGCCCCCCGAGGTCGCCAAGATCATCGCTCAAGCCACCCTGGAAGCTGGCCAGTCGGGCGGAATCGTCGGCTACCCTCTGATGCACGTCAAATTTTCCGTCGTCTCCGTCGACTACACCGTCGGCGAATCGACCGAGGAGGCCATCCGCACAGCTGTGTCGCAAGCGGTTTACGCGACTTTGGGCAAGGCGGATGTGGGTCTGCTGGAGCCGATCATGAAGGTGGAAGTGGTCACCCCGAACGAGTTCATGGGCAATATCCAGGCCGACCTCGCCCAGCGCCATGCCCGTATTAACGGAGCCGAGCCGCGTGACCACCTGACCGCGATCGAGGCGGAAGCGGCATTGTCGAGGATGTTTGGGTACTCCACGCAAGTGCGTAGCCTGTCCCAAGGGAGGGCGTCGTACTCCATGGAGCCATTAAAATACGATTTCGCCCCACAATCTGTGCTGGATGAGATGATGGGGAGGTGAAATGTGCTACACTGTTGAAAGAGCATGTGGCAGGGAATGGCTGAAATGTTCTGTAGACAAGTGGAATGTTTCGACACGAATTGTGTCGGGCAGAGCTGGGTCAAAATCGGTTATCTCGTGTGTCAAAGTGAGATGATTGACAGTGTGCGATGCATGTTGGAAAGGTCGGGAGCCAGTCTCTCGATTTCTTTTCCGCGAAAGACCTCGCAGTACGTTGACAATTGGGCCGTGCAAAATTACCATTTCTCGCTTCCCAGTCCGGACCCGTCCGGAATGGGAGGGAGTGTCGAAACGCAAGTCGTTGGTTCAAGGGGATTTACGTGGCCGGCAGCCGCATTCGCATTCGCATGGAAGCTTACGACCATTCCGTTTTGGATTTGTCGGCAAGTGACATTGTCGACACGGCCAAGCGGACTGGAGCCGTGGTCCATGGTCCAATTCCTTTGCCGACAAAGATTGAGCGGTACACGGTGCTTCGGTCGCCTCACATCGACAAGAAGTCTCGTGAAACCTTCGAGATCCGCACTCACAAGCGAGTGATTGACATCGTTCAGCCGACCGGCAAGACCATCGACGCGCTGAATAAGCTGTCGTTGCCAGCCGGGGTGGACATTAAGATCAAGGCTTCGACGTAGCTCGGTCGGGTGCTGTGAAGCAGTGGCCAGTAGCGATGCTGGATGAATGGTCAGGTCGGAGTGGGGTTTGACATGTCGGTGGGACTTCTCGGTCGCAAAATTGGCATGACTCAGGTTTACGGTCCAGAGGGGCAGTCGATCGGGGTGACGATCCTGGAGGTCGGTCCATGTCACGTTCTTCAGTTGCGTTCCAAGGAACGTGATGGGTACGAAAGTGTACAGCTCGGGTTTGCCGACAAGCTCAGCCAGGCTGATCTCGCCCGCGATCCCGCAGCTCGGTCCCGTAGCCGAGCCTCTCGGTCAGAGCGTGGTCAAGTGGTCGCTCTGTCGGGCAAGAATTCCAAGGCTCGCGAGGCAGCTGGTAAGCCAGCAACGCCTAAGGCGGGTTGCGAGCCGCAACGATTCATTCGCGAATTTCGAACTGATGGCGAGCAACACGGCTGCGAAGTGGGCCAAGTGTTAACGGCCAGTGCCTTGGAGGGAATTGCCAAGGTCGATGTGACGGGGACGAGCAAAGGGCGTGGCTTCTCAGGTGTTATGCGTCGTCATAATTTCAAGGGACAGCGAGCCACCCACGGTGTGAAGAAATGCCATCGCAAGGCGGGGGGTATCGGGGCAGCGACTGACCCATCCCGTGTGTGGAAAGGCAAGCGGATGGCGGGACACTTCGGCCACGATCGCCGAACGACTCGCAATCTGAAGGTCATGCGGATTGATGCGGAAAATCACATGTTGCTGGTGGCTGGCCCGGTGGCTGGTCCCAACGGCGGATACGTGGTGATTCGTAAGGCGTAGTGGCGGTCACATGCTCCAAAAGCAGTGTCTGTCCTCAGCGGGTCAGTGATCGTTTTCGAGTTGCCAGTCATTCTGTCAACTGAGAACTGAGAACTGAGAACTTGGTCGGTTGTCAGGTGGAAGTCATGATCAGTGTGCCAGTGGTCGACATGTCCGGCGCTACCGTGGGAACTTACGAGTTCGACCCGGCGGAGCTGTGCAAGGGAATCAACAAGCAAATGCTGCATGATGTCTGCGTCATGTATGCCCTGAATCAGCGTGTGGGGACCGTCCGCACCAAGACTCGTGGTGAAGTCGCCGGTAGCACCAAGAAGTTGTTCAAGCAGAAGGGGACTGGTAACGCCCGCGTCGGCACAAAGCGTTCTCCGATTCGCCGTCACGGTGGTCATGCGTTCGCCAAGCGTCCGAAGGATTGGTCTTACCGGATGCCTAAGAAGATGTTGCGGGCGGCCACCCGCATGGCACTGTTGAGCAAGTTTCAAGATGGTGAGGCAGTCGTTCTGAGTGGTTTGACCCTGCCTGAGCAGAAGACCAAGGTCGTCGTGGGTATCCTGAAGGCTTTGGGAGTGTCGGGTCAATCGTGTTTGCTCGCGATTAAAGATCACGATCCGGTTGTTTGGAAGTGTTCTCGGAACATTGCTTCTCTTTCGGTTTCTCCGGAGCTGAATTTGAATGCTTACGATCTCTTGCGTCAAAAGCGTCTCGTGATTACTCGAGATGCCATGGATGCAATTCGTGAGCGTGGCAAGGTGATTGCGTCTGTTGCAGTTGGAGCGGGAGTCTGAACATGGCCGATCAGGTTGAACAAGTCGAGATCGTTGCTCCTGCCGCGAAGGTTCGCGGGATTCAGCTGGAACCATATCAGGTGATCCTGCGACCGTTGGTCACTGAAAAAGGCACTCATCTCTCTGAGCGTCACCACCAGTACCAGTTTCAGGTCAACCTCATGGCCAACAAGAGTGACATCAAAAAAGCCGTCGCGTTGCTCTGGAACGTTCGCGTTCTGGATGTTCGCACGCAGATGTACAAGGGGAAGCCCCGTCGGTTCAAAATGCGGATGGGGCGGACTGGGGACTGGAAGAAGGCGATTGTCAAGCTGCATGCTGAAGACCACATCGCGTTCTTCTAGGTTCACTACATTCTTGGTTTTAGAGGTCCACGACACCCCCGGTTGATGTCGACACAATCAGCCGAAACGAGTTCAGGTGCAACATGGGTATCCGAGTCTACAAGCCGACTTCCGCAGGCCGCCGCAATGCGTCGGTGAGCGATTTCGCGGACATTACGGATCGCAAGAAGAAGCGTGAAAAATCACTCTCGATCCGCTTGCCTCGGCATGGTGGGCGCAACTTTCAGGGCAAGATCACCGCACGCCATCGTGGCGGTGGCCACAAGCGTCTGTACCGCATCATCGATTTCGCACGCAAAAAAGACGGAATCGTCGCTGAAGTGGCCTTCATCGAATACGACCCGAACCGGACCTGTCGTATTGCACTTGTTCAGTATGCCGATGGTGAGAAGAGATACATTCTCGCGCCTCTGCATTTGAAAGCTGGCGATAAGATTCAGAGTGGATCGGGATCGGAACCTAAGCTCGGCAACTGCCTTCCGTTGAGCGAAATACCGACCGGAACACAGATTCATAACGTTGAGATGCAGCCTGGACGCGGCGGTCAGCTGTGTCGAGCTGCGGGAACATATGCGACATTGAATGCGCGTGAGGGCCAGTGGGCGCAGATTACTTTACCTTCGGGTGAAGTGCGTCGAGTCTCCAGTTTCTGTCGGGCTACGATTGGCCAGATTGGGAACTTGGATCACATGAACATCGTGATCGGGAAGGCTGGTCGAGCTCGCTGGATGGGGATTCGTCCTTATGTCCGCGGTTCGGCAATGAACCCGGTTGACCATGCGATGGGTGGGGGTGAAGGTCGCCGGTCTGGTGGTCGTCATCCATGTAGTGCCAATGGTCGTCCGTCCAAAGGTGGAAACACGCGTAAGCGTCGTAAACCATCAAGTCGGGCCATCATTCGTCGTCGTTGGAGCCGTCGCAACGGTCAGAAGAAGATCTGAGTCCAGTGTTTGTTTTGGGGTGAGCAATGGGTCGTTCCCTTAAGAAGGGTCCGTACATCTGCCCGACGGTCATGAAGAAGATTCAGGGCCAGGATGCAGTCGGTCGTAAGGATCCCATCAAGACGTGGGCGCGGCGTTCAACGATCTCTCCGGAGTTCGTGGGACACACGTTCATGGTCCACAATGGTCGTCAGCACATTCAGGTGTACGTGACGGAAGAGATGGTCGGGCACAAGCTCGGTGAATTCTCGCCCACGAGAACCTTCCGGGGCCACGGTGCCCGGGGCAAGAAGTAACGCGGAAAGCGAGATGGTGGAACAATGGTTCTGGTTCGCGCATTATGTCGGCATGTCCGCATCTCCTGTCGGAAGGTGCGTCCGTTTGCCGATCTCGTTCGCGGTAAGACAGTACAGGAGGGTCTTGATACTCTCCGGTATCTGCCGAATCGTGGCGCACGAATGATCGAAGACGTGCTGAAGTCAGCAGCTGCCAACGCCGAGGATCGGGGAGCTCGCAATGTCGAGGCTCTGACGATCGCGGAATGTACGGTCGATGGCGGCCCGATGTTCAAACGGTTCCGTCCGCGGGGTCGCGGAATGGTGTTCACACTGCGTAAGCGTTTCGCCCACATCACTGTGGCAGTGGATGCTCCCGAAGTCGCAGAGAAGGCACAGGATTAACCATGGGACAAAAAACACGACCAACGGGTTTTCGCGTCGGCATCACTGAGGATTGGCGCAGCAAGTGGTACGCTCCCAAGCGGGAGTTCGGTATCCTGCTCGTCGAGGACTTCAAGATTCGCAAGTTCGTGAGCGAAGAGTACAAGTCGGCATCGATCGCCAAAGTGGTCATCGAGCGTACCCGCGATCAAGTCATCGTCAACCTGCATTCCGCTCGTCCGGGTATGATTATCGGCCGCAAGGGTGCCGAAATCGATCGGATGAAGGCTCGCTTGGAAGACCTGACCGGCCGTCGTACGGAAGTCAAGATTGTCGAAATCAACAACCCGTTCCGATGCGCCTTTCTGGTCGGTGAAGACATCGCCCAGCAGCTGTCAAAGCGAGGCAGCTTCCGGCGGGCCATCAAGAAGACGTTGGATCAGGTGATGGATTCCGGCGTCTATGGGGTGAAAGTTCAATTGTCGGGTCGTCTGGGCGGTGCCGAGATGTCTCGATGTGAGAAGGCCAGTCGCGGGTCGATCCCGCTGTCAACTCTCCAGCGTCACATTGACTATGGTTTTACCATCGCCAAGACGACAATGGGTGTGATTGGCGTGAAGGTGTGGATCGATCTCGGGGACTACAACAGCGAGGAGGCCGACAATGGCTCTAATGCCCAAACGGGTCAAGCACCGAAAGGTCCAAAGAGGTCGCATAAAAGGTAGTGCGACTCGTGGAAACACTGTTTCCTTTGGCGAATTCGGCTTGCAAGCAATTCAGGGTGGCTACATTACTGCGGTCACCATCGAAGCGTGTCGTGTAGCTGCCAATCAGTACATTCGTGGCGAAGGTCGCCTGTTCATCCGAATTTTCCCGTCGAAGCCGATGACGGCCCGACCGCTGGAAACCCGTATGGGTACCGGCAAGGGAGAACCGGATCACTGGGTGGCTGTGGTCAAGCCAGGGGCAGTCTTGTTCGAGATTGCTGGAGCTTCGAAGGAGTCTGCTCGCGATTGCTTCAATCGTGTGGCACACAAGCTCCCGTTGGCGGTTCGACTTGTCGAGCGTCGACCTGGTGCCTAGTTTTTTCTTCGCCATGTCTTCATCCAGAAGCGGGCGATTCGGAGTGGATGATGTCCAAGATCAACAAAGCTCGCACTGAGCTTCGCGAGATGAGCAGCGAGCAGCTGGGAGTCGAATTAGCGGCTTCTCAGAAGGATCTGTTTCAGTTGCGGATTCAGTCCTCCACTGAGAAGTTGGACGCTCCGAGCAATATTCGACGGCTTCGCCGTCAGATTGCACGGATCAAGACACTTATCCATCAGCGTGATCTCATGGCGAAGCAGGCATAGGGCGGGGAATACAGATGCAGCGGCAACTGGTCGGTGTAGTGACTCGGGATCAGAACAGCAAGACGCGACGTGTGGAAGTCGCTCGTCTCTATCGCCATCCGAAGTATGGCAAGATCGTTCGCGCACGGACGATCTGCTATGTGCATGATGAGACCGAGGTTTCCCGCAAGGGCGACACCGTGGAGATCGTGGAGTGTCGCCCTCGTTCCCGGACTAAGCGTTGGGAACTTGTGCGAGTTGTTCAGATGGGGAATCGTGCTCCAGCGGTTTCCGAGACTGTCCAAGCGACTGTCTAGTTCAGTCGTTACGGGGATTGCGGCTAAGTTGTCCGCACAGTGAAAGGGAATCCTAATGATTCAGATGCAAACCATTCTGGATGTGGCAGACAACACGGGTGCGAAACTCGTGCGCACGATCCGAGTGCTGGGACCGACTCACATCGGCTGGGGCAGCCTGGGCGATATCGTTGTGTGCAGCATCCAAAAAGCCATTCCCGGTGCTCCAGAAGCAGTTCGACATGGCAAGGTTGTCAAAGGCGTCATTGTTCGATGCCGCAAAGCCACTCGTCGTGCAGACGGCAGCTATGTTCGGTTTGACAGCAATGCCATTGTACTGATCGACGCGGATAACAATCCTCGTGGTACTCGCATCTTCGGGGCTGTGGCTCGCGAGTTGCGTGAGAAGAAGTTCACGAAGATCCTGAGCCTGGCGAGTGAGGTCGTCTAATCATGAAAATCAAAAAAGGCGACATGGTTGTGGTGATCTCTGGCGATGAAGCGGCAGCTTTACCGAAGCGGGTCTCACAGGTTCTCTTAGGCGGCATGAAGGTCGTCGTCGAGGGCGTCAACGTTGTCCAGCGTCACGTCAAGAAGGGGCATCCGAAAAGCCCACAGGGTGGTCGTCTGCGTTTTGAGAAGGCCATTTACGCTTCAAACGTGATGTTCTACTGCGATGCTTGTAAGAAGCCAGTTCGGATTGGTCTTCGGTTTGCTGCAGATGGCTCTAAGGAGCGTTTCTGCAAGAAGTGCAACATCTCAGCCGGGCGAGTTAGCCCGCCTCGGGGTTAGTTGCAGCTGAAGTTTCAGACGCGGTGAGTTCAGGCTCCGGTTGGTATCGGAGCCTCACAATGTCATCGCAACAATGGGAATTGAATCATGCCTCCTCGTCTTCTGGATCGCTATCGCAGCGAAATTGTGCCTCGACTTGCCACCGAGTTGGGCACCTCAAATCCTCATGCGTTGCCTCAGATCAAGAAGATCGTGGTCAGCATGGGCGTGGGGCGGGCCATCGGGGATCAAAAGATTCTTCAGGAAGTCTCCCAGCACTTGGGCGCGATCACGGGCCAAAAGCCTGCCATCACTAAAGCGACGAAGTCGATCTCTAACTTCAAGTTGCGTGAAGGGATGCAGGTCGGGTGTCGGGTGACTCTTCGCGGCGCGAAGATGTACGAGTTTTTAGACCGCCTCATTAACATTGTGCTGCCCCGAGTTCGCGACTTTCGCGGAGTCAGCTTCAAGGCGTTCGATGGATCTGGTAACTACAGCATGGGGCTCGGCGAGCAAACAGTATTTCCAGAAATTCAGGCCGACAAGATTCAAAATGTGCAGGGGATGAACATCGCCATCGTGACCAATGCCGGGACCGATGAGCGCGGTCGGATTTTGCTTCGCGAGTTTGGCATGCCGTTTCGCAAGGAAGTCGTCAAGCCTTAGTTCCCGAGTTACAGATCACTGTAAATGCAGTGGCATGGAACTTAACCTCTCCTCCCAGTACACTCCTGAGCCCGCAAAACTTCGCAAAGCCCCATTCCTCTGGCATTGCGTGTGACATCACAAGGATTCTAAGATGGCCAGCACTGCGAAAATCGTCAAAGCTGCTCGCAAGCCAAAGTTCAGCAGTCGACTGGAACGTCGTTGCCAGCTGTGCGGTCGGCCCCGTGCTGTGTATCGCAAGTTTCTCGTTTGCCGTATCTGTTTCCGCAACCTGGCCCTGGATGGTCTGATCCCTGGAGTGAGAAAGGCGAGCTGGTAGTCCAGCCGCTGAAGGAACCCCCCACCATGATGACAGACCCGATTGCTGACATGTTGACCCGCATCCGTAATGCCGTTCTGATCGAACGGTTGACGGTGGATGTGACTCATTCCGTCCAGAAGGAAGCTCTCGCTGCAGCACTGCAACGTGAGGGATTCATCTGGGACTTCGAAGTGTCTCAGAATGCTGAGCCATCTCACAAGGACGTGGAAGGCAACACGATTCCCGGAAAGCTGCTTCCCGGGAAGACCCTGAAGGTCAACCTGAAGTACGGTCCCAACGGCGAACGTGTGATTCAGAAGATTAAGCGTGTTAGCAAGCCGGGCTTGCGACACTACAAGGGCGTCGGTGAGATGCAGCCTGTCCTGAATGGACTCGGCATCACGATTCTCACGACCAGTAAGGGCGTCCTGAGTAGTCGTGAAGCGAAGGCACAGAACGTCGGTGGCGAAGTCCTCTGCGAAGTGTGGTAAGTCCGGGTGTGGTGTAGATCGAGGGTCTCGACTCCGGTTTCCGAACAAGGTGAAGCATGTCACGAATTGGAAAAAAGCCCGTCGCCGTTCCGGCCAGCGTGAATGTCACGATTACGGGCGGTGAGCTGAAGGTCAAGGGGCCTAAGGGCGAGTTGAAGTTAGACTGGAATCCTGCGATGGCCGTCGAGTTCGACTCCGCCAAGCGGGAAATCCACGTCAAGCGTCCCGATGATAATCGTGTCAATCGTGCTCTGCACGGCCTGACTCGTGCATTGATCAATAACATGGTCGTTGGTGTTCAAAAGCCGTTCGAGAAGAGGCTAGAAATTGTTGGCGTGGGCTATCAGGCCACCTTGAGCGGGAAGAGTATCTCACTTCAGGTGGGCTATGCCAATATCATCAAGTTGCCGATTCCCGAAGGCGTGACCTGCGTCTTGGCCAAGCCAACGGATATCCAGATCAGTGGCATCGATAAAGCGGTAGTCGGTCAGTTTGCAGCCAACATTCGCCGTGTTCGACCACCGGAGCCTTACAAGGGCAAGGGGATTCGTTACACTGGAGAGCAAGTTCGTCGTAAGGCTGGCAAGGCCTTCGGCAGCTAGTGTCTATTCTAACATGGCCCACTGGATCAGTTGTCTGGTGGGGTGTCGGTTGATCAGGACAGGTGTGAGATGAGTCTCGAAAAGCGATTGGCTGACCAGCGTGAGCGGCGGAAATTCCGTGTCCGGAATCAACTCCGTTCGAGCGGTCGTCCGCGTCTGTCGATTTTTCGAAGCGGGAAGCACATTTACGCTCAGATTATCGATGACTCGATCGGTCAGACTGTGGCCTCTGCTTCCACCGTTGAGAAGTCTCTCGGCGGAGCTGGGACTTGCCACAGCAATTCCGACGGGGCCATTCGGGTGGGCAAGGCCATCGCTGAGCGTTCGGTTGCCAAGGGTGTCATTCAAGTGTGCTTTGACCGTGGCGGTAGCCGCTATCATGGTCGCGTCGCTGCTCTGGCCGATGCAGCTCGCGAATCCGGACTCGACTTCTAGGGACTCGTCATACGGTGGCCCGTCGCGGGTCTGGGAGTGGATTATGTCACGTGGTGGTTCTCAGGGTGGTGATTCCTCAAATTCACCGGAACGCGTCATCCAGATCCGCCGCTGTGCGTGTGTGGTGAAGGGTGGGCGTCGCTTTAGTTTCACAGCTTTGGTGGTCGTTGGGGACTCTAACGGCAAGATTGGGGTCGGTTACTCCAAGGGGACCGAAGTTCCGGTTGCTGTGGAGAAGGCGACCAAGCAAGCACAAAAGCGTTCACAGCGTTTTCCACTGACGGGGACCACGATCCCTCATGCAGTGGAGGCACGCTACGGCTCTTCGCACGTGAAGTTAATGCCTGCTCCTGCTGGAACCGGAATCATTGCCAGTGCGACGATTCGGATGGTCGTGGAGTCGGTCGGTGTGAAAGACATTCTCACCAAGAAGCGTGGTTCCAGTAACCCCGCTAATGTTGTCCAGGCCACTTTGATGGCGCTTGGTAAACTACGGACACGTGAAGATGTGGCCCGTCTCCGAGGAGTTGAGGTCTAACATGATTCTCAGTGATGTACATCAAGGCATTCAGACCAACCGCAAGCCCCACCGAAAGGGACGCGGTTGCGGCTCAGGCAATGGCAAGACGGCCGGTCGCGGTCACAATGGTGCTGGTAGCCGTCGTGGGAACAGTCACCGACCTGGTTTCCAGGGTGGTCAGAAGCAGCTGTTTCGTCTGGTGGCGAAGCGTGGCTTCAACAACAAGGAGCATGCCGCAGTTGTGGTCGCTCTGAATCTGTATCAGCTTGAGGAATCGTACGTCTCGGGGGATACGGTCTCCATGGAGACCCTTCACGAGAAGGGCTTGGTCAAGCGCCGTTTCGATGCGATTAAGATCCTGGGTGACGGCGAGTTGACTCACAAGTTGACTGTCAAGGTTCATCGCTTCTCCCGTTCCGCTGAAGAGAAGATTCGTGCCGCTGGTGGTACGGTCGAAGTGATCTGATCGTTTGAGCCCTCGATTGACCTTGTTGAGTGGCATCGAATACAACATCGAGTGAAAGGCGTTACTGTTTCGCCTTTCACTCGTTTTCGTTTGTGTCTTCCCGGTTAGGACGCGTTGGCATGCTGGCCCGAATTCTCTCCGTTTTTCGCATTCCTGAATTGCGTCAGAAGATCATCCTCACGTTGATCCTGTTGGGGGTTTACCGCCTGGGATTTTACATCCCTCTCTCCTTCCTCGATCAGGTTAAGTTCTTCGAGGACTTACGGCGTCTCACGGAATCTCAAGGAGCCATGGGGCAGGTGATGCAGGCGATGTCGATGTTCTCGGCATCGAGCATTGGTAACGCGACGATCTTCGGCCTGGGCATCATGCCGTACATTTCGGCCTCGATTATCTTCCAACTGCTCGCCACGGTCTATCCTCCATTGGAGGCCCTGCAGAAGGAGGGCGAGGGCGGTCGCAAGAAGATCAACGAGTACACTCGCTATGCCACAGTCGTGATCTGCTTAGTCCAGAGCTTCCTCTGGGTCATGTATCTCCGGAATCAGGGATTCATTCTGGACTCTTATAATGGTTTGTTCGGCTGGATTGCCGCGACCCTGACCATGACTGCGGGGACCGTATTCCTCATGTGGATCGGCGAGCAGATCGACGAGTTCGGCATCGGCAACGGGATCAGCCTGCTGATCATGGCGGGTATCCTGTCTCGTATTCCCGATGCGATCAAGGAACTCCTGGGGCCGGCCTTTGCGGGCGGCAGCTTCAACATCCAGCTGGGCTCCAAGGCGGGCATTGACAAGCTGCTTCTACTCGGTGGATTGTTTGTGGCAGTTATCATCGGTGTGATTTCAATGACGACGGCCACACGCCGCATCCCGATCCAGAGTGCCAAGCATGTGCGTGGTCGCACTGTGACCGGTGGACAGCGGCAATCGCTGCCTCTGCGAATCAATCAGTCGGGTGTCATGCCGATCATTTTCGCATCGAGTCTGTTGCTGATTCCAATCTCTGTGCTGAATCACCTTTCGGGGTTGGCAGCGCAGAGCGATTATGGCTGGGTGAAGGCGATGGCTCCGGTGCTGGGGATTTTGAATTCCAGTGACCGGGGATTCATTTACAACCTCCTGTTCATCTTCCTGATTTATTTCTTTTGCTACTTCTGGACGGGCATTACCTTCAACCCGAAGGACATCTCCGAGAACTTGAAGGACCACGGCAGCTTCATCCCCGGTTACCGTCCTGGGGCACGGACTGCGGATTACCTCGACCAAGTCATGCACCGGATCACCTATGTCGGGGCCGGATTCTTGGCCATCATCGCGATCGTGCCGACTCTTGTGGCCTCTTCAATGCAGATTTCTCCCTTGGTGGCGAGCTTCTACGGGGGCACCGGTCTGCTGATTTGCGTGTCGGTGGCGATGGATCTGGTGCAGAAGATTGACAGTCATCTGGTGATGATGAACAAGGGTGGTCTGCTGGAAGCTGACGACCCGGCCTAGTGTTGGTCCCTGGATTTGCAGTCTCAGAAAGGTCTGGCTGGTGATCTCCCTCAAAAGCCGCCGTGAAATGCGACTGATGCGGGCGGCAGGTATGGTGGTGGCCGAGGCCCATCAGGCCGCAGCGCGCCTGATCCAACCTGGTGTTACGACACGCGAACTCGACGCAGCTGTCTCGGCAGTATTTCTGCAGCATGGAGCGGAGCCTCTGTTTTTGGGATTCCCTGGCAAGGTTCCCTTTCCAGCAGTGACCTGTACGAGTCTCAATGAGCAGATCGTTCACGGGATTCCTGGGAACCCCGTGCTGAAGGCGGGCGACATTCTTAGCGTCGACACGGGCTGTCGACTGGCCGGGTGGTGTGCTGACGCTGCTTGGACCTATGCGGTGGGCGATGTCGACGACAGCAAGCGGCGGCTGATGGAGGTCGGCCAGGAATTGCTGCGAGTGGCTATTACGGGACTGGCGGAGTGCGGGCGTTGGGTCGAGGTGGCTCAGCGGATGCAGATGGTCGCCGACAAGGCCGGGTTCTCTCTGGTGGAACAGTTTGTCGGGCATGCCATCGGTCGGGAGATGCACGAGCCTCCGCAGGTGCCCAACTTCTTCGAGAAGGATGGCAAGGATGACTTCGAAATCCGTCCGGGACTGGTCCTGGCAATCGAGCCCATGCTGAATGCCGGCTCAGCGGGGGTGAAGATTTTGGATGATCACTGGACAGCCGTCACGGCAGACGGGCGGCCCAGTGTTCACTTCGAACACACTATTGCAGTCACAGCGGATGGCCCGCGACTGATCACAGCCGGTGTGGGTGGTGCAGCTGGGATGCTGGGGTTTGTGGAGTTTTGAAATTTTTCCCGGTTGCTTGCTTCGAAGTGCTGGTGGCGACTACACTGCTACGCTCGCTTTTTGGTGGCACGCCGTTTCGTGTTTCTGTGAGGCGGTCATTGATCGAAAGGTGTGTGGGACGTGAAGGTTCGGGCAAGCATTAAGCGGATTTGCGAAGGTTGCAAGATCGTGCGGCGTAAGGGACGTGCCTACGTGATTTGCTCTTCGAATCCTCGCCACAAGCAGCGGCAGGGTTAAATTCCCGAGTGAGTCGCAAGACATTCGAATTCGATTTTTCGCTGGGGTGCCTCGTGCCCGCAGCTTCTGGAGATGAGTCATGCCACGTGTACTCGGGGTCGACATCCCGAACGATAAGCCGACATACATTGCGCTGCAATACCTGCACGGCTTGGGCTTTGTGCTCGCCATGGAGGTCTGTCACAAGCTGAACATCGATCCTCAGCGTCGGGCTCGGGAACTGTCGGAAGATGACATCCAGCGTCTGAACGTGGCACTCGACGCGGACTACACCGTTGAGGGGCAGCTTCGACGCCAGGTCATGGAACATATTGGTCGTCTGAAAGCGATTTCCAGCTATCGGGGATTGCGTCATCGCCGCAGTTTGCCGTGCCGCGGTCAGCGCACCAAAACGAATGCCCGCACCCGTAAGGGGGTCAAGAAGACCGTGGCAGGCAAAAAGGGTGTGAAGGATCGCAAGTAAGATCCTGGACCTTCGGGTCGCAGTTGGTCTTGTTCAAGAGATCGCCGCCATTCGCCAGGCAGGCCCGTTCACACAGCGGGTCATCTAGGCGGGTTCAGTTCAGTTCAATTTCGTACGGGATGCAGACGTGAGCACAGCGAAGCAGGGCAAGAAGAAAAAAGTTCGCAAGAACGTGACCAAGGCTATCGCCCACATCCGGGCGAGCTTTAACAATACGCTCGTGACGATCACCGACATTAACGGGGATGTCCTGTGTTGGGGCAGCGCCGGGACTGTCGGCTTTAAGGGATCTCGCAAGAGTACCCCCTTCGCCGCTCAGCGGGCGTCGGAGACCTGTGCGGACAAGGCTCGCAAGTTTGGGGTCAAGGAGATGGAAATTCGCGTCAACGGGCCAGGGTCCGGTCGCGAAAGTGCTATCACTGGCCTTCAGATTTCCGGCATTTCCATTCGCAGCATCGAAGACATCACGCCACTGCCACACAACGGGTGCCGACCACGCAAGCGTCGTCGCGTCTGAAGTCGCCAGCTGGCCAGCGAGACAGAGGCCAGATCGAACACGGAATTTCGCTGCAGGAGGATGAGGCCCCGAGCCTCTATCACTCGAAGGCAGCTAAACATCGGATTGAGGGGGATGCAGCATGCGGATTCGTTGGCGTAATCTAGAACTGCCGAGTCGAGTAGTCCCGGAACGCGAAACCATGACTGCCACCTATGGCAAGTTCGTGGTTGAGCCGTTTGAACGTGGATTTGGTCACACGATCGCGAACAGCCTGCGTCGCATTCTGTTGTCGAGTCTGGAGGGTAGTGCGGTCACCCGGGCCAAGATCCATGGTGTTCAGCATGAATTCACCACTATCCCCGGTGTCGTCGAAGATGTCACTGACATCTGCCTCAACCTGAAATCACTGGTTGTCAAGAATCACTCGACCACCACCAAGACTCTGCGAATCGAGCGTCATGAGCCCGGCGTGGTCACTGCTGGCGATGTGATTTGCGATGATCAGGTTGAAGTCATCAATCGCGACATGGTGATCGCTACCGTCACCGATTCGGTGCCGCTGAACATCGAGCTGACCGTCGAGAATGGCCGCGGCTACACCACAGCTGCGGAAATTCACGAGAAGCTGCCCGAGTTGGGAGTGATCCCCCTCGACGCGGCGTTTTCGCCGGTGACCCGCGTGCGGTACAAGGTTGAAGACACTCGAGTCGGACAGCGGACGAACTACGACAAGCTGACTTTGGAGATCTGGACCAACGGGACCGTGAAGCCAGACATGGCACTGGTCGAAGCCGCCAAGATCCTCCGTAAGCACCTCAACCCCTTCATCAATTACCGCGAGCCGGGTCCGGAGTTGCCTCCGGAAGCCGGTCTCAAGGGAATGCTCGATCAGACTGGATATGCTCCAATCGATCTCGAGTTGGAAGATCGACTGGGGCAATCGCTGGCAGAACTTAACCTGTCGGTGCGCGCCACGAACTGTCTCGAATCCGAGGGGATCACCTCGGTTCGCGATCTGGTCGGTCGCTCGGAAGATCAGTTGTTGCAGGTCCGCAACTTCGGTGAGACGACCCTGACGGAAGTCAAGGAGCGTTTGACACTGCTAGGTTTGCGGCTCGGAATGAAGGTCCCGAATCAGGGTGCGCTGCGTAAGTAGCCAGACTCGTCGGAAATTGGACAACTCTCGGATTGTGTGAGAACGGGTGCGGATATGCGACATCGTCTTCGAGGCCGAACACTGGGGCGAACATCGTCCCACCGTCATGCCATGTTTTCCAACATGGCGGCGAGCATGATCAAGACCGCGACTCGGGAACTCGATCCCGAGAAGCGCTGGATCGTCCCTGGTCGTATCGAGACTACGGTCCCGAAGGCTAAGGAGCTTCGTCCCTACGTCGAGAAGCTGGTGACGATGGCTCGTCGTGCTCTGCCTTACCAGGCGAAAGCTGCCGAGTTCGCCACCTCCGCTGCTCGTAACTCCACCGAGTGGGTGGAATGGCGGAAGTCCGAGAACTGGAACAAATGGAACCAGGCTCTCGCCCCGGCGATTGCGCTGCGACGTAGAGCTTTCGCTCTACTGCGTGACAAGGAAGCGGTCTCGACTCTCTTCGACAAAATCGGTCCCGCACTCAAAGACCGCGAAGGCGGCTACACTCGTATTGTGCGGTTGCCTCGCGTTCGCCAAAATGATGCCAGTCCTCTGGCCATCATCGAGTTCGTTGGTAACGAGCGTGACCGCAAGAAGCAGCGAACCGCTCCCGTCGTCGAGCAGTCGACTGTCTCGAATTAGTCACGTGAGCCTTCGAACATGATTCTGAAAGGGTAGGCGACCTTCGCGTACCCTTTTTGTCAATGAGTTACCCCTCTCGCTTGCCGTTCAGGCGAGGCGGGTGCCGTCGGTCCCTCGGACTTTGGCGAATGTCGAAGGAATCCGGGGGCTGACTCCACCCGCCTCGCTGGTTTTTTGTGTTGTGGACAGCCCCACACTTGGCCCGAGTTCTGGCGAAGGCCGCTTCCTCACCCCCCCCCACACAGGAACCGGGAACAAGGATGTTCTCGGACCCACCGTGCTCCCACCAGCGAATGGATTCGCCACTCTCCACGGGTTCGACATCACCTCAGCTCTCGCAGCTGTGTGTGACGATCTCGCAGCGAAAGTGCCCGACCTGCGGCATGTGCAGATGGATCGAGTGGCGTTGTCTTTTTGCCAGACTCGTCGTGGCTCGACGCATGGGATGCTCGCCAAGCTGACGCCGCTCCGATTTGAGGGCGGGGAGCTGACAACCGTGCGTGACGGGCAGTCCTGGACCATCCAACGGCTGTTCAGCGGCACTCGCGAGCAGTGGTACATCCTTTCGGTCTACCTGCCCCGGTTCTTCGATCTCCCATTCGAAGAGAAGCTGAACACTCTCGTCCACGAGCTGTACCACATCAGTCCCCGCTGCGATGGTGACATTCGCAGGTTTGGTGGCCGCTGCTTCGCCCATTCGGCGAGCCACCGGGCCTTCGACGAGATCGTCGCGATGTTGTGCCAAGGCTACCTCCGCCGCCGCTCCCCGCGTTCTCCGCTTCTGAAGTTCCTGCACCACGACTTGGCCGCCCTCCGCACCGCTCACGGTGCCGTGATCGGAGCCCAAGTGCCGATCCCGAAACTGATCCCCTGGCACGACACTCGCGCAGCGTGAATGATGCTCCGGACGGGCGAAGCCAGTGCTCTGAACGTAATTGGTCATTGAAACCGTTAGGGAAAAACCAAGAAGCCGGTTCTCGTCCGTCAGATCCCAACTCCGTCACTCTGCTGCAATTCCCCCGCCAGGAGAAGTGGTGGCGGGATTTGCTGGGAAGGAAACTGCCAGGGAATATCTGGTCTCCGATACGCTCGAGCGATCGGTCCGTGGAAACGTACCATCAGACTTCGGAAGTCTGGCCGCTCGCCTTGCCGGAGCGAATTCTCTGTGCCCGCTGCGCCTCTGCGTGACATCTTTTCTGCGACTGTCTCAGGGCTCATTCTCGCAGATCCCGAATCAGGGTGAGTGAAACGGATGGCTTTGGATGCTGCTCGCAGGCATTGAGCCACTGCCTCCTCGACTTTCGTACTCGCCGAAATCAGCTGACTTCGGCGATCAGTCCGAACGATTGTTCCGAGGTGTGGCATGATCACCACTGTCGTTTTTCTGCGGCATGCCCACGATGGCACACTCTGGTGTATGAGGATGATAGATTTCACGGGATATCGTGACAGGCGGTCTGTCCTCCTCGGCCCAGTACGGTCAGCGAGAGATGATGCGAATCGACTCAAATCTCCTCAGCAGCCTGGGCGACGAGACGGAATTCCCGTGGCGAGTCATGGCCGCTTTCGCCGCAGCCATTCTGGGGGGCGCGATAGCCTGGGTCATCTCCCGACGCGCGCCTGCGCAGGAACCGAATCCGCTGATGGCACAGAACGAACACCTTCGGTCTCAGCTGCTGCTGCGGGAGTGGGAACTCGATCTGACTCGCCGTTTTCTGGGAGCCCATGATCTCTCCGGCCGGCTGCAGGTGCTTCTGGAATCGCTCGTGGTCGACTCTCATCGAGGCTTTGCGGGGATCTTTCGATTGGTGGGGCACGAACCTCGCTTAGAGCAGGCCATCGGACTGCAGCCCGAATCGATTCGCAAGTTCGCCATCCATGCCCGACTCGTGCGCGAGACGATCTCTCAAGGATCGCTGGCGGTCTCGGTCTCGGACCGGTCGTTGATGAGATGCGTCGAGGGGCTCTCGACGTTTGAGCGATCACGTCTGACCAAAATTTATTGCCTGCGACTGGGGAACATCCGCAACCCTTGGGGGGTTCTGATCAGTTCGGAACTGCCCGCGATTCAACCGGATGAGGCCGCGAGCTTCAGTGGCTGGGAGCATCTCACTTCGATTCTGGGGGAGGAACTGGCCTTGCAGGAATCGATCGACAAGCAAGGACACGAACTCGCCCATACTCGCGAAATGTTGGAACTCCGGTCGCTGGCCGATCAGCAGTTCCGCAGCCCCTCTCATTTGCTACAGGCATTCCTGCGGCGATTGGCCGAGATGACCGACTTCGAGCATGCCACCCTGGTCCTCAGCGAGGACAAGCAGGAGATGTGCGATGTCCCGCTGCTGCGCGGGGGCGGACCGATGGCGCGTGAGCTGATGGCGGGCTGGGAACTGGCCGAGGATCAGCTGCTGGCTGCGGCTGGCGGAGCCTCGTCGAGTGCGATCTGGACGGAGTCCGATTTAAAGCGGTTGGGCGTGACTGGCCCGTTCGCCTTGGCGGTGATGCTGCCACTGCGTCATCACGATTGGATGATGGGCCAGCTGTGCCTGACCCGGCGATCGACGGGGCCGATTCAGGAGGGTCATCGCAAGCTGATTCAGTGGGGGACCAATTTCCTGGTGGAACTTGTCGCTCGGACCGTGGACCGGGCAGCGATCGAGATGCAGGCCAAGCGGGACGGCCTGACGCATCTGGCGAACCGTCACACGTTTGACCTGGAACTGGATCGCGCCATCGATCGGGCCAATCGGGTGGGTGACGATCTCTCTTTGATCCTGCTTGATCTGGATCACTTCAAGGCGGTGAACGACACGCACGGCCATCTGGGGGGCGATGCCGCTCTGAAGGCGGTGGCTCGCATTGTCGAACGATCGGTCCACTCGATGCGCGCCGGGGATCATCCGCTTGTCGCGCGGTATGGAGGGGAAGAGATGGCTGTGCTGCTGCCCGGGGTGGGGGAGGCGGGGGCGCGGCGAATCGCGGAGTCCATCCGCGAGGCGGTGCGGCGGACACCGATCGCGTTTGAGGCGATCGAGTTTCACATCACTCTCAGTGCCGGAGTCTCGACGCGGAGTGAGGCGATTTCCACCTCTCGCGATCTGATTTCCGGAGCGGATATGGCCCTGTACCGGGCGAAGGCGAACGGGCGAAACCGAGTGGAGGTCGCTCTCGGATTGCCCGCATACCCAGCGAGTATCCCGTGAATGTCCCCCACGTCGGCAGCCGATGAAACTCGAACCAGCGGCACAGAAACCCACTGGAGAACTCCTCTCCCACAGTTCATCGAGTCGGAATGGCAGGAATGGACCCGATTGACAGCTGGCATCCGGACAGTCCTACACACAGGAATTTCACCATAGAGGACACAGCGCGGCTCTGACTCAACCGAAGAAGAGGCCATCAGACATCAGCCAGAAAGCCATACCCATTATTCTTCTCTCGGGGAGAACTGAGTCCATTTCGTAGGACGGACGTCCTCGTCTGTCCGTGAGGAAAGCCTCGCAGAGCGACGGACGAGGACGTCCGTCGTACGTCTTAACCCGTCCCGCGTGAAGTCTAAGCGGACCTCTGCACCCCAGCGGGGTCGACACAGCCCAGCCTAGGGTGCGCTCCTAGTCGCGACCCTTAGCTGTGATGGATAACCCCGCTGAGGTACAGAGGATTCCCGGCCACCGAGAATTGACTTCGCAGCGAGCGAGAAATCTCTCACGACACGCAATCTCCAACGGTTTGCAGCATAGATCAGAGATGAATCACGGACGATGTCCCCGTAGTTGCTGAGCCTCTTCATCGGCGTTCAGCCGTGCTCATCGGCGGCCCCCCTCCCCCCTTTTTTTGCGATATGAGACATTGCGGTGACTTGCTGCCCACTTTTCTGACGCACACACCTCAGCTGCTTCCCTTCACTCCCGCAGATGCAACCCCTCCCACAACAGGTTAAACTTTCTTGATGCGTCAGGGCGGCTCTACCGTCGGGACAACCTGCAATAGGACTCTGCTTGTCATGCCAGCATCTTCGACTTTTCGATGGTTCGTTCTGATTGCCGTGGGCACGGTCATGTGCCCTGTTCTCCCGCTTTGGGCAGCGGAGCCGGTCGACTTCAATCGCGACATCCGGTCGTTGATTTCGAATACCTGCTTCAAGTGTCATGGACCGGATGAGGCGGAGCGGCAGGCCGATTTGCGGTTCGATACCCGTGAAGGAGCGCTGGCCGATCTTGGTGGCCATGCGGCGATTGTGCCGGGGAAGCCCGACGAGAGCGAACTCCTCCAGCGGATGACCAGTACCGATCCCGAGGTGATGATGCCGCCGCCGGGAACAGGACGGCGAATGACGCCCCAAGAGGTCGATCTCTTCCGTCGCTGGATCGCCGAAGGCGCGAACTACTCTGTCCATTGGGCGTATCAGCTGCCGCAGAAGGTCGCCCCGCCCGCAGTGCCAGAGTTCGCAGGCTTGGCGGAGACCGATATCGATCGCTTTGTGGCCGCGAAGCTCAAGCAGCAGGGACTCACTCCAGCCGCCGAGGCTGACCGGGCGACCCTGATCCGGCGAGTCTCTCTCGACCTGACCGGGTTGCCTCCGACGGAACTGGAGGTGGCCGAGTTCCTGGGTGATCAGGCCGATGGAGCCTATGAGCGCCTCGTCGACCGTCTACTGAAGCAGCCGACCTATGGCGAACACTGGGCGCGGATGTGGCTCGATCTGGCCCGCTATGCGGACTCATCCGGGTATGCCGATGACCCCTTGCGGACGATCTGGGGTTACCGCGATTACGTGGTTCGCTCACTCAATGCCAACAAACCTTTCGACCAATTCACGATGGAGCAGATCGCGGGCGACCTGCTGCCCAACGCCACGGAAGAGCAGATCGTCGCGACAGCCTTCCACCGCAACACGCTCACCAATAACGAAGGCGGCACCACTGATGAGGAGTTCCGCAACGTCGCCATTGTCGACCGCGTGAACACGACTTTCGCCGTCTGGATGGCGACCACGATGACCTGTGCCCAGTGCCATACGCACAAGTACGACCCCATCACGCAGAAGGAATACTTCGAGGTCTTTGCGATCCTGAACAACACCGCCGATGCCGACCGAGGAGATGATTCGCCCAGGTTGGAGCTGTACTCCGATGAGCAGAAGACGAACAAGGCGGCGTGGCAAACAGAGCTGGCAACGCTGGAACAGACGCTGAAGACGCCCACCCCGGAACTGCTGGCGTCGCTGGCGAAGTTCGACTTCGACTACCCGCGCGACCTGCCGTGGGCGAGTCTGAAGCCCGACTTGGCGACGAGCCTCAGTGGTGCGGAACTGACTATTGACGAAGACCATGCGGTCCTCGTGAAGACGCCCGGCAAGACCGACACCACCACGCTGCTGCTGCCCGCTCCGGCGGGTCCGCTGTCGGCTTTACGGATCGAGGTGCTGCCGGACCCGTCACTGCCCGGCAATGGTCCCGGCCACGCGGGTGGGAACTTCGTGGTGACACGAGTCACGGCCACGATCATCCCCCAGGATGACCAGCGACCGCGCGGGCGATACGTCCGCGTTGAGTCGCCGGGGCAGGGAAAGTATCTGCATCTCGCCGAGGTCCAGGTCTTCAGCGGGGCCGACAACGTGGCCCTCAAGGGTAAGGCCACGCAGATCAGCACCGACTACGAAGGGGCACCCCAGCGGGCCATTGATGGCAACACGAACGGCAATTACTTCGAATCGAATTCAGTCACGCATACCGCCGTCGCCGACGATCCGTGGTGGGAGGTCGACCTTCAATCCGCGACCTCCATCGACAAAGTGGTGCTCTGGAATCGCACCGATGGAGCCGGGGATCGCCTGGCGAACTCGAAGATCGTGCTGCTCGATGAGAACCGCAAATCGGTCTGGGAGCAGGCCATCGTCGAAGCCCCCAAGGTCAGCCAAGAGTACGCCGCCAGTGCGGCTGTCGGTCTGAAATTCTCCGCTGCGGTCGCGGACTATTCGCAGCCGAACTTCTCTGCGGAGCAAGTGCTGACGGCTAAGTCCGAACCGAACAAGGGCTGGGCCATCGGCGGTGCCCTAGGCCAGCCGCACTGGCTCGTACTGGTTCCGGAGGCCGCGACCGAGATCCCGGCGAATTGCCAGCTACAACTGGTGATCGAGCAGAACTCACAGCACGAAAGTCACGTCCTCGGCAAGTTCCGCATCTCTGCTTCGACCTCACCGCGCGCTGTCGAGGTGGCCCGGACCCCGACCCTCATTCGTGACATCTTGGCGGTCGCCGCCGATCAGAGAACACCCGAGCAGACAACAGCGCTGCAGGCGTGGTACTTCACGAACCTCGCCCCCGAACTGGCGATTGCCCGCGAACGAAAGACCAAGCTCACCACCGACCTCGCGAACCTGAAGCCCGAGACCAGTGTGCCGGTGTTCAAGGAACTTGCGGAAGGAGCTCGCCGCAAAACCATGCTGCAACATCGCGGCAACTACCAGGATCTCGGCGATGAGGTCACGGAAGGAGTCCCCGCTGCGTTTCTGCCCCAGGGGACGAAGATGCCGAAGGACCGGCTGGCCCTCGCCAAGTGGCTGGTCAGCCGCGACAACCCGCTGACCGCCCGCGTGATGGTCAACCGGTTTTGGGAGGCTCTCTTCGGTCAGGGGATCGTCGTCACCAGCGAGGACTTCGGCACGCAAGGCGATCTGCCCACGCATCCGGAGCTGCTCGACGCGCTGGCGGTCGACCTGCTGGACTCGAACTGGGATATGAAGCGGATGCTGAAGCAACTCGTGATGTCGGCGACCTATCGCCAATCGTCGAAGGTCACGCCCGAGCAACTCGACCAAGACCCGGACAACCGCTGGCTGGCTCGCGGGCCCCGATTCCGCATGTCGGCCGAAATGATTCGCGACCAGTCACTGGCCCTCAGCGGCCTGCTCAGCTCTAAGATGTACGGAGCCCCGGTCCGCCCGCCGCAGCCGAAGCTCGGCCTCAGCGCGGCGTTCGGCAGTTCGACCGACTGGGAGACCAGCATGGGCGAGGACCGCTACCGCCGGGCCTTGTATACGCAGTTCCGTCGCTCGAACCCTTATCCGTCGATGGCTGCGTTCGATGCCCCGAACCGCGAGGTCTGCACCGTGCGGCGTATCCGCACGAACACCCCGCTGCAGGCACTGGTCACGATGAACGACCCCGTGCATTTAGAGGCGGCCCAGGCTCTCTCTCGCCAAGTGGTGAAGTGGGACGGGACCATCGCCCAGCGCGCCGCCCGCCTGTTCCGGCACTGCACCGCTCGCGAGCCGCACCCCGCCGAACTGGAACGACTGACCCAACTCCACGAGACCATCCGCACCCGCGCCGCCGCCAGCCCGGAATCGGCGAAACTCCTCGCCAGCGATCCCCTGGGACCAGTCCCGGAAGGCATGGACTCGGTCGACCTCGCCGCGTGGACTGTGGTCGGAAATGTGATCTTGAACCTGGATGAGATGCTGATGAAACGGTGAGGGTGGTGAATCGGGCTTGCAGTGCAGGTTTCTTCGCGAGGTCATGACTCAAAAAGCCCTTGGACTACTTTTTGAGATTCACCTTTTCCGTGAACTCGTGTCTTTCAAATTGACAAAGTCGATTTTATCGACGATACTTGGACACTAGCAGAACGCGAGGCCGCTTCATGAAGGTGAAATATGCAAGAGACAATTTGCAGCGGCTGGTCACAGACATCGGATTCACAGACGGCTTTGGCCACGATGTGATTCGTGCGTATCGCAAGCGAATTCAGATGATCGAAAACGCAGAGGATGAGCGAGACTTTTACAGTCTCAAATCCTTGCATTTCGAGAAGCTGAGCGGGGCGAGGTCGCACCAGCACTCCATGCGACTCAACGATCAATGGAGACTGATCGTTGAGATTGAGATGGGAACTCCGAAGAACACCATCGTGGTGACTTCGATCGAAGACTATCACTGACAGAAAGGGGGATCGCATGTCCAACATCCTTGCAGCTGAAGTGTTCCCCCCCGGCGAGTTCATTCAGGAAGAGCTTGACGCTCGGGGTTGGACCCAGGCCGACTTTGCCACGATCATCGGGCGTCCGATTCAGGCTGTGAATGAGTTCATTTCTGGGAAAAGGTCCATCACGGTTGATACTGCTCGGGAGATTGGAGAGGCATTCGGAACCAGTGCCCAACTGTGGATGAACCTGGAAACCGCATGGCGACTTTCCCAAGCGAGCGTTCCAGATGGTGCGATTGCCAAACGCGCAAGGCTCTATGGAGCAGCACCAATCAAAGAATTGATTCGGCGGCAGTGGATAGAGAGCAACGACAGTGATGATGTCTTGGAGCGGAATGTACTTGGCTTTATGGGTATACCAGCCATCGGGCATACCCCTTCTTTTTGTGCGGCAGCTCGCATGTCTTCGAGCTATTCTACGTGGTCTCCATCGCAGGTCGCGTGGTTGAGACAGGCACAAAAAATGGCGCAATGTGTCAGTGCGAGCAAATTCAGGAAGAGTGAGTTCCAAAACGCAGTCCATGATGTTCGAGATCTTGCAACGAATGAAGCGGATGTTGCACGAATTCCTCGATTCCTCTCTGACCTTGGCGTACGTCTGGTTATTGTTGAGCATCTCAAGGGAATGAAAATGGATGGTGCGGCGTTTTGGCTCGATGACAAGAGTCCCGTTGTCGCTTTGTCGATGCGATTTGATCGCATCGATTACTTATGGCACACACTCGGGCATGAACTCGGCCACATTGTGTCCGGGGATGGGACCGCCTACTACGATGAGGAAGCAGAGTTATTGACCAAAGATCAGCGGCCACAGGAAGAGGTAGCCGCTGATCAGTTTGCGGCAGAGCTACTCATTCCCCAAGAGGAGATGAACGACTTCATCGCGAGAGTTCGCCCACTCTACTCCGAGAAGAAGATTGTGGGCTTTGCCAACAGAATCGGAGTGCATCCGGGAGTGGTCGTCGGACAGTTGCACTTCCGTGAAGAGATCAAGTACAGCCATAGCAGAGCAATGTTAGTCAAGGTGCGACACTTACTGGTGGAAACGGCAACGTCAGATGGTTGGGGCCATTCCGTAGCATTGGGTTCAATGGAGTAACTGTGTCAGTCGCCATGTCTCAACGAACACTGTCCAGCCAAATGTTGGGCATCCGCTCCGAAGCGGACTCCGGCTGCGCCTGCGTCCGCTTCTCTGCTCCAGCCCCCCAACGGGCCTCTAGGCTCCGCCCAACCCCTACCACCCCAACTCTCATAACTCCTGGTACAGAATCTGGGGTCAGGCCAACAGCCAATTCAACGAGTCTTACGGCCTCCTCCAGCACCTCGGGGAACCGTTACGTTCAACTGACTGAAGAAAACGCTGATCTCCAAGGGCACTCCGATTCTGACCTGTAGAGTTCTATGGCACTCGTCTCATTTTCCCCGAAATTCCAGCACCCGGCGGTACTCGCGCCAGGTGCCGAGCTTGCTCCGGAAGTTCGTGTAGAACTCCCTCGCAAAGTCGCGACCGGTGCCCTCGGCGGTGTGAATCCGTTGCACGGCGGACGTGAAGCGCTGGCGGTGTTCCGTCATGCGGGCGATGGTGGCGTTTCGAATCAGATCCGGCGAGATGTTTAAGGAGATCAACTCCTGCACGGCATCCGCAATCGCTGAGGAGTCGGCGGGCACGATCCGCGTAAAGCGCGGATCGAACCAAGTGTCGCGGCCCCCCAGGCTGGGAGTCGACACCACGGGCAGACCGCATAGCAAATACTCTGTCGCGGCAAACATCGCTCCCTCGACGGCGGATAGACACACTCCCACGCGGGCCGAGTTGAGCAGCTGGGCGACCTCACCCGAACTGCGATTTCCGGGATCATCCGCGTGCGTGAAGGTGGCCCGTGGCAGCTGAAGTCGCAGCTGATCGAAGTATTCCTGCGAATCATCCGAGGCGATCAGTCCTCCAATGAGCAGCGAGGAAGCCACCTCTTGAAGCAGGTGATGCCGCTTGAAGGGAGCCATACGCGCGTTGTAGACCGCATCGAAGAGGCGGGAAACCTGCGGCTGGATGGTGAAGAGTTGCTCGTCCAGAAATGCGTTTTGATTCACAAACAGAGCGGGCACTCCGCGTACCCGCACCTCATCGCAGATCGGTCCCTCATTCACCAGGTGCAACAACCGGTGCTGGGGACGCTGCAACCGCCAGCGTTGGTCATACTCTTGAATCTGATCCGCTGTCTGATGCCACAGGTTCATCACGAGTCGATAGACTCGCTCGTTGGGCAGGAAATGTCCCACGTCCTGGTCACCCGAGGACGAGTGAAACAGGATCGGCGGATCGGTGGAGATCCAGTGATACAGGCCGATGTCGGGAGTGTCGTCGGCGGCCAATGCGGTGTCTCCTCAGCGACCCAACGTGGACTCGAAGGGAGTCGCGGTGGGCTTCATCTTGTCTTCGTGCGTGTCCTCTGTCCACGGACTTGGCTTCCTGCGGCTGGCTGCCGTATCATCGGAGATAGAAGCTGCCCCAGAGGTTCCGGGAATGGCCGTGGGTCGCCTGGCGATCGACAACGGAGGTCGATGGGGAACCTCGAATTCATCCCGTGGAACAGAAGAGGTCAACATGCCTGCCATCGCCACCACAGCCCTCCGCGCCCTCCCGTCACAGCGGGCACCCCAGCTCTCACTGGCCGTTTTTGAAACTGCGATCGGCTGGTTCGGAGTGCTGGGAAATCGGGCAGGAGTCTCGCGATTGACCTTTGGCCATGCCTCCCCACTGGAGGTTCGTCGGGCTTTGGGGACCGCCACCGAGGATGTCGACGAGGCCGACTGGAACGTGCAGCTGCGACGAAAGATCGAGCAATATACTGCTGGTCGCGGAGTCGACTTCGATCACGTCACGGTGCTTCGAGTCCGTCCGCTGACGGCCTTTCAACAACGGGTCGTCGAGATCGTTCGCGCTATCCCGCGTGGAGAAACAAAGACCTACGGCGAGGTCGCCGGGCTGGCTGGCTCAGCGGGTGCCGCGCGTGCCGTGGGGCAAGTGATGGCAACCAACCCAGTTCCCATTATTATTCCTTGTCACCGCGTCGTCGGCTCTTCCGGCGGACTCGGCGGGTTTAGCGCAGCGGGGGGAGTCCGGACCAAGCAGTGGATGCTCGACCGGGAAACGGGGACTGCTCCCCAATAGTGTCCCGTCTATGCGAAAACTGGGATCTCACCTCCGGCGGGAGGGCGTATTCCACAACTCGAAGTCTTGTCATTGATGCACCACTTGTGTCGCAATAGGAACTGGTCCGAAACAACTTCCCGATTCGATTTTGAACACGAAGGTCGCGAAGGCAGCAAAGAAACGTCGAGTGGACCTCTTTGCTGCCTTTGCGAGCTTCTGTTCAATCCCCTCTGTTCAAATCGGGAAGTTGTTTCGGACCATGTTCTTACTCTCCGTGAATGCACGTTCTTTCGCGGAGCGAAAGACGACACTCCCTTCGCAATCACACGTTCATGAAAAGGGTTCCCGTATGGCTGGTTTCCGTTGTATGAATCACAGAGATCCCAAAGGGGTCACAGCCAATTGCCGGTGGTTGAGCGCAGCGACACCACCGGATGACACGTCCCCACGGAACACCCCCTCCCAGAGGGGTGGCAGAGGGATTTCAGAGACAGGCTGGCCCACGGGAACAGCGCTCACGACGAGTGATTTGGAGGGCGTCTCGTGGTCCTCTGGCATCCCTCGGGGACGGGAGGAATCCCCCAATCGTGAATGTGACCCACCTGATTTTTTCCGAATCTTGTGCTGGATACTGGTCGCCCTGCTGACCACAGCTGCGACTGCTCGCGCCGACACCAAGACCTGGGACGGCAAGCACTCGACCACTCAGATCGAGGTCACGGTTGTCTACTTCCTGCCGAAGGATCGCCCGCCTCTCCCCGATTGGAAGGAACGGGGCGACTACTTTGCCGATCGCATCACGGCGTTCCACACCCGCGAGTTCGATGGGCAGTCGAAACTCACCACTATTGTCCGCCCCGAGCCGTTTCGCTCGGCTCGAACCACCGCCCAGCTGAGGAGCGGGGATGCGAATTTCATCTTCTTTCAGACACTGCAAGAGGTGAACGACTCGCTGAAGTTCGGAGCGGGCGAGCACCAGGTGTTTCCGATTCTGCTGGTGCTGAGTGAGATCAACTGGAAGCCGCTGGATGATTTCTATCGGCTGCATTCGGGGCCGCAGGGGCTGGTGTTTGAGGGGAACCTGAACGCCGGTCGACATTTTCCCGGTGCGGAATCGGGAGGAGCAAGAGCGACCTATCTCGCGGATCGCGGGGTCGGCTGGGGACTGGTCAGTGCCGACGGCTGGCGGGTGCCGTACTCGGGCAGCGACTGCGTGGTCTATCACGAAGGCGTCGGCCACACGGTGGGTTTGCCGCATCCGGACGACAGCAACCGGTCGGTGATGAGCCACGGGCAGTACCACGGCTGGATCAGCGAGTCGTACCTCGACACTGACCAGAAAGAGCGGCTCGGCTGGCAGGTCGTCGACGCGGCCAAGAATCCGGGGCCGTCGCTGTTCACCGTTTTCCGGGCCGTCCCCGCGTCCTCTGTGCCGCGTCCGGGAGAAGAGGTGCTGCTGAAGTGTGACTGGCCCGAGGGAGCGAAGCTGGAATCGCTGCGGGTGCAAGTGCAGACCGACGTGTGGGGACCGTGGCACGACATTCTCTCGTCGGTGAATTCCGACGGGGCGGTCCCGAGTATGATCTCGTTGGGCACCTATGATCGCCCGACGCCGCTCAGCTACCGGATCGATGCCTCGACGAAGGGCGGACAGCAGGTCGAACTCTGGGGCTACCTCCAGGTTCGTGCGAAAGACGACGAACCGCCAGTCCCCGCCGAGTTGACCGGTGATCTCGCCCTCACTTCAACGAATGCCTCCCAACCCAACCAGCCGGGCGTGGCGAAAGGCCAAGAGATCGAACTCCTCTCGCTAGTCGACCCGGAACAGGACGCCGTCTCGGGAAAATGGACGAAGGGTCAAGACGGTCTCACCTCGCCCAAAGCGTACGGAGCGCGGATCGAACTGCCATACTCTCCGCCCGAGGAGTATGACCTGACCACGATCGTCGAGCCGCTCGATGATCCCAACGGGTTGATCCTCGGGCAGCGCAGCGGAGGCCAACGGTTTCTGGTGTTGCTCGGTTACGCGGCGGGCGAAACCCCGCAGAGTGCCATCGAGAACATCGACGGGAAGAACGTCGGCAACGCCTCGACCGTGGCGGGACCAGTCTTCGTCAAGAACCGACCGGCGCAGGTGATCTGCTCTGTCCGCCAGACGGGCGTCACCGTGCGGGTCGATGGCCGTGTCGTCATCGACTGGACCGGCGACTCGAAGCAGTTGGGCTTGGGCGAATACTGGGAAACGCCGCACACAGAGACGTTGTTCCTGGGAGCCTACGACTGCCGCTACCGGGTGTCGCGAGTCACACTGACGACCGTGTCTGGGACCGGAAAACCACTGCGATGAGGGAGGCGTAATAGTCGTAGGGTGGGACGAGCCGCTTTGGGCGCTGGCCCACCATCGCCCTGATGGCCAACGTCGAACATGGTGGGCCAGCGCTCGAAGCGAGCTTGTACCACCTTACGAATACGACTACATCCCCGAGCATCCCCCGACATTTTCAGGAGACATCATGACCCGCGACGACGAACAGAGTGACCAAGACGATGATCTCCCCCAGCAACCGAGTGGGATGTCGACCGGGGTGATCGTGCTGATCGCTGGTGGGGTGTTGCTCGTCTTGTTGATCGTGTGCGGCGGCCTCGGAACCATATTAGCCATGCCCGCGATCCAGCAGGCTCGGGAAGCGGCACGCCGGGAACAAGCCAAGCAAAACATGAAGCAACTCGGATTGGCACTACACAGCTATCAAGCCATTCACCCGGCGCTTCCACTCAAGCCGATTTCGGACAAGTAGTTCAGCCTTAAAGGGTTTCAATCGACCGATGCGGAGGACGAATCATGACTCAAGAAGACGATGATCCTCCGACTCAGCGGAGCTGGCTTTCAAACACAGTGAAGCAACTGGTTGACTGCGAGCCGTTATTCATCCTGTTGATGACCTGCGTGGGGTTCTTACCCATGTTCACGTTCTTCGCAATCCAGCAGGCTCAACTGGCCGCGAGTCGCACAGAATGTAAAAGCGGCTTGAAGCAACTTGGTCTGGCACTTTACAACTATGAAGCCTCCCACCCGATGCTCCCCGCTCCAGAGACTTCCCAGCTCACCGATGAACCGCCGGGTAGCGAGACTGCCCCCGCACGTTGAATGGACTCAGGCCACTCGGGCTGGGATCCGTCCAATCGCTGGAGTGGCTCGTCAGGAGCCTCGCCCCAGTGCTGTGAACATAATTTGGTTGAGTCGCATGAGGCCAGGCCCGTTTCCCACGCTCCGTCTCAGCCAGTGAGCGGTACGGCGCTAGCCGCCGGTTCCCCTGACTTCACTCCCGACATGACCCGTGTTGCCCGACGAACCATGCTGAGAAGAACCGGCGGCTAGCGCCGTGCCGCTCACCAACCGACTCATCATGTTCACAATATCGGCTTCGCCCTCCCGAAAGAGGCGGACCACAAAATCACGTCGTGACGGGGCAGTCGCTCACCCCAGCCCGTGTCGGCGGAGCTTGCTGAAGAAGGTACTGCGAGGGATTCCCAGCAGGCGGGCGGCTTCGGCTTTATTTCCGCCGCAGCGCTCGAGAGCCGTGACCAGCTGCTGGCGTTCGCTGTCAGAGCCGATGACGGTCCGGGTGACTCCGGCTTCAGCGAGACCCCGGGAAACACGAGGGCGGGCATCGGTGAGAGCGGGCGAGGTTGTCGAGACGGGATTGAATGTCGCTTGTGCCACGGCGTGGGGCAAGTCGGCAATCGTAATCTGTCGACCTTCGCAGAGGACGACCGCGCGCTCGATCACGTTCTGCAACTCGCGAATGTTGCCTGGCCAGTGGTACGCGGACATCGCTTCCAGAGCGATTTCGTCCACGGAAGTGATCGGTTTTCCGGCCCGCTCAGCGGCCAGCCCCAGGAAGTAGAGGGCCAGCTCGAGCAGATCTTCCTTGCGCTCTCGTAGCGGTGGCAGCGTGACGCTGATGACATTGAGTCGGTAGTACAAATCCTCGCGGAACTTCCCCTCAGCGATCAGGCGTTCCAAATTCTGGTGCGTCGCGGCAATCAGTCGAACATCCACCGAAATCGGTGTCGAACTGCCGACCGGCTCGAAGGTCCGTTCCTGCAACACTCGCAACAACTTGATCTGGACATCGAGCGAGATATCCCCGATTTCGTCGAGGAACAGCGTTCCCCCACTGGCCATGGC
>JANPCU010000402.1:0-7791 GCA_031431195.1 Planctomycetota bacterium | reverse complement strand
ACACCCGCACACCCGTATCTGCTTGTGCGCGGCTGGGCGCTCGCCGCGGGTCCCCCGGTTCTTTGCCCGACCAGAACGTGGTCTCCCCCCGAACCAGGGTGATAAGACCCGGCGGCTAGCCCCGTGCCGCTCACCAATCTCCCCATCGTGTTCACAGCACTGGGGTCCACCTCGCGCAGTTGCCTTCGGGCGTGTTCACTTCTTTGGACGAAACGCCACGATCCGCTCGGGGTTCGTCTCCAGTCGTGGCCCTTCGATCAGGTCCACGCAGTACGGGATCGCGGGCATCACCGCGTCCAGGCACTCGCGGATCGCCTTCGGCTGGCCGGGCAGATTCACGATCAGTGACCGCCCGCGAATCGCAGCTGTCTGGCGCGAAAGGATGGCGGTGGGGACTTTATCGAGCGACACCTTCCGCATCAGTTCCCCGAATCCCGGCATCAGTTTGTGAGCCACCGCAATGGTGGCTTCGGGAGTGACATCGCGGACAGCGGGGCCGGTGCCGCCGGTCGTCACGACGAGGCAGCAACCCGCCTCGTCGCAGAGCTCAATGAGGGTCTCTTCGATGAGCGTCTGATCATCGGGGATGACCCGCGCGACCGGTTCCCACGGGGAGGTGAGTACCTCGCGGAAGTATTCGGCGATCGCGGGCCCGCCCTTGTCCTCGTACTCGCCCCGGCTGGCGCGGTCAGAGACGGTGATGATGCCGATGCGGGCTGTGGTCATGTCGAGGTCTCGGACGGAACAACGATGCTATTGGTTGAAATGGCGGGACGCACTGGGAGTCAGCAAACACCCTATGAATGTCACTCGCAGACCGATCGCCATACAGACACCTAATAGTTCCAAGAGGCCTGTATTGGGATTCGTGAATACTCTCAACAAACTCAACAGGAGAAAGAAAATCATGATCCCGCCGAGAATCATCCCTGTGGTTCGCATTCCGGAACTGCCTTTGAGCAGGCCAAAGAAAATGATCAGCTGAATAGTGAGTCCAATCCCGACAAACAACAATCCCACGCCTTTGATGACCACGATCCGCTCGGGGGGAACGAATGGCATCTCCATGAGAACCACTCGCAGCGCCCCGAAGAGCGTGATCGCGATCATCGCCCCCAGACTGCTGATCGCGATCCACGCGGTCAGTGGACGCCCCCCGAATTCCGATCCTCGTTTTCTTTTGTTCTTCGAGGACTTTCGCACGGGCGGCAGGAACTCTTCTTCGACCTCTTCGTTCCAGTCATCCCCGGACTCAGACCGGACGACGATCACCGCCGAGCATTCCTTGCAGCGGATTTTCCTCCCTTCCATCTCGTCTTTGACGGTGTAGGCCTTGCCGCAGTCCCCGCATTCGATTTTGATGGCCATCAGTCTGCCTTGTCCCAGAATCAGAGCATTTGAGGGAGATTAGCGATGGCGGCGAGCCAGGTCCAGCAGTGACACGTGTCAGCCAATAGCGGTCTGCGGTCAGCGATTCCGGCCAGAACTGGGCATCACTTTGGATCGAACGAAACCCCCACTCGATCGTGTCATTCTCCGCCCCACGAGCCAGTCATTCACCCGGCCCACGCTAGCGGACCGTGTCCGCCACATCCGGTTCTTCGCCGCGAGTAGCAGTGCCAGCAAGTCGCCGTGGGCACCATGCCGCCAGCCGCCCGATCCCCCGATTCGCTGTCGAAAGTGCTCGGTGTGAAGCGTGCTATGTTTTGGCATCGGAAGGCTGACCGCAGTCGGGCGAGTTTGTTAGCCGGTCTGGAGGGGGGGGATCAGCGGGTCGAGCCGACTGCCGCAGGCGGTACGCATCATCATCCGGAGTCTGCACTGTCGCTGCGATGGGCGGCTCGCATCGATCGGAATCGCGTTCAGGAGGGCGCGGTGAGTTCCACAGCCAGGATCTGGTGTCGTCAGGGATAGTTCTGTCCAGGGGTTGTGGTGTGAGTCCGTCTGGTCACGAATCACTTTCTCGGACTGCAATCGGCCCAGCTGGTGGAAGACTCCCCGTCCCACAAAATCTGCCGAGCCTCGATCACAATCGTGATCCGCTGGGCAGTTCGGATCGTTATGCTGAGATGTGTCTTCAGAAATACCCGAGCGCGGCGTTTCGGAAGGCGACTGTCCCTCTGTCTCTGGAGCCCCCCGTGAAATATCTCGCCTGCCTTTCCGCTGTGTCTTTGGCCCTCCTTTCGGTGTCGGCATTCGGCCAAGACGTGTTGCCGGAGACGGTTCCCCCAGCTGCGACCGCCGAGACGGAATCTGCCGCAACTCCCTCGGGCATCTCCACCGCAGGTGCCAAGCAGCAGGCCGAGGCGATCGCTGAGAAAGTCAATCAGGACGCACGCGCTCAGGAAGCCAGTGCGGGGATCCTGAAGCAGATTTACGTACTGGCAGAGAAAATGGAGTCCCCGTCGTTCCACTGGTTGGCGTTCGGACTGATGGTCGCAGGGGTGGTGAGTTTTGCTCTGCAGTTGGTACTGGGCAAGCTGTTTGTCCTGGCGAAGATGAGCCTCAGTTTGACTGAAATCCTGTCGGACGCCTTGGGGCTGGCGATCAGCTTGGTAGGGCTGGTGCTGACTACGCAAGCGGCGGCTCAGAACTCGACCTTCACGACGAGCCCTGCCGCTGTCTTGTCGGCGACCGCTGTGGGGGCCGTGCTGGGCTTCCTCTTCTTTCGCTGGGGAACCGCTCAAGAGCTCTCGGCAGCCGATGGTCGAAAAGGCCAGGTGAAGCCAGCGCCAGCGAAGCCGAAGGCATAAGGTGTCTCCCAGTCGCCGGACTCGGTGAGTCCGGCGGCTGAATCAGATTCCGTACGGAGTGTCTTGAAAACCAACGCTCTTCCTAGCAGGGCGTGGCCGTGCTTGCACTGTGTATGCCGTAGCGAATTTGAACGGATTTCGAGACACTCATTCCACGTGCTGTCGTGTTCTATTGACCAGTGGAGGATGTCGTGGTCGATCGTCGGGAGTTCCGGTTCGAGTTTCCCTGCCCCGCGTGCCAGGCCAAACTGCGTCTCCAAGACCGCAGCTTGATTGGAACTCGCTGGAACTGCCCGGAGTGCCAAGTCCCGCTGGAGATCAAGGATGCGGGGCAAGGTGGACTGGTGGCAAGCCTCGCCAACGCCCCGACCGACTTTCCATTGAAACACACAGGTCGAGGAGTCGCTCCCCGCGCAGCTGCGGCTCTGGTCGCGGTCACTTTGATCGCGGGAGTGGCCGTGTTTGTGTTGTGGCCGCCTGCCACTCCGTCCCGGCCAGTGGCACAAGATCCACCTTCGGGAATTCCCGGACCAGTGGCCCCGCAGCCCCCAGAGATCAACCCGCCCACCGCGCCAGTCGATCCGGTGGAGGCCCAGCTGACCTCGCTGGGGAAGTGGCTTAGCGGACATCACGACAAGCACGGGGCCTTTCCGGCAGCTGTGCTGGGCGGCGAGATGCCGGTCGAGGAACGCTTGGGTTGGCAAGCCTTGTACCGTGAGGAGACCGAGCCAGGGCCGCAGGTGCTGGCGGACCGAACCCGCGGTTGGAAAGACCCAGCCAATGAAACATTTGTTCGGCGGCGTGCGACTGACCTTCTCAGCCCGCGAGTGACTGTTGTGGCGAGTGCCGAGGGGTTCCCCGCATCGCACTACGTGGGAGTGGCCGGAGTCGGGGCGGATGCGGCGGAGTTGCCAAAGTCTCATCCCCGCGCGGGTGTGTTCGGGTATAACCGCCGGACGACACGGGAGGACATCAAAGATGGCACTGCGAACACGCTGCTGGTCGTCGGCGTGCAGGATCACCCGCCCGCGTGGGCCAGTGGGACAGGCAGCGTGCGGGGACTCACCGCGGAGCCATACCTCGGGGGACCGGATCATTTCGGCACGGGGCAGGCGGACGGGATGCTGGTATTGATGGCGGACGGGAGCGTGAAGTTCCTGTCGCAGGCGACTGACCCGAAGATCATGCGACGGATGGCGGCGATGGCCGATGGGTTGCCGCTCGATCCTGCGGTGCCGGGGGAGCCGTCCGATCCGGTGACGAAGCCGGTCACGCCTGATCTGGCTCATGGGGAGCCGCCAATTCCTGTCCCGGCGGAGCAGCCGATCACCGTCGAGCTGGTGCCCGAGCGAGTCGGTTATGATGTCGAGCGGGGACTGGCGGTGAGCGTCACCCGGTTCGAGATCAAGACGCCGATCCCGCTGCGATTGGTGCTGCGGCAGATCGTCGAGATGTCCGCTTTGCCGATTGATACATCTCAGGTCCAGGACGATCCGCAGCTGGATCAACTGGTCGCGATCGATCTTCAGCAGACCACGATCCGCGGCATTCTGGACGCGACGTTGCAGCAGGTTGAGTGGGAGTTCACCGAGGACGCACAAGGGATCCACCTGAAGCCGTCTGACCCGCCTGCAACGCCCGTTGGACCCGCCGTAGAACCTCCAGTTCCATGATCTGAAGTCGTCTTGGTGTCGAGTGGCGAAGCAGTTCAGGCGTACTTCACAAACCCGGAATTCTGGAGATCAGGTGCACAGGAATGGCTGGTAAGTAACGTGTTCCAGACACTAAATGCCCACAGCCCCTCGAAGCGGTGGCTGCGAGGGGCTGTGGGATGGGAGTGGTTAGACAGTTGGGTTACGCCGCTTCGACTGGCGGCACCTGTTGATTTTGGCCTCGCAACTGCTGGAGGGCGTCGCCGGTGGCCTTGCTGGCGGGGAGTTGCTCAGGCAGGCGTCCATCGACATCGTAGGCCTGGCCAATCATTTCCAGGAAGCGGATAAACATCCACGTTGGGTCGACTTCCCACCACTGGTGACCCGCCCGAGCCAGACGGGGGTAAGCATGGTGATTGTTGTGCCAGCCTTCGCCGTACGCGAAGATCGCCACCCACCACAGATTCCGCGACCGGTCCGTCGTTTCGTAAGTGCGGTAGCCCCACATGTGAGTGGCCGAGTTGACGAACCACGTGCTGTGGTAGGCGAAGACCAGTCGAGCGCACATGCCCCACAGGAACATCGGCCAGCCGCCGATCAGGAACAGCACGATCCCGGTCCCGACCAGAATCGGCCCGAAGGCTTTCTCAAAGAACCACATCATCTTGTCCTGAACCAAGTCCGGAACAAAGTGCTTGTACATGGTGGGGTTCAACCGTGAATCGCGACCGGTGAACGTCCAGAGGATATGTGACCACCAGTCGCCTTCATTGGGCGAGTGCGGGTCGCCGGGCTGATCGGACTTCTGATGATGGATACGGTGAATCGCCGACCAGTGCAGCGGAGTCCCTTCTCCCGCCACCGTGGCACAGAACAGTCCGAACGCCTTCGCAGGAGTCCTCAGCTTGAGCGCCCGATGGCTCAGGTAGCGGTGCATCGTCATGCAGATCCCGATGCTGCACGTCATCCAGTGCAGGACGACGCAGACAGCCAGCGACTGCCAGTTGAAGAACATCGACCGGTAGGGGGTGAAGAGGCTCACGACCGCGACCAAGGCCCCCAAGTGCATGGCCGTCATCCAGCCGACGACGGTCCAGTCAACGTTGCGCCAATGCAGGTTGTCGGAGCCGAAGGTCGACAGCAGAAGGCTGCGCTCCTCGGTCTTGGTCTTACGCCATTCGGCTCGTTCAGCCGTCTCGGGTGTTGTGGGAACGGGAATGCTCGACATGGTTGATCTCCGAATTGAGGAGGCCGCAGTCTCCGCACCGACCGACGTTCGGTGGGCTGGGAGGGGCAGGACTCTATCAGATGATTCGGTTGATCTCTGTCAGCAAGGGTTCATACTTTGGTCAAACTGGCGTCACAACGTGTCACAGAATTGTCACGCGACCTATTCCTCTTCCAGCATTGGTGTAACGTCGTCCGAACTGGCCAGGAAGCGGTAGCCGGTCCCCCGAACTGACACCAAATGCTGGGGTTCTGCCGGGTCGATCTCGATGTACTTCCTCAGTCGCATGACAAAATTGTCGATCGTCCGTGTCGTGACCTCGGCGTTCTGGTCCCACACCATTTTCAAGATCCGGCTGCGAGAGAGGACTTCTCCCTCATGTTCGATGAAGAACTTCAGCAGCTGGAGCTCCATCGTGGTCAGGCGGTGAGTCTGGTCTCCCCGCCGGAGTTCGAAGGCACGGAAGTCGACCTCGACCTCATGAAAGCGGAAGGACTCCAGAGTGGGGCGATCAGCCACGACCCCCACCCCCAGCCGGACGTTTCGCTCGAGTAAGTTCTTGACGCGGCTGAGGAGTTCCGGCAGCGCGAACGGTTTGGTCATGTACTGATCGGCCCCGCAATCGAAGGCGTGCGAGCGATCCTCGCTCAGCGTGCGTGCGCTGAGGACCAGGATCGGCACCCGGGCGTCCTTCTCGCGAATCGCCCGGCAGATCTCATAGCCACTCATCCCCGGCAACATCAGATCCAGCACGATCAAGTCTGCACCGTCGCGGTCGTCGTCAAAGTGCGCAATGGCTGATCGCCCATCGCCGACCACCGTCGCGTCGTGCCCCTCCTGCTCGAAGTTGAATCGCAGCCCTTCGGCGATCGACTCTTCGTCTTCGACGATCAGAATGTGCTTGCGGTCGCTCATGTGGGCCCTCCTGTTTGAGGAGGCTCTGGCGTAGTATAGACCTTCAAGGTCGTCAAACCGGAGGAACCAGTCGGCGGTGAACTCGCGTCACCCGTCGGGATGACCACTCCCGGCAGGTCGACCGTAAATGTACACCCCGACTGGCCATCATCGCGATCATCCACACTGATCCGCCCTTTCAGCTGCCTCACCAGTGTTGACACGATGAACAGCCCCAGCCCGGTCCCCTTAGTGCGTCGCTGGAGTTCGCTACCCCCGCGATAGAAAATCTGAAAGACCTTCTTGCGGTCCTCATAGGGGACGCCGGCTCCGTTGTTGGAGACCCGCACATGCGTCCGTCCGCCGGTGCTGAGCAGTGCGCTGACCTCCACCCGCGAGGGATCGCCGCCGTACTTCACCGCATTGTCCAGCAGGTTCGAGAAGATCATCCGCAGCACGATCCTCCGCGCCTTGATCCGAATCGGCGGCACCTTGATCGTGAACACCTCCGACAGCCGGCTCTTGTGGACCGCACACGCCCCCGCTGCACACTCCCGCAAGAGTGGCTCCAGTTCGATCTCCTCGATCACCTCGTTCTCGCCAATCGCGTCCAGGCGACCGACCTCCAACAACTGGTTGATCAGCTGATCAAGCCGGTGCAGCTCGCGGTCCATCATTCCATAAAACTGGTCCCGCTGCTCCGTGGTCAGCTGTCGCATGCGGACAGTTTCGAGCGACAACTGGAGGGCGGCAATGGGGGACTTCAGTTCATGGGTGACACTGTCGACGAAGTTCGCCTGCCGGTTGTTGAGGGCGATCTCCTTGAGGGTCAGCACCAGCCAGAGCGACATCCCGACCAGGATCAGCGTAAACAGCACCACACCCAGCGTGAGTGCCGTCCAGCTTGAACCGCGTGCCAGCAGAATGATCCAACAGATCATCAGCGTCACGTTGAGCGACATCAAGCTCGCGCTCAGCGTGATCGGAAAGTGAAACGTGCTGCGTTTGCGAAATGACCCGGCCATGATGGGGTTTCACGAGGCTCCCTGATTGCCAATTCAAGAATCACTGAGGCATCCACTGTAGACACTCGTCCGGTGAAATTCGAATGATCGACCAGTCAGGAGTTCAACAGCGGAGTAAACGATGCCGTGAATACTGGCCGCTTTTCTCGTGGGGCACGTTAGACTTGGCGCGGGCCAGATTGACACGTACGACGGACGTCCTCGTCCGTCGTTCTTCGAGTTTTTTCACACGGACGGAC
>JANPCU010000401.1:0-7734 GCA_031431195.1 Planctomycetota bacterium | reverse complement strand
CAGCTGGCCCTGCTGATTCTGACGCAGGACACTCAGTTAAAAGGCAGCATCGCCGGCAAACGGAAGCAAGCCGGGTGGAACAACGACCACCTCGAGGCTCTGCTCCTGCAAATTGCCAAGTGATAAGATGCGGAGGCCCTGATCTATCGTCCATCTTCCGTAGAGGTCATCGTCAAGCGTCCATTCACGTTGAGAAAACATGAACATCAGTCGATTCCGATGCTGGCCTTTCTCGATGACTAACGAGTCGTTCGAACTTTTGTATTCAGTCATTCGGTCTCCGAATCCTCCTACGCAGTAGTTCGCGAGCCGGAACACCCAGCGAGGTGCCAAGGCTGAAGATTTCGATTCCACGCAAGTCGCGCCAGAGATATAGCACTCTATATGAGAAATGATTGGCCCCGAAGATGTGGCTTTGACGAACGCCAGTTTTCCCATGATATGACTTCCGTCTTCCAAGGCAGCTGAAAAAGTGTCTACGCCGAAAACGTCTCGAATATCGAGATGCTCCCTGTGAAATACCCGAAATATGTCATCGGCAAAAAACAGTGTAATTGACTCGGGCTGATCTAATAAATTGTAACCGATGTACGCATCGCACTCTACCACCCCTAGTTTAAGGGGGGAAAGATCAACTTTCAATCGAGCTTTACGAGGCTCGCTCAACTCAGCACTCCAGCATCACTGATTAAGTTGAACATAGGGGACGAGGCGGAAAAGCAGCAACGAAACTCAAAGACTAACTGAGCTCCCGCCCGGTGATGAGCTTGTAAGCCGCCCCTTCATTCTGCGTCGGGCGCTCGGGCCGCCCTTTGTGCATGTAGGTCAGCAACATGTTGTCGAGTCCGAGTAGGTACAGCACCGTCGCATGCAGATCATGCACGTGCAGCCGGTTCTCGACGGCGTGGAAGCCGAGGTCATCGGTCGAGCCGATCGTCTGTGCCCCCTTGACGCCGCCGCCGGCCATCCACATCGTGAACCCGGTCGGGTTGTGGTCGCGGCCGTCGCCCTTTTCGCTCATCGGGGTGCGACCGAACTCTCCACCCCAGATGACCAGCGTGCTGTCGAGCAGACCGCGCCGCTTCAGGTCCTTCAGCAGTCCGGCCACCGGCTCGTCGGACTCCATGAACCGCTCACTGTGATTCTTCTCGATCCCCGCATGAGCGTCCCACTTGCTCCCCGCTCCGTGGTACAGCTGGACGAACCGCACGCCGCGTTCGACCAAGCGGCGGGCGAGCAGGCAGTTTCGCCCAAACGTTTCGGTCGGCTTCGCATCGAGGCCGTACAGCTGTTGCGTCTCGGCAGTCTCCTCGGCCAGGTCGACCGCTTCCGGAGCGCGAGCCTGCATTCGGAAGGCGAGTTCGTACGAGCCGATGCGGGCGTCGAGTTCGGTCTGAAACTGACGCGGCAGGGCGTGTTCGCGGTTCAGCGTGTTGAGCAAATCAAGCTTGGCCCGCTGGACCTCTTCGCTGACCCCTTTGGGATTCTTCAGGTAGCGAATCGGCTCCTCACCAAAATCGAGCTTGGTTCCCTGATACACAGCTGGCATGAACCCCGCACTCCAATTGCGAGGCCCGTTGATTGTCGGCGTGTTGGAATCGGTGAGGACAACGTATGACGGCAGATTCTGATTCTCGGTCCCCAGCCCGTACGTGACCCACGAGCCAAGGCTCGGTCGACCGGCGATCGGCGTTCCAGTGTTCATCTGACATACGCCACCCGAGTGATTGATCCCGTTGGTCCAGCACGACCGAATCACGGCAAGGTCGTCGACGCACTCAGCTGTGTGCGGTAGCCAGTCACTCACCCAAGTGCCCGCCTCGCCGTACTGCTTCCACGTTCGCTTTGAGGCCAGCAGCGGCGAGTTGATCTCTCCCATCGCGGTGATGACCCGCTTGTATCCCGCAGGCAGTGGCTGCCCGGCCAGCTCATTGAGTTTCGGCTTGGGGTCGAAGCTGTCCATCTGGCTGGGGCCGCCTTCCATGAACAGGAAGATGACGCTCTTGGCCCGGGCCGGGAATTGAGAGTGGCGAGCGGCAAACGGCGAGTCACTCCCTGCGGAGGCCAGGAGCGAATCTCGACCGAGCATCCCCGCCAATGCGAGCGCCCCGAAACCGGCCCCGCCCTTCAGCAGGGCGTTGCGACGAGTGGACACTGATGGGAAGCGTTGGGACATGAGCGTCACCTGTAACGAGGCCATTCGGAAATGACTGACACATGGCCGGTACTTCCAGTATGACACATGGCAGGTGAGATGGAAATGTTTGAATCAGGGAGTGACGGGCGAAATGAAGCTGCCTCACGCGACGGCGCGGAGACGCGAAGCAGAGGTCCGACGAGTGGCTGTCTCTGCGTCGAGGCCAACAAACGTGGGCGGCGGGGCCAGGAGGCTTTGCACATGGCCCCGGCGAGCCCCGCACTCACTTGCCCCACTGCCCTCACGAATCCCGCCAGTTCTCGCGCCAGCGCGGTCACGATCTTCGTCCCCGTCTTCTTGCGAATCTGCATCGCGTGGCACTTCTTGCGCAGCTGGCGGAGTGCTCGATCGGTGATCGCGATGACCTCTTCCGAGGCCCCCACGCGGCGCTCGGTCAAGGCCACGCTCGCCACCAGCGGTGCGTTGAAATAGTGCCAAGCCGCCTCAATGAGTAGCCTGCTGTTCTGTAAACAGAGTGGCTCTGTTGTCTGTGCCTCAGAAAAATCTGAGCTTCATCACAGATCCCTGTCAGCGCGTCATCTCGCCTGAGCAGCCTCAATCCAGCAACTCGAAAATGTGAAACGCCGAGGTCGCTGAGGACGCCGAGAAAGGCGTACCTTGCGAACTCTGCCCCCTCGGTGCCCTCGGCATTTCAAACTTGGCCCGTCCAGAAATGAGACGTTTGGTCGTCGCGACGTTCGCCAGAACATGGCCGAATTGGCGGGCCAGCCCGCCCTCTGGTGAGGGGCAGTGACATCTCATTTCGGGCCGCGTCAAGTCTATCTGAGGGCCGCGTGTGTGCCTCACAAAATTCGGTCGCAATGGTCTTCTGCGCCCCCTCTCCCCACGGGCGGCGTGACTTTCGGTGAGGACGCCCGCTGCGGGGAGAGGGGGCAGAGGTTGCTCTACTCCGCGGAGAGAAATGAGACATTCCGGCCGGATGGTACTTCGAGGAGACCCCGCAAAACCAGGGTGCTGACGCCGCCCCGCTCGCCGGAACGTCTCACTCGGTGCCGCTTGAGGTGTAGATGCCGACTCGCTGAGGCCCCAGACATACTTCACGCGGGAATAAATGAGACATTTCGTAGGACGGACGGACGTCCTCGTCCGTCCGTGTGGAGCACCTCGGGGAGAGACGGACGAGGACGTCCGTCGTACGCCTCCATCCGGCCCGCGTGAAGTCTATTATCGAGAAATCTTCCGGAATCCTCCGAACCTCCCCCGGCAGGTGATTGTCCCAGAGGGGGTATGGATTCAGTTCGAGATGCCCCCGGTTCTCCGTCGCGGATTCCTTGGAATCGCCGGACCGGTGTTCCCGGTGGATGAAACTCGTTAGCTTACCCGTGGGGGAATCGAGGCCCGTTGGCCTCTCTCGCAGGAGTCGTTCCCTCACACTCTCTGTCACATTTCAGGAATCGCATGGATCCGTTGGAATCTCGTGTTCGAGATTATCTCCAAGGGCCGTCTTATCGGCCCATCAGGTTTGCACAACTCGCCAAAAGACTCGGAGTTCGCCAGTCCCAGCTGGAGCCGCTACAGGCTCTGCTCAATCGCATGGCGGACGAGGGGGCCATTCAATGGGCCGAATCGGGCCGGATTGAAAGCCGCAAGCGCGAGGGCGGGATCACTGGGACCATCCGGCGGACTGCGATGGGCGATGGGTATGTCACCCCGATTGCGTCGACCGTTCCCAAGATTGTCGGCGACATCGTCGTCTTCGCGGAAGATATGCGCGATGCCCAGGATAAGGACGAAGTCCTCGTCCGGTTGACCGGTCAACGCCGGTTCGGGGAACAGCGAGTCGCCGTCGTCGAGAAAGTTTTGAAGCGAGCCACGACCACGTTCGTCGGCACATACGGTGAAGACAATCACGGTGGGTTTGTCCGCATAGACGGTCGCCAATTCATCGATCCGATCACGCTCGACGACCCCGAGACCAGTGGGGTCCGGCCCGGCGAAAAGATCGTCGTCGAGATGCTGAAATTCCCGTCCGCCAAGCGCTGCGGGGAAGCGGTGATTCGTACGCGACTGGGGGCCCCGACCGATCTGGGCGTCGACACGATCTCGGTTATCCACGAGTTCGCGCTACCGACTGAATTCCCGGAAGAGGTACTCGCCGAAGCCCATCAGGCCGCCGAGGATTTCGACGACACCGACCTGGCCGATCGTGAGGATCTCACTAAAACCACGATCATCACCATTGACCCGGTCGACGCCCGCGACTTCGACGATGCCATCTCGCTCGAACACCACTCAAGCGGCAGCTGGACCCTTGGCGTCCACATCGCCGACGTGTCGCACTTCGTGCCCTCCGGCTCGGCACTGGACCGTGAAGCCCGCGAGCGCGGGAACAGCGTCTACCTGCCGGGGCGCGTGCTGCCGATGTTGCCCGAGATCATTTCGAACGGACTGGCGAGTCTGCAAGCGGAGCGCATCCGCTTCACGATGTCGGCCTTCCTGGAGATCGATAAGAGTGGTGCTGTCACCGCCACTCGCTTCTCGAATAGTGCGATCCGGGTCAAGCACCGGTTCGCCTATGAGCAGGTGACTGCTCTGGTGAGCGGTCCCAAGGAGCGGCCCGACACCCTGCCGAGGGACGTGTGGGACACCGTCTGGCGGATGCAGAAGCTGGCTCGCGTGTTACGGGCTCGCCGCATGGAGCAGGGGGCGATCAATCTCGAACTGAGTGAGGTCAAAATCGACCTCGACCGCGATGGCCGCATGACCGGGGCTCACCTGGTGCAGGGCGACGAGAGTCACCAGATGATCGAGGAGTGCATGCTCGCCGCCAACATTGCGGTCGCCCGCAAACTGGCCGAGGCCGGGCTGCTCTTCCCCCGCCGCATCCACCCCGAGCCGACCCCGGCACGGCTGCAAATCCTCCAAGACTTCGTGAAGTCGATCGGCTGCCCGGTGCCCCAGCTGCGGTCGCAAGCCGACATGCAGTCCCTGCTGAAAAAGGTCCACGGCACACCGCAAGAGTACGCCGTGAACTTCGCCTTGCTGCGGAGCCTGAAGCAGGCGACCTACTCGACGAAAGAGGAAGGCCACTTCGCCCTCGCGACGCCGGACTACTGCCACTTCACCAGCCCGATCCGGCGGTATCCCGATCTCGTGATTCACCGTCAACTCAAGCAAGTGATCGCCAAGCGTCCGAAACGCGAGGGGTTCAGTACCGAGTACCTCGACGCGACCTGTGACATCTGTTCGCAGACCGAACGCCGGGCCGCTGACGCCGAGCGAGCCCTGTCGCAGATCAAGCTGTTGCTGTTTCTGAAGGACAAGGTCGGCCTGCGGATGGAGGCCACGATCACTGGCGTCGACCGCTATGGGTTCTTCGCCCGCGGCCTCGAAATCCCCGCCGAGGGCTTGGTCCCCGTGGCCACGCTACCGGGTCCGGAGCAGTACGAGTACGACCGCTCGGCCCAGCGGCTGATCGGTCGCAAGACTGGTCGCTGCTTCCAACTCGGCGACCGTGTCATGGTCGAGATCACCAAGGTCGACCCCGGTCGCCGGTCGCTCGATTTCAAGCTGCTCGACGACCTACCGAAGAAGCATGGGCGTAAGTCCCAGCCGCCCGAGACTGGCGAACGCCCCGCTCGGAAGACGCTCGACAAGCGAAAGCGAGATCAGCCCGCCGCTCCGCCGGTGAAGGCGGGCAGGAAACGCAAACGCCCGTCGTGACAGCCTCGGAGAGCAGCCATGTTGTGGAAATATAAGGCGATGATTGCGGCTATTGTGGTGGGGGGAATCGTCCTCCTGCATTTCCTGCAAACCGTCGTGTGGGATGGTACGTTCCCGATGACTGTCACGCTTCAAGCAACTCCGCAGGTCGACATTGCTCACCTCAAGTTCGAAGCATGCGGGAATCAAAAATACGCCGATTTTGCGATGGAAGTGGGATTTACTGAAGAAGGACTGTTTGGAGACGGGCCATTCCAGAGTACTCAGATGCTGGATGCGAACACGTACCTCGTCAGTGTCCCTTGCTCCGGACGATCCGGGCCGTTCGAAATCGAGTATTCCTACATCGAGTCCCAGTTTCTGGTTGTGGAATTCAAGACCACTGATTCCGGAAACGCCCCTCCCCTCCGCAAACAATTCTCGATTCCAGCAGGTCGTGGTCAGAGATCGATGACGATAACACTCCCGTGAATCATGAGTCGCCGGGTGCCACTATCGGGTCGGTGGCACGTCCTGACGTTCTCGAAGAAGGGCGTGGCGAGCGGCGAGGCGACCACGGCCTTCGCAAAGCCTCAGACCGTGCCACCCGCGGGAAGAAAACGCAAGCGCCCTTCGTAACATCCATTAAGCCCGTGACTCCCTCGCCTGATCCCAACACTGTCATTCATGCCACTGACAACCGATTTGACTTCAAGCCTCCCTTCCAGTCACTCCGAGCCCTCTGGGCGACGGCGTCCGATCTCGCTCCTCGCGCTACATTGGATTCGGCGAGGGCATCTCTATCTGGGGCTGTTTCTGTTTCCGTGGGCGATGCTCTACGGATTCACGGGGTTCCTGTTCAATCATCCGCTCGTGATGAGCGAGCAGCCGTTGGAGACGTTTGGTCGCGAGGTGTGGCGGGGCACGCCGATGGAGGCCATCCCCGACCTCGAAGCCACAGCGGGGCAGGTCATCGAATCGATGCGGGAACAACACGGAACCGCAGCCGCAGACATAAAACGAGTGGTCGGCCAGCCCGCGCGGTATGCCAATGACTTTGCCTTCGCGACGGTTAAGACTGCGGAGGGAGACATCGGGCTGCTGTTTGATGCACTTGGTGGTGGAGGCACGATTCGCCGCTCATTTGCTGCTCAACCAACAGGCATCGAGGAGGTGTTCCCTTGGGCAGCCCCGCAGGCCAAGGGGGATCGCAGGCCAGCCGAGGGCAGCGAGAATCCAGCGGACATCTCCGACCATCTGACACTCGAGAACTCGCTCGCTGATCAGCTGAAAGCCTCGATTCCCACGTTGTTGCGTGTTCGAAAATTACCGATGGGAGAAGTGAAGATCACCTCGGTGCCAGACCTGACGTTCGTTGTGGAGACGCCCGGCCGACAGTGGAAAGTCAGCTACAACTCATTGAAGGGGACAGTGACTGGCCAGCCGTTCGATGCGGCGACTCAGACAATCTCCTGGCGGCGATTCTTGACCCGGTTGCACGTCACACATGGATACCCCAGTTCGTCGACCACTACCAAGTGGTTTTGGGTGATTGGGGCCGATGCTTTCGCTCTGGTGATGATCTACTGGGGCGGGTCGGGGCTGCTGATGTGGTGGCAGATCAAGTCCACTCGGCGCTGGGGATTGGCCGTGCTCCTGCTGAGTGCGTTGGCGGTCACGCTACTTGCGGTCGGAATGCATGGACTGATCACCGCAGGATAGGCGTCTGATGAGATCACACAGATCAGAAACTACTGGAAGATGTATATTCTACGCGGGCCGGATGGAGATGTACGACGGACGTCCTCGTCCGTCGCTCCCCGAGGCTTTCCTCACGGACGGACGAGGACGTCCGTCCTACGAAATGCCTCATC
>JANPCU010000400.1:0-12699 GCA_031431195.1 Planctomycetota bacterium | reverse complement strand
AATGAGAACAAGATCCGTCGCGCCCTCGGCGCCACGACGATTGAACTCGCTGACGAGGCGACCATCCTCGCCGTCACCACTGCCCCCGTCGGGTTCGCTGGGCCAGTCGGGATCAAGTGCGACATCATCGCCGACCACGATGTCCCGAACCTCGCCAACGCCGTCACTGGGGCCAACAAGGTCGACGCCCACTTCGTCAACGTCTGCCACGGTCGCGACTGGACTCTGCCCAAGTCGGAAGATGGCTCGTGGAGAACCTTCGACCTCCGCAATGCAGCTGCGGATGACCCCTGCCCGAAGTGTGCTGCGAAGTTGAGCTTGGTGCATGGCATCGAAGTCGGCCACGTCTTCAAACTGGGGACCAAGTACAGCGTGGCTCTCGATGCCGGTTTCCTCGACGAGAAGGAAACCAAGCACCCAATCATCATGGGCTGCTACGGCATCGGCATCAACCGCATCATCGCCGGTCTGGCCGAGACCTGCCACGACAACGACGGCTTGATCTGGCCGATGGCGATCGCCCCGTACGAAGTGGTCGTCTGTCCGCTCAACGTCAACGAACCCGAAGTGCTGGCCGAAGCCGAGCGGTACTACACCGAGCTGAAGGCCGCAGGCGTCGACGTACTGCTGGATGACCGCGACGTACGGGCTGGGGTGAAGTTCAAGGACGCCGACCTGATCGGGTTCCCGATCCGCATCGTCCTCGGCGGGAAAGGGGTCGCGGCGGGCGAAGTCGAAGTCAAGCACCGCACAATCGCCGCCCCGGAGAAGTACCCGCTGGCGGATGGGGTGCAGGTTGTGGTGGAGATGGTGAAGGCCGCGAAGGCGTGGTGAGTGACCCACACAGGGAGTTCTGATGTACGTCCATAGTGTAACGCTTGAAAATCTGAAGGGGTTCAAGGAACTCAAGCTTGATCTTGCGCGCCCTGATGGGACGTATGCCGGATGGACCGTATTCACGGGAGACAATGGGGCGGGCAAGAGTACGTTGCTGAAGGCGATAGCAATCGGTCTGTGTGGTGGTGATGTGGCACACTCTCTTCAGCCCGATTTTCGGGGCTGGATTCACAGTGGTGCGAAGAAGCCAATAGCCGCCATCGAGTTGGAAATCTCGATCACGCTTGATGACGAACACCCACTTAAAGGAAATCCCCCTGACAATCGGTTTCCTGTGAGACTGGAATTTGAAGAAAGGCAAAAAGGCATGTCAATCCGATCAATCCGATCGGCCGCTCCTGCAGGAAAGCCAACCCCCTACCGAGCCCCCGGTCGGACGATCTGGTCCAACTCCACGAAGGGCTGGTTCTCGTGTGGGTATGGACCATTTCGCCGAGTTTTCGGTCCCTCCATCGAAGCCGCGCCGCTTATGTACGGTTCTTCGACTGCAAGGTATGCCACGCTTTTCCAGGAGGGAGCGTCCTTGTCTCAGGCTGATAAATGGATCCGGGAACTTCAATTTAAGGCACTCGAAGACCGAGTTCGCCAAACGACCGATGCCGTCCAGGAACAGCAAATACTGGACACGCTACTGGAGTTTCTCCGTAATGCGTTTCTGCCCGGATTGACATTTGATCGAGTCGATTCAGATGGAGTGTGGCTCAAGGATGCCGACGGAATCCTGTTCGCCTGGGGGGACATGAGCGATGGGTATAGATCTGCATTAGCACTTTTGATCGATATCTTTCGTAATCTAGTCGAGACCTTTGGCCCGGAAGGACTCACCGAACCAGATGAACATAGGAGGCCGCGCGTAATTCGCAGTGGTGTCGTCCTTATTGATGAGATCGATGCTCACTTACATCCAGCATGGCAGCAGAAGATTGGCTTTTGGCTGAAAGAGCACTTTCCGAATATCCAATTCTTGGTCACGACTCACAGTCCAATTATCTGTCAAGCTGCTGATCCCCATGGACTCTTCGTGTTGCCAGAGCCGGGTTCAGGTGCGGTTCCACATCGATTGACGGATGACGAGTACAACCGTGTCATTGCCTCCCGGCCAGATACAATCCTGACTTCAGACGCCTTTGGCTTGCAGAACACGAGGAGCCCTCGCGCTGTCGAAGCCCGAGCGAAACTCGCACGGATTGCTTCCAAACAGAGTGCAGGCGGGAAGCTGACTCCCGGAGAGAAGTCACAGTGGAAAGAGCTGAGCCTGTTCCAGACCGATGAGGAGTTGTAGGCGTGAGACGACATCGCCGGATCGACCTTCCTCCCAAAACAGCCAAGGCGCTTGACCGCAGGAATACTTCTGTCGGGAAGAAAGTCGATTTCAATCCAGCAGTCGACGCAACCTCCATCTGGGAGGATTCTCGTGACACTGCATATATGAAATCTGTCGTCAAAGTATTACGGACAATGTCTGAACCTCTGCATCGTTGCATGTATTGCGGCGACTCGCATGGAACGGACATCGAGCATTTCTGGCCAAAATCCATGTATCCAGGGAAGATGTTTGAATGGCTAAATCTGCTTCTCTGTTGCACAGAATGTGGACGAATCAAAGGGATTCAGTTCCCACTTAGTGGCAACAAACCACTGCTCATCAACCCAACGGTTGACGACCCATGGAAGCACCTCGACTTTGACCCCGCGACTGGAAACATTACAGCCCAGTATCGCTTATCCACAAACGATTATGACGCGCAAGGAGATCGTACGGTTGAGTGCCTTCACTTGGATCGCCGCGAAACGTTAGCCAAGAAACTCTTGATCTCGCACCGTAGACTCACAAAACTCGCGAACGATTCGATCAATACCGGGAGCGCCAATCTTGATGCTTTTCTCGAAGCAGACGACACGGGACTGCTGGAATGGACATTGTTCGGCAGTGGATCCCAACAGGTTCCATTTGACGCCCTCATCGAGAAGTTTCCACACCTGAAAACTGAGTATGCTCATAAGTTCCGTTGAGTCGAGATTGAATGGCACGTTGTCCCAGACGTGGCTTGGGACATCTGGGTGTGGCAGGAACATGAGGGATTGAAGGTCCGAGATCTGTTGTTCCCCGAGCTCCGGCTGGCGAACACCTCTCCTCGAAGCACTGTTCGGATCGGGGCGAACGGCAGCTTCCCAATCTCTGGTTCTTGAGATTCTCCGGGCGCTGACGCTTCCGGCTCGCTCGCTCACTCTTCCAGCGAGTGAATCGTATTGTGGATCACACCCGGCACGGTGGCTCCGTCGGCGAACCTCAGCGTGTACCGGATCTCCATCCCCCAGGTCGGCTGGAGGTCGGCGACTTGGATTGTGAGGGTCCGGCGGTCCTCGGACAGGGTGGCCTTTTCGACTTCGAGCGTCTTCTCGTCGAAGTGTTTTGAGCCATACTTCGCGGTCCGCTGGAGCGACCATGTCTTGACTTGCAGCTGTTGAGCATCCAAGGCTGCCGGATCGAGTGGCTCGGCAAATGTCAGCTTCAGTCCAGCCTGCGTCGCGTGCAGCCCCAGTGGCAGATGGGCTGGCTGTCCCGTCGCTCGCAGACGATAGAGACCGCCGGGCTGGGTCGCGCTCCCGGCCCAGGCGAACATGCCGCAGAGATACAACTGCCCGTCATTCGCGTTGAACCGGCCGCGCATGACGCCAGTCGGGAAGGCGGGGATCGGAAGCTGGATCATGCCGCCCTGCATGTGGGTTCCGGCCCTCTCATGCGGCACGACGAACACCTTGCCGGTGCCGTAGGACAGGTTCAGTAGTGACCCGTGGAGGGCGCCCCACTTCTGACTCTCGACCCACAACAGCTCCGCCGGTGAGCGGTCGAAGTCGTTGGTGATCCAGCACAGCGGCGGCACCATGGCGGAGTCCGACGAGTCGGTCACGTCGGTATACCCGAACATGTTGCCATAGAAGTTCGGCTGGCCGGATGGGTCGAGTGTGACCCAGTTGATACGGTTCTTGGGGTTCCAGAACCCCTCCTGGTCGGTGACGACGAACGAGCCATCGGGGTTCATGCAGACGCCGTTCGCTGCCCGAAAACCAGTCGCGAGGATCTCGGTCTGCGAGCCGTCTTGGCTGACTCGCAAGAGTGTGCCGTGATGAGGGACGATGGCCTTCAAGGCATGCCGCCCCGACTTCGCATAATAGAAGCGCCCTTCCGCATCGGTTTGCAGTCCCATCGCGAACTCGTGGAAGTGCTCGGTCACTTGATGATCGTTGTTGAGGCACTCGTAGAAGTCGGTCTCGCGGTCCCCGTTCAGATCACGCAGCACCACCAGTTGGTCGCGGCAGGTGAGGTAGATGTTTCCCTCGACCACCTTGAGTCCCAGCGGCTGAAACAGCCCGGTCGCGATCCGCTGCCAGCGCAGCTTCTTCGACTCTGCCACGCTCTCGATCAGCCACACATCTCCGTCCCACGTACAGACCGCCATCTTCCCATCTGGCAGGAAGTCGAGCCCCGAGAACCGCAGCTGGGCCAACCACGGGTTGGAGTCGGGGGGAGTCAGAACATCGACCGCAAACGGCCCCTCGTCCGGGCCGGTGGTGGCTTCGGTTTCGAGAATCAGCGGCCAGCGAGCTGGCCCCCCGTGCGTGAGGCTGGCGAGGTCGAGTTCCGGATCCGCGATCGCGGGGGTCTTCTGAGCGGTCGGTGAGTCTGATGCCCAGAGTGTGAATCGCAACGACTCTGCTCCTGCGGCGATTCGCAGACGGACCCGTCCGCCCTCAGTGGTCAATCGAGCAGTAGACAGCAGCGGCACCACTCCGGTCGGGACGGGTTGCTCGGCAACTTGCAGGACCAACTCGCGATCGCGCGGGCCGATCTCAAAGGTCCGCAGGAAGAGCGGCTGGCTTCCCGGCTCCTCCGCTGCCTGCACCCGGGGCATCTCCAAAACATCCGTCTTCCCGACCGAGTACGACAGGATCACGTTCTGCCCGTGGTAGTACATGCCGCGATATCGCGACCAATCACGAGGCAGCGGGCCATACCGCAGGCCATCGCGTCCCTCGACGCGGCGGTCATCGGTGAATGATCCACTCTGCGGGTCGGCCCAGCCGGGTCCGGTCGAGTTCGAGGCCGTGACCGGACCAACAACGTGCGGGTGGACCTGGTGTTCGCCGTTCAGTTGGATGCCACGCCAATCGATGAACTGCTCGCCCGACTTGCCCGCGTTCCACTGGGCGGCCATTCGCATCGTGTCAGTGTCAAAGATCATCCAGTGCCGCCCGCGCGAGACGCCGCCCGCGCCGGGGTCGAGGCGAACCGCAATTCCCTTGTAGGCGAGATTCTTCGTCGCTCCATGGATCTCATACGTGTGCGTCAGTTGCGGACCGTAGTCCATGGCCGACCACGGTTCGATCAGGCTCGGCTCGGGGCCGCGCGTGTCGCCTTGCGGTAGTCGGGCGAGGTACGCCTCGTCGACGGCCACGAACTGCGACGGATTGTGCGGTTTGAGGTAGGTCTCGCGGATGTAGTGAATCACATCGTATTTCTGCGAGGGCACCATCCACGTCTGCGGGGCCATCAACCCGAACCCGCGCGTCAGCGTCTGGTACATGGCCAGTGGCTCGCTGCCGTTCTTGAACTTCCCCTCGGCGAAGCGGAGCGAGTTCGGCAGCGAACCGAGCCGATCCTTCGTCCCGTGGCAGTTCGCACAGACACGCTGGTAGATCGCCTCGCCGCGTTTCAGTGACTTACCGTTCCAATCCTGGATTAGCCCCGCATGGTCAAGGTGCTGTTCGTACTCCGGGATCGTAAACGTCAACAGCGCGGGCGAGGGTTGCAGCTCCTGGGCCCGGTTCGGTCCCTGCTCGCGAATCTCGATGAGATAGCGGATCAGGTCGAGAAACTGCTGGCGGCTGGCAAGTTGGTTGACTTGCCCGGCGGGCATCAGGGACAGCGGGTTATCTTTGATTTCATCAATGTCGGCCTTGGTTAACGTGACCAGTTCTCCCAGACGTGACGCATCCCGCAGCACCAGCTTCTCCGGTGTCCGCTCGACGACAATCCCCGCGAGAGTCTTCCCTTCGACGGTGGCCACAACGACCGACTCGAACCCTTTACGAATCACCTTCGAGGGCGTGAGCACCGACTCCACGATCGTCTCATCCGTCATGTTTTTGTCAGGTAAAGTCAGATCGGGGCCCAGCACAGAGACGGCTGCCCCCGTGACCGAGTGGCACTTCGAGCAGGCCATCTGCTGCTGATGAAAGACAATCGCCCCCCGGACCGCATCGCCTTCCAGCTTCGCCTGGGTTGCCAACAACGAGGCAGGGACGCTTCGCAGCTGGTCTTCGAGTGTCTGAGCAACCACGGGAGTCGAGAGAGCGAGTCCCCAGACCAAGGCCACCCACGTCATGTGTCGTGATGCAATCACTGAACTCATCTTGCGTCCCGGAATCGGAATGTCGGTTGGCCATGGAATGTCGATTTTGGACATCTTCCGGAATAAACTGCTCAGTCGCAACCGATGGAATTGAGGTGCAGTCCACAGTGTGTGCAGCAGAAAAGTCGGCAGCTGTTTCCCGCAGTGCGTCATGACTCAAAAGGGGGAGCCGCAGATGAACACGGATGAAGAGGCTCAACCATGAGAAAACATCGTCCGCGACCCATCTCTGATCTGTGTTCATCCGTGTTCATCTGCGGCTCAAAAAACTCCGGGCTTTCTCTGTGTCATCTCTCTGCCAGCCGTTGGAACAGAGTGTCAGAATCAAGTCACGCTGCCGCCTCCGTGGCGATTTTCTGCCACGACCTACTTTTCTGATGCATACACCAGTCCACAGTGTGTGCAGCAGGAAAGTCGGCAGCCTCTCAAACCAAAAGCCCCTCCCAGTCCAGATTCTCGCGGCATCCGGAGGCGAAACAGCGCACTCCAGGGACAAGCAGAATTGGAAACGCAGAGGGCGCGGAGGACGCAGAGTTCCGAAGGCAGGCCTTTCTCTGCGCCCTCCGCGTCTTCTGCGTTTGCAATTTCCCAGACACCAGATATGGTGATCTCATGGGTCGCGTTCTCCAGGTGACTAGAATTCGTGGTGAAACTCTGCCGAATTTTCTGATGCACCTATCAGTTCACATCTTAGACAGGAGACTGATTGTGACGAGGCTGGGAGAGATGCGTCAGATAAACACGACGGCTAAGCAGCGGACATCTCGCCCGAACCGCACTGGAGAAATCTTGATGAGAAACGTACGATAAACATCTTCATATCCGTTCGCGGATGTGTGGAGGGGGCCGTAGCTCAGCGGTTAGAGCAGGCGACTCATAATCGCTTGGTCGCGGGTTCGACTCCTGCCGGCCCTATTTTGCTCTGTCTTTCCAGGCAGGGGCCAGCTGGCGGAGTGGCGAGCGGTCCCGGTCTTCCAGGAGTGGCAACGATGGCAGGTCTCGGACGACCGCTGAAGGTGTGGGCGTGTGCCGCGCTGTGCTGGGGATTGTGGCTCGCAGCACCCGCTCCGCTACTGGCTCAACTTCGAGCTCAATTCCCGACTGGGGAGCCGCTGACCCCGGAGGAGATTCTGCGACAGCGGTTGCCGCATGAGCCGCAAGTGCTCTCAGAACTGGAGGAGGTCCAGGCACTTCTCTCCAGCGGCGACCACGAAGGGGCCATGGACATTCTCCAGCCGCTTCTGGAACAGGAGGAAGACTTCTTCGATCTGCCCATCGGCCAGACCCCGGGGAGCCTGCTGAATCGTGCGGAGTTGCTGTTGCGGGCGATGCCTCCCGAGGCGGTGGAGAGTTACCGTCGACGCTACGAATCGTTGGCGGCTCAGCGACTGGCCCAGGCCCGAAGCAGTGGCGACCTGGCAGAACTGCTGGCGATCATCCGGATTTATCCACTGACACTCGCCGCAGCTGAGGCCACCGAGTTGGCGGGCGAGAGCGCCTTCGATCAAGGCGAGACGGCGCTCGCGGCTCGGTTGTGGGAGCTACTGCTGCCCTCGACTCCGGTCGGACCCGAGCGGACGACCCGGTTGATCCTCATCTGCCGCGCGTGGACGCTCGCCGGTCAGCCCGATCAAGCGGTCGAGTACGTTCGCGAACTCAGCCCTTTAGCGAAGACCTCGCCGCTGGAGTTCGAGGGGAAGCTGTTGACTCCCCCGGAGACCGGGGATGCGGCTTGGCTGAACAAAGTGTTCGGTCCCGTCGTGCCGCTGGTGCCGCATCGATTCGACGACTGGCGCATGAGTGGCGGGCACCCGCGTCGCTGGGGAGATGGCCCTCTGGTGTCGCCACTGCAACGCGGCAGTTGGGCGTATCCCCTGATCGACTCTTTCGACGTTTACGATACGGGGTACGACGAGAAATTTCTCTCGATCCTCAAATCCCTGGAGAGCAAATATCTGCGGACCGAGCGCGGGGAGGTCTCCAAGACGACGCCGCTGGTGATTGGCTCGCCGCTGGTGGACGGAGAAACCGTGCTGGTGCAGGGGATCGGGTCTGTCAAAGCGCTGGACGCCCGGACGGGGAACATTCGCTGGTCGGGCGTGGTTGAGGACGATACGTTTCTGTATTGGACGAGACGCAATTACGTCGAGCCCGGCTCCAATGCTCCACATGACCGCCTCGTCGAGATGTACCTGAGCCAGCGGGCCTGGCTCAACCAAACGGGCTCATCGCTGGCCAGCGATGGTCAACGAGTCTACGCGATTTCGGGTACGGGGATGACGGGGGCGGCCCAGCCCCAGAACATGTTCATGCGCAATCGAGCTCAACCCGGTCGGTTTGAACTCACCCCGACGAGCGATAACCGGCTGCTGGCCTACGACCTGCAAACCGGACTGCTGAAGTGGGAATCCGGGGGACCATCAGTGGCCACTCCGCTGGATGAAGACGGCCAAGTGACGAGTGCCTCGCGTCGACTCGTCGGTGCGTTCTTTCTGGGGGCTCCCTTGGCCGTGGATGGACAGATTTTTTCGCTGGCCGAGCATCAAGGACAGATTCGACTGTTCTCGCTCGCCCCGGAGACGGGAGAAGTGGTCTGGTCGTTGCCCTTGTTGAATCCCGCTGTCCCGATCGCTCATGACCTGTCTCGACGGATGCACGGCTTGTCCCCCTCGTATGCCGGAGGGTTGTTGATCTGCCCGACAGCGGATGGAATCGTCGTGGCAGTTGATCCACTGCGTCGCCGGGTGGAGTGGTTTCAGCAATATCAGTCTCGCAGTTTGACCACTGACCCGCGTTTTGCTCGCATGATCCAGATCCGTATGAATGGAGGGCGGATGGGTAACGAGGCCCAGCTGGACACCATCGTGCAGGAGCGGCGCTGGTTCGATGCCAATCCCGTACTAACGGCGGGTCGCATTTTACTGCCCACCCCCGACAACAACATGCTCTACTGTCTGGAGATGGAGACGGGCAAGACGCTGTGGGAGCGCCCTCGCGGCGAGGGGCTGTTCATTGCGGCTTGCACCGAGAGGCAGTGCCTGATCGCTGGTGACAAGAGCCTGCAAGCGGTGAACCTCAGTGACGGCAAGGTGAAGTGGAGCCAGGAGATTCCCTCCCCCACCGGACGCGGGGTGGTCAGCGGAGGTCAGTATTTGCTCCCGGTCTCCACGCACGAGATCCTCTCGATTCAGATGAAGACCGGGCGGATTCTCGCCCGTTCCAGCATCAATCCCGCTCACACAGCGGGAAGCCTGGTGGCGGCAGACGATCAGCTACTGATGCAAACTACGACCGAGGTGGTCGGCCTGCGATCACTGAGCGAGATGTCGGCGGAGATTGCCCGCACTTGGGATGACGCCAACACCCGCGCGAGTGCCTTGGCCGAGCAGGGAGAACTACTCCTGTTTCAGGGTCGCGAGCCCGAGGCGGTCGCCCTCCTGCAAGAGTCACTTCAGTTGCAGGAATCGCCGCCGACGCGGAGGTTGCTCGTCTGGTCGCTGCTCGAACGACTGAAGGCCGACTATGCGGGTTCGAAGGGAATTGTGGCGGACCTCAAGAAGACGGTCACTGATCCAGACCAGCGACGGCTGCTCAATCGCCTCAATGCCGAGGGGCTGGAAAAGTCGGGCGAAACCCTGGAGGCGTTTAGAGAATACCTCGATCTGGTCCAGGAAGTCGGCCAGTCCAACGACTTAATCGAAATGTCTTTTGACCACCGCGTCCGTGATGACCGCTGGCTACGAGGTCGACTGACCCATCTGCAATCATTGGCCAGTGAAGCTCTCCGTCACCAGATGCGGTTGTCGCTGAACGAGGTGATCGCGGCCCAGGAACCCGCAGTGAAACCTCACTACGCGAGTGTCCTGGGGATCGATCTCGCCCCGCAGCTGCATCTGGAGTTGGCACGCAGCAATGGACTGGATCGATTCAAGACCGATCGGATCTTGTGGACACTCAGTGAGTCATCTGACCTGACGCAGCGTGGTCCGGCGGTGGCTCAATTGATGCGTCAGGAGTTGACGCAGAAGCGGACGACCTTCATCGGTCATCTCGTGAATGAACTTCAACACGATCTGGCGAACATCGAGTGCGAGCCAGGTGTCACTGGCGTCGCTCTTCTGGAACGGCTTCGCCAAGAGACTCTCTTCAGTCCGTTGCTGGCGGTGCTGGAACGGCCAGTCACTGCCCCCACGTTTGCGGCAAAAAATGCCGGGACTTCTGTGACACAGCGGGACTTGTTTCCGGTGCTGGGCTCCCGACGTGGCCCGTATTCTGATTGGCTGTTCAGTGTGGAGTACAATCCGACTCGCACTGCACAGTGCGCCGATGGCAGTGGGCGAGTGCGTCACACGCTGAATCTCGATTCGCTCGGTGAGATCATGCAGGCAAATCAGCTGCGGTACGTCCAGACCGACGCTCAGCTGGTGCTGCTGGCCTTTCGGGATCGATTCGCAGTCATCAGCCCGATGGATACCGGCGGGAATCAATTCCAGACCCGGTTCAAGGCGACGTTCTCTCAGAACACGAATGGCAATAATCTAAATGCGTTCAATCGTGGTCAGGCTCAGCCCGGTGGCAAGCCCGCCGTCCGCGACACGATCTATTCGAATGTTGACGGAACGTATCTTGGCAATGTCGGACCGTTGACCTATGACACGCTGTGTTACCTTTCGGGAAGCGATCTGTACGCAGTCCAGCCCCAGACTCTCGACTCGAAGATCCAGTGGAAGCGGAGTGGTGTCTCGCCCGGTTCCGAGATCTGTGCCGATTCGGAGTACGTGATCCTGATCCCGCCGCTGCTGGATCGCCTCATTGTGCTTCACGCGGCGGATGGAACTCAAATCGCCGAGCGGACCATGCCTCAAGGCCGCGTCGAACGCCAGCGCGCGGATTGGGGGCGGCTCTTCCTGGTGACTCGCACAGAACCGGGCACGGGCACCTCGCCCGCGCGTCAGACGTGGGCCATGTACGATCCGGTGACTGACCAGGATGCCTGGAGCGTCACTCTCGCAGCGGGAACCATTTGGGCCCCTGTGGATGGGGCCGACCTCGCGTTTCTGGAACCGGATGGGACACTCCAAATTCTGGACGAACGGACAGGCAAGCCACTCTGGAAGGCGGCGCTTCCGGGCCAAAGTGTGGCTCCCAAGGAGTTCACAGTCCACTCGGATCGGGATCGGCTGTACGTTCATACGTGGCACCCACCGATCCCGGGTCAGGAGCTGATCACGGAAGCCAGCCTCCCTCACGGTCGTGCCGTGCGAGTGAATGGTCTGGTCGTGGCCCTGGATCGCCACGGCGGCCTGATTCAGTGGTCGCGTCCACTCGAACAACAGCTGTTCCGACCGAACCTGCCGGTGGGGAGCGGCATGCTGGCCTATGCCGTGCATCGCCGGAAGGAGATCCCCGACAAGCCCGCGAAGTCGTACACCAAGCTGGAGTTCCTGAGCCGCAGTACTGGTGAACCCGCGCACTCCGCAGAAGTCACGCGATCTGGCGGCACGGGCGAAGGATGGGTACGTCTCCCCAGTGGCGTCATGTTGCTGCGCGTCAGCAGCCAGGACTTCCGCCTGACCTGGGAGGGTGAAGCAGACCCCGATGAGACAGCTCCCGCTCAAGAAGAGCCTGCTCCCGCCAAGCCGCTCGATGCTCCGATCAAGCCGCTGTAAGCAAGTCGGGAGTCGGATGTCGGGAGTCGGTAGCCAGACCTCTCCTCCCCTCCGACTGCGGCTCCCCTCTGGCTCCCGACTCTAGTCACCCGACTCCCGACTCCCCATGAACCCCCTCGACGAACTCACAAAACTAGCCTCTCTCTTTCCGGACGGGAATCAGCTGTTCGAGAAGGTCGAACACATCCCCGCGTCCACCACGCCGGAGCCGTACAAGTTATTGCTAGTCCACGATCACCACATGACGGTGGCGATGGAAGAGTTTCATCGCTGCGGTGTGGACGTGCGGGTGGCATTTGAAGAGCTGCAAGAGCCGCTGTACAACCGCGAGATTTTGCTCACTCGGAGTGGCACGAACGAGGTGGTCCAGTTCGGGTTGGTACGGTTCGACTTCACCTACGTGACACCAGCGGTCAAGGCCGAGATTCTGGCCAAGCAACTCCCACTGGGCCGCGTCCTCATCAAACACAATGTGCTGCGGCACATCGATCTGGGGGCGATCCTGAAGATCACTCCGGGACCGGCTCTGCGGAAGCACCTCCAACTCCGCGATGCGTCCCCGGTTTACGGCCGGATGGCGACGATCTTCTGCGACGGTCATCCCGCCGTGGACTTACTGGAGGTCTCTGCGCCGGTCCATGCCCCCAGGGGCATTTGAATGGCGAGCCCCCGGCGTGAGCCGGGGTGTTATCACCAGCAGTCCCCCGAGTGGTGCAAAG
>JANPCU010000399.1:0-10683 GCA_031431195.1 Planctomycetota bacterium | reverse complement strand
GCACAGCGTTTCCATGCGGCGAACGAGTCGCGACCAGCGGGCACGATTCCGGTCATTGGGAGGCACGTCCAGCCAGGTGGCGGGAGCGTAGGGAACGGGCCGATTCGGTCCCTTGGCAGTCCTGGCGATTGAAGTCAGCAGAGGGAACGCCAATGGTTCTCGATTCAGCAGGTTGGCGACTGTCACAGGAATTCCTTCGTAACCGGTTGGCGGTAGGTCGTTTACCGTGAATCGAAAAAAACACTCCCACCGAAAGAAACTTTGTCTATGACCACCACGGTTCCCCCTGGTATCTCAGACGCCCTTGGCCGGGGGAGTACCTACGAATGTACGCGGTTCTCTGCCTGCCTGGCACCCGGAATGGGGTAGCCTCCCTTCTGGCAGACTGAGGCATCAGGATGCTCCGAACTGCAAGGCGTCGAGGTCGGGTGGATTGAGGCCACGCAGTCGCATCACCTCGACCAGCAGGCGGGGCAGATCCATGCGGGCGTGGGCGATGAACTCGGCATCGCATTCCGGATCGGCTGTTGGCCCCCAGTCTCCGGACGTGCCCACGACCATCTTGTTGTTTTCGTCCATGTAGCAGATCGGACCACCGATTGTGAATCCGAACCGTTCGATGGCGTAACACCAGCCACCGGGAGTGGCCTTTCGGCATCTCGCGATCATCTCGCTGAGTTCATCAATCGGGATGGGTGCCTGCCTGCTGGCAGCGACTTGTTCCGAGAGTTCTTCAAAGGTCAGGGGCATGTTGAGAGTCCATTGATCCACGGAAAGGAATGTGTTTGTGACTGACTGATCTACGTTCATCGCGCTCGATATCGATTGATTCCGTACCGCCGGTCTAGCGGTGGGTGGTGGTGGGACGCCCCCCTTATAGGGGGCTGTCCCACCCCCACCGCGCACCCCGGTGGGAAAGTAGTTTTTCCCACCGTACCCCCACCGCGCTGTTCGGTGGTCTGGACCGCCGGGATTACCGTACCCCCACCGTCATGCGGTCGTGGAGGGGGTCTTCAACCGGAACCCGGTCTCGTTACGTTTGTTCTTGAGAATGGGGCACTCCTCGACGAGGCCCTCTTCTACGAGAGTGGCGAGCCAACGATTCGTCACAGTGCTCCCGAAGCCTGATGAGTCGCGGATCGTGCGAGGCGTTTCCCCTTCCGGATACTCGCTGAGTGCTTCCAGGACAGCCTCTCGCTGCTTATCCTCACGCGAATGCTTCTTACGCTGCTTGCGATCTTCCTCACGATCCTCGGTGGCATCCGCACGACGCGAGTAGGCTTCACCAGTCGTGATGACTTCGACGCTCCAGCGGCGTCCACCGGGATCGCTGATCGAGCCTTCCTCGATGTCGAGGGCGTACTGCCCGGAGTGGCCAGCGCTGCCGCCGACGTTCATCCAGAGTTCGTGGACGCCGGGATTGTCGGGCTCGTAGCGGCTGCGGCGGTTGAGCAGCAGCCACTGACGAGTGAACTCCTGGAAACCTGCCCAAGCGATGTCTTCGAGTTCGGCAGGTTCGAACGGTTCGGTCATCCCCTTGCGCAGGTGATGGCAGAGGATCGGCGTGACGCCGGTTTCCCGGACCAGATCGGCGATCGCCTGCAGATAGCGACCGACGACGAAGAGATTGCCCGCGTCCTGACCGATGCCGAGCATCATCAGGTACGTCGGGTCGAGGATCAGCACGTCGAGTGCGTTGCCGGTCACCCAGCGCTTGAGGGCATCGACTTGTTGGATGTTGTCGAGTTGAGGGACTTGCAAGGACCAGACCACTGTGTCAAGGTGGTTGAGGTCGATCCCCTTGGTGAGCGCGATGCGGCGAGCTGTTTCCTGAATTGTCGCGGGGCCAGACTCGGCGGACATCATCCCGACGCGCACCGCGTTGTGAACGTTGAAGTGTCCGAGGAACAGACCTCCGCTACCCAGTGCGAGGGCCATGTCGATACAGGAGTTCGTCTTGAGCGACTTCCTGGGCCCAGCCACGATCATGGGCTGGCCACGCACCATCACGTTCTCGATCAGGTATTCCTGCCGATAGTCAGCGGCGTTGAGTTCGGGCGAGGTGATCGTCTCGAACGCGAACGGGTCCGGCTTCTGACCGGACATCATCTGATCCCAGTGATTCTCGACCAGGGCGACGGAGACTGAGTCCGGCTCGTAGCGGGCCACACTCGCGGCGACGCGCTGAACTTCACCGGAATTGAGCGGAGGAATGCAGCGATCGAGGTTGACCCGTTGCAGAGCGGATTCGATCTCGGACTGCGTCATGCCAGAGCGACGCATGTTGCCGCCCAAGCGGGCCAGTGTGCCGTTCCGTTGCCCCTCGGGGATTGGGTTCCCCGGTACGGAGCTGTTGGCCACACGGGGCGAACCGGGCGACGACGTGGCGTCTGGGTCGGTCTTGTCGAGAAGCGTGATCAGCCAGTCTGGTGGTTCCGGCAACTGGTCCGGAGACACGTCGAGTTCATAGCCCGGTGCCCAGTGGTAGACCTTGCGGCCGGGAAGGGCTGAGGGCGGCACGACGAACAGACCGCCGTTGGCTCGGGTGTCGACGTGCGGAGCGATCTCGCTTTGCGTGTTTCTCCAAGCCTTGCCCGCCGGTTGCCGGTAGACGTAGTGCCGACCACCCGAAGGGGTGAGCGCCATCGGGGCGACAGCCAACTCGACCTGGCGATCGAGGTCGTCATTCAGCCAGGTGGCTTCGACATCAATGTCGAGAACGAGCAGACCATCCGTCGGGATGCCGATGTTCGAAGACGGCTTCTGGGTCCACCAACGATCGATCTGATCCGGATCGGTGGAGGCATCCTTGTACCCATGCGTCGTCTGCGGCGTCTTGTCGCCAGAGACGCACGGAAAGACCGGATAGCCCAACTCCGCGTAACGCAGAGCGGCCTCATGCACAATCGATCGCTTCACTCGGACCGCTCCTTGTTAGCGGTCGTGTGCAGAACGATCAGTTCGTGAGCGACACCGGGAACAGGGCGATCGTCGATCAGCCGCTGACAGACTTGCGCATCGAGCAGAATGCCCAGACAGGCCCGCGCATGAGCGAGGTGCGACACACCGCTCTCGGCATCATCATCCTGACCATCCAGCCACTGTGCGAGGTGGCGTTTCGCTGCTGCGATGTATACGGTGGCCCGGATCGGCGCGGTCCGCCAGTTGTAAGGACCACCGTATTTGCGAGCACCCAATCCCATCACCACCGCTTCGAGGATCTCGGCGGCGGGTGGGATCAGATGCAGCGGCGGCTTGGTGTCGCCAATGCGATCCTTCGGATTCTCGGCTTCCCTGTCGGGCGAAAAGAGACGCGGCAGATCATGCTCCGTGACCAAATCAGCCTCCCCGGATGAGTGCGTGCGGGGAGTGCGATTTTGTGTCCCCCTATTATTGATCTACCGATTTTTCGTCGAGGGCGGCGGAGCTTTCTGAAAGATTTTCATTCTTCGTCATCCTCCGAACCGAACTGCTGAAACAGATCGCGTGCGGCCTGGCACATCTGCTTCAATTCCTCGTCATCCTTGAGACAGCGACTGATCGTGGCCTTACTTGTCCCACACCGCTCGGCCAGGGTGTCGAAACTGGGAAACGGCAGCAGGGTCGGACTCCGACCGAAGTCGAGCGCCGATTGGACATGACTGCGACAGGACCGGACGTGAGCATCGAATTCCCCTTTCAGTCGCAGGCGAACCGCAGCCCGATGACCTTCCTTCTTGGGAGGACTCTTGGTCGGCGATCTCTCCGCATCCGTTCGCGGCGTGGTCGATTGCCCGGCCAGGAACTCCTCATCGAACACCAACTCGCCATCGCGCCATTCAGCCACCAGATCCAAGGTCAACACCGGATGCGGTAGCGGATTCTGGGGAGTGCGCTGTGGGATCAGGATCAGCGCGTTGGTGAACCGGGCCACCGTATCCACCAGTTGCGTCGCGTCGTGGCGATGCATGCCTCGACCGAGGAACAGCGTCGCTGGACGACCGGACCAATAGCCCTTGCCTAGTTGCCAGAGCCGATCCGGGACAATCTGCTGAGGTTGACCCCGCAGTTGCAGCCCCTGAGACAATATGGGAACCAGGGCTGACCAGTTCAGTCGCCAGCGCCGGAGATCCTCCAGCCGGATCCTGACCGGCCCACAGACTGGGCAGAGCAGTTTGGCGAGCGGCTCACCGGTCAGCGGGTGGTCGTGCCGCAACACTGTGTGGCCCTCGCCATCCTGGCAATGCGGACACTCCAATGACCCGGCAGCTGGGACATCCTCGATGAGTTGCTGGCTCTCGAAATACTCCGTCGCCGAGTCCGGCCAGCATTCCGTCCGGTCGGGACCAATCTGCATGCGGTCCCATTCCACCAGCCGCAGCCACTCTGCCCACGGGTTGACGACGGGTGTGATCATCGGACAACGTTCCACAGCTTGAGGTGCTTTTGAGCCACAGCCACACGCTCGGGCCGATGGCGACGCAGGTTGCAGCGGTCGGGATGAGCCACATCGAAGGTCATTGTCCCCCGTCCGCGATGCGTGGTACTGGCAAAATGCAGTTGGAACTGGGCCTGGGAGACTTCCAACTCGTCGAGCGACAATCGTTCCCGATTCAGACACTCGTCGACCATGTGTTGCATGGCGTCCCGCGAGCCGCCCTTGGACTCCAGCGTGATGCTCTGCATGCGGTCGGGCAAATCGAGTCGGAGCTTTCGGAGGCAGGCCACCACTTGATCAGCGGGGTCCGTTTCCAGTTGGAACTCGCTGCGTTTCAGTTGATTCAGATCAAAGACGCGTTCGCGACTCCGGGGGCCGATCTGCTCCTCCAGGACATGCCAGGCGAACGATTCCTCAAGTTGTTGCTTGAGTTGCTTGTTCAACCGGGCTGACAGCTCCAGTGTGCCCGTGGACCGGGTATAGGCGAACACAATCTCGAACGTCTCACGCAGAGTCTTGGTTGTGAGTTTCCCCGCCTGGTTGTGAACCGTGATGGTTTTCACGTAGTCGTCGGGAAAGCAAAAGAAGTAGTCCACGTTCCGGTCACGATTCAGATGCTCGATGGTGCAATGCTGGCCACGTCCCTGATTCTCTTCCAGGAGTTGTGAGACATCCCGTGCGAACCACTCGAGCGCCTCCGCATCCAATCGAGGAGTGACTTGCGGCAGATCGTTGCGTTTGCTCCACCAAGAGAGTTCATCCAGCTCCAGATACATCAGTGCCTGTTCGAACACCTCCGGAGCGTTCAACCAGGTCCACATCGCCTGACAGTACAGGTTGATCGAGTCGGGCAGCTTCTGCAGCAGCGCAGGCTGGAGCATCTTCGCGGCATCTCGAATGGCGAGAATTCCCGTGGGGCACGCCAAGTCGAACACGTTGCGGAGGATCAGTTCCGCAGCTTCGCGCTGCTTCGGTTCGAAGCAGTCCAGACATTGCAGAATCGAATCGACATGCCGTCGGGGGCGTTCGTTCCAATTCAACCCCCAGCAGGGGTTTTTCAGTTGAATGAAGAACTGAGCCAGGAGTTCTTTGTGGACCATCCGAATGACAGTGGGCAGTGAAAACTGACGAGACATCGTCTTGACCTCGTAGACCTCGGGATAATGGAGATCTCCTCCTTGAGGACATGTTCCTACACCGCCGCCATGCGCAGCACGGACGCTGAGACCGGGGCGGGACCACACAAAAAAGCGATAAAGAGGTAGCTGTGGCTTCACCCATCCCAAGCGTGGGTGGTCGGGAACGATCGACGGAGCCGACTCGCAAATAGCGGGTTCCGGTTGAGGAACCGCTCGCGGAGCGCCGAACGAATCATCGTCGCACAAAAACTACCGGTGCTGACTCCTACAGCGGTCAGCATGCGGCCGGCCCAGCCGGACATGGTCGTCAATTCGAGCCAGATTTGGCATTCCTTACCCGTGGCTCGAATACTGAACGGAAGTCTAGTTTCGGGGAAATGCGCTGTCAAACATTTTTTGATGATTTTCTGGCTGGGGCTGATCGCGAAATCAGTCGTGATGTTTCAGGTGAGTTCTTTTCCTGAAACAGAATCTGAGGATTCTGGAAATCGTAATCACTGATCCAGAAGCGATTTGCGACTGTTTCACAAACAGGGCGAGTTCTTTTCCGGAAACCCACCCGGCGATTGAAAGCGGTGCAACGGGCACTGCTTCTCAATCAACCGCAGTGGAGTAGTGGAAATGGCTCGCCAGCCCAAGAAGACCCCTCTGAACAAGAATGGGGTTCCGACAGATCTCGGACGAGAGTTGACCAAGGGGTACGCAGGAAGACGGATTCGCCACCGGGCGTTTCAGGTGTCGTGCTGCCGGGGGTTCAGCGAATCCGATCGCGACGATCTGGAGCAGGATCTCCGGATTGCGATCATGCAATCGCTGCACATGTTCGACCCGAGTCGTGGACACTGGAATGTCTTTGTGTTCACGATCGTGGAACGGGAAATCCTGGACCGATTCACACCCGGCCAGATCCGCGAACGGACACGGGCAATGGAGACGGATTCGTTGTCCACGCTGGTGGCTGGACCGGATCAGGAAGAAACCTCGCTGGCACAACTCGTGTTGCCCGAGGATCTGTCTCGCCTCAATGGACAGCCCCATCGGCACCATACCGCAACGACCGATCTGACTGAGGATGTCGCAGTCGTCATCGATCACCTGCCTCCCGAGCAAGCCACGTTGGCGATGCAGCTGATGGAGTTGTCGCCCTCGGAACTGGCTCGCGAGTTGAAGGTGCCACGCAGCACCCTCCGCGACGCCATCAAGGAACTCCGGGAATCGTTCATGCGCTGGGGTGTTGATGGAGAAGGTGTGTGCATTCCACGGAGGCATGATTTGTAACGAACAACAATTCTCAAAAAACCTCCGCCGCCCTCCCTCAAAAATCGGTAGATCAATAATAGAGGGACACACAAATGACACTTCACGAAAGGACAGAGATGAGTCTGCTGCAAGCCGTTCAAACGGGACGTTCTGAGAAACCACGGCGGGTGATGCTGTATGGGGTGCATGGGATCGGGAAGAGTACGTTTGGGGCGATGGCTCCGTATCCGATCTTCATTCAGACTGAGGATGGTCTGGCCAACCTCGATGCACCCCGGTTCCCGCTCGCCAAATCGTTCGAAGAAGTGATGGCCGCGTTGATGGCCCTCTACACCGATGCTCACGAGTACCAGACGCTGGTGATCGACAGCCTCGATTGGCTGGAGCGGCTGATCTGGACCGAGGTCGTCAGGCGGAAGCCCACGACCGAGAAGGCGCGGCTCGTGACCTCGATCGAGGACTACGGGTTCAGCAAGGGTTACACCTACGCGCTGGAGCCGTGGCAGGAGATCATGGAGGGACTCAATGCTCTGCGGAACGAGCGCCAGATGATGATCGTCCTGCTGGCCCATGCGAAAATCGAGCGGTTCGAGAACCCGGAGACGGACGCTTACGATCGGTACTCGCCGCGCCTGAACAAGCATGCCTCCGCTCTGATCCAGGAGTGGAGCGACGAGGTGTTGTTCGCGACCTATAAGGTCCATACGCGGCAGACGGATGAAGGGTTCGACAACACTCGCACGCGGGGGATCGGCACCGGGGATCGCATCCTGCGGACCACCGAGCGTCCGGCTCACATGGCGAAGAACCGCTTGAGTTTGCCCGAAGAGCTGCCGCTCGATTACCGGGTGTATGCCCAGTACGCGAATCTGACCGCGTAGTTCTGTTACTGCTTTCGGCCCCCGGCAATTCGCCCGTGGCTATTCATCCCCAAGACCCACTGCGCTCCCGGTGCGCGCAGACCTCACTCACATCACTTCCTTCTGGAGTTCTCTCATGTCTGATCTGCGTGGATTCAATGCCAACTCTGTCGAACCGAGCGATTCGTTCGATCCGATCCCCGCTGGGGAATATCTGTGTGTCGTCACCGCTTCCGAAGAGAAGCCGACCAAGGCCGGGACTGGTTCGTACCTGCAACTGGAGTTCGAGGTCATCGATGGCCCGTACAAGGGGCGCAAGCTCTGGGAACGGCTGAACCTCAACAACCCCAGCGAGGTCGCGGTCAAGATCGCCCGGGCCACACTCTCGGCCATCTGCCGGGCCATCGGTGTGATGGAACCCAGCGACAGCTGCCAGATGCATGACCTGCCGTTGCTGGTCAAGGTGCGGACCGAGAAGCGGTCGGACAACGATGAACAGTCGAACGTGATCAAGGGGTATCGCGGTCGGAACGCGGCTCAACCGACGGCTCCGGGATTCGCACCTCCCCCGACCTGCTTGGCACCACGACCCGGAGTGCAGGCTCCGGTCGGTGCCCCTGGACCAGTCGGCCCCTCGGGATCGCTGGGCGCTCCCTGGAAGCGAAACTGACAGCTGCCCCGGGGACATTGCTATGTCCTTTCTGTAAGGGGCAGTTCTTGCGGTAGCCAGGCTCTGACCTGTGCCATCAGCCCATCGAACGCGATCTCTGTCTTCAGAGATGTCGGCTACCCAGCGTTCCACGCCGCGTCTTCTCCTGGACGCGGGATGGGCTGATGGCCTCTTTGGAAACACGCCATGAAAACGATTGTGTGCCAAGACTGCCAACAGTCCTGCGCTCGGACTGGTCCCTCACAACGCTACTGTCCGCAGTGCTCACAGACTCGGAACTTGAAACGCAAACGCCGATGGTCTCACAGTCATCCACCATCCACCGTTCAGGCCTCACGCTGGAGTGGGTTGAGAAAACGACGAAGCCGTTCCTGCCGCGAAAAGGGCATGGCCACCAACCAGCGTCTCCGTCGCGAGATTCAGACATCGTTCGTCAGCGAACCGGGATTGCTCTGGATGCTGCGGGTCGCCGTACCATTCGACTACTCCGCATCCAAGAACCACATCTACGCATTGACCGGTGCCAATCACATCACATTGCGGCGTGAGGCCAAAGCGAAGAGATCCGAGATCGCGCTGGCCTTACGACTGGGATTGGGTCAGCAGAAAGTCGCGCACAACAAAGTGTGGCTCGACATTCTCGTGCAGAAGCCCAACCACCGGGGGGACGCGGTCAACGTCGTCGACTTGGTCTGTGACGCCGTCAAAGACGCGCTGCCCGTCGATGATCGATGGTACTGCATTCGACGCCTGGATTGGGAGATCGTGAAGCACGATCCGCAACTGGTGATCGGCATCGGCCAGGATACGGATGTCGATGCACAAGTCTGCTCCTATTGCGGGCGAATCAAGCCACTCGCTGACTTCACCAAGGCGAGAGACCAACCACTCGGCGTGGGGCGAGAGTGCCGTGATTGCCGCCGAGGAACCCCGGTCACACAGACCTCATCACCCATCGCTTCTCTCAACACCAATCCCACAGCTTCATCTGACCATTCCACCGCGTCTTAACCCATCAAGAGCAAAACACGCCATGCATGCCAACGACATCATCGACGACTTCGAAGACGAGCGGGACCAGTACGACACGCTCGTCGAGTCGGTCTCGCGCCTCCAGGTCACCGGCGACGACGGGACGGAACACGACCTCTCCCCCGACGAGGCCTGCGAGCTGATGTGCGACATCGTTCGCGAACAGTTCTGGGAGTGGATCGCGACCACTCCGCATGGTCGTCGGTTCAAGCCCCGTGTCCGCGTGTATGAGGTCCGTGACGAATGCTGACACTTCGTCCTTATCAGCAGAACGCGGTCGAGGCGGTCTATCGCCACCTGCGGAACCACGACACCAATCCGGTCGTCGTGATCCCAACGGGTGGAGGTAAGACCCCCGTGATGGCCACGATCTGTCGTGATGCCGTTGAGACTTGGAACGGTCGCGTGCTGGTCCTGGCTCACGTCAAAGAGCTGCTGCAGCAGTCGGTCGACAAGCTGCGCGAGGTCTGCCCGGACTTGCCTGTCGGGGTCTACTCGGCGGGACTCAAGCGGCGTGATACCGAGCACGCGGTGATCGTGGCCGGGATTCAGTCGGTCTATCAGCGGGCGGCGGAACTCGGTGCGTTCGACCTGATCCTCGTGGATGAGTGCCATCTGATCGCGCCCGAGGGAGAAGGGATGTACCGCCAGTTCCTCAGCGAGGCTCTGGCACTCTGTCCGCATCTGCGAGTGATCGGGTTTACCGCTACTCCCTTCCGTCTCGATGCTGGACCGATCTGCCGTGACGACCATTTCCTCAACGCCGTCTGTTACGAAATCGGTGTCAGGGAACTGATCCGTGACGGGTTCCTGTCGAAGCTCACGAGCAAGGCCGGGATCGCGAAGGCGGATACCTCCGCATTCCACGTCCGAGCGGGTGAATTCGTCGCCAGCGAAGTTGAGCAGGCGATGGACGAATCCGCACTCGTGGAGGCCGCCTGTGCCGAGATCGTCGAACTGACGAAGGATCGTCAGGCAGTCCTGATCTTCGCCGCTGGGGTTCAACACGGACGCCATGTCTGCCAGATCCTCCAGGAGAAGCACGGCCTCGAATGCGGGTTCGTATGTGGCAACACACCGGATGCGGAACGCGATGAACTGCTGGCTCGATTTCGCGGTGACAAAGGCAACAGCCTGTTCGAACGTCCGCCGCTGAAGTTCCTGTGCAACGTGAACGTTCTGACCACGGGGTTCGATGCTCCCCACGTCGACTGCGTGGTCCTGCTGCGACCGACCCTGTCTCCCGGCCTGTTCTACCAGATGGTCGGTCGCGGCTTCAGGCTTTGCCCCGGCAAGACGAACTGC
>JANPCU010000398.1:0-8752 GCA_031431195.1 Planctomycetota bacterium | reverse complement strand
GTTTCATTTCAGCCAGCCACTTCCGACCTCTCCTCAGAATCAATCTGAGAGATCAATCATACGAACGCTGATTCCCAAATATTTCTCGGGGTCACCAACCATGTTTTCAAAGAGCCAGCCCCTCGCCTTTGCTTGGGGGAGAGATATTGTATCCATCACTTTTCTTCACGCAACCCCGTAGCCTCTGTATTTTTCATCGTTCCTGAATTCATTCTGACTCACCGATCCAAAATAGAAAGAGCCTGCGGGTGTGTTCGCAGGCTCTTCGTGATTGCATGATTTGGCTGGCCTTCGCTTACAGCTTCGGCTCGACCCGGGGTGGGGCGGGCTTGCCCACCGGAGCTTTTTTCATTTCTTCCTCATCGGCCAGCATCAGGCGAGCTACTTCTTCATCGTCCAACCCACGAGCGTCCATGCCCGGTGGCACGGGCCGACTGCTCTCCTGCCATGACCAGCCCATGTCCATTCGCAATTCTCGCTCTGCCAGCATCGCCCACGGCGTACCGGTGTGTTCGTCCACCACCCGCTGCAAGTACTTCTTAGCCTTCTCGGTGATTTTCTTGACGTCGATGGAGTCCACCTGAGTGGAGGGGACGAGTCTCCATTCGTTGCTGGTGGGCTGGGCGAACGTCTTGGGAGTGGAACGCATGGCGGCAAGCATATTGTTGTAGCCGAAGTACCGTGCCCTTAAGGCCAGCAGTCGGCCCATACCCAGGTCATAGGCAGCTCGCCAACGAGGCTCGCGGATTTTCTCGCGATCCTTTTCACCGGCTTCCAGAGCCGACAGCAATCGCTTGATATCGTAATCGACCGCAGCAACCGGTTTCTGGGCTTCGATGATCTCTCCGCGAAGCACATTGTCGTTGTAGGCACCGAACACCATCACGGGAACTGGCAGATTCCGAATGCCTTTCTTCTCGTCGTAAGTCAGGCTCGCCGTGTCGACGAGTGCTTTCTTGGCCGCATTCTTCTGAATGTCATCCCAGGCCTGCCGCATCGGGCGGTAGTCCGGCGAGTAGTTCCGCATGATCTCTTTGTCAAAGTTCGGGCCACGGCTTTCCGCTGAGACCAAGTACATGCCGCCCGTCTCGGCACTCAAGCGAGTCAGCCCATAGGGGCCGTAGCTGGCTGACATCAGATTCAGACGCCAGTCGTTTCCGTCACCCCAGCTGGGGAGCTGAAGCCCCTCGGGATAGGCGGTTTCCGGCCCCTGATCGACGGGCAGGTAGTCCTCAAACCCGTCTTCGTACTTCCAAAGAACATAGCCCTTTTCTTGCCCGAAGATCGATGCATTCCCAATCGTGTAGACGCGTGTCTTGGCTCGCTTGCAACTGGCAATTACGCTTTCCAGGTGCTTGTCCGCGTCGTCGCCACGCTCATCGGTGATGACGAATACCAGCTTGTTCCACTGCCCGTCGCTCTTGCGGAAGGTCCGCCATTTTTCCACAGCTGTGCCGACGGCCTCGAAGACGACTTCCTTGCCGGATTCGTCGTTGGGAATTTTCTGTACGAGGTCGATGAGGGGTTTTACGTCTCGGACCGGTTCGGGGGTCAGGATATCGACTTTGGCTCCGTAAGAGAGAACGGCGGTGTAGAGTCCGTCTGTCGCCTTTTCCTGATCGAGTTGCTTGTAAACGGTCTCAAATCGCTTCACGAGTTCATCGCGACGCTCTTTCATGGATGTGGACGCATCAAAAACCCAGATTACCAGTGTTTGACGTTCCTTGACGGACTGCCGAATCTCGAAGGTTAGGCGGTCCATGACCCCGGTGGCCCCCCCGGAGATTTTGTCATTGACGCTCGCTCCCACTTCGTTGCCGACAATCGTCGCACCGAAATCGGTGTCTTCCGGCATCGAAAAGTCGCTTTCGACCAGTGCGGGAATCGAAGGATTGATGTCGTTATCAAGTTTTGCCTGGAGCGGCTGACTGGCTGCGGCAGCTCCCCCGGAAGTCGACACCGAGGAGGGATTCATGGCCGAGGGAGCCATCGCCAGCGTCTCGCCGTCGACTCCTGTCTGGTCGTTCACGACCGCATCGAGGAACTTCGAGTCCTCTTCGACGACCTCATCCATGACGCTCACGATGTCCGTCGCGGGCTTGTTGGAAGTCACCGAAATCGCAATAAAGTGACAGGAGAGCAACACCGCCCCATTGAGCAGCAGGCTGATGCCCCAAGCAGGTAAGTCACGACGCATATCGCTCATAGTGGCGAACTCCCAATCGTCAGTGTGGGAAGAGTCGGATCAACGCTCATGCGCGGAATCTCCCCATAGCCTCTTTGAGTCTACCCTTGAAAATCTTTCCCGGCAATCGAAATTCCGACGGGGAAGGTTTCCGCCGCAAACTTTCTGAGAGAAAGTCTCCGAGGGGTTGCTCACACCATTCACCGCCCGTACTCAGCGGATATTCGTGCCTAACTGCGGAAGTGGTCGACTTCCAGCTAGAAATCGAACCACATTCCGCCACCCAACAACTGATCGCGCTGACCAGGGAATGAATATTGGAGCGCCGGGCCAGAGTAATACTGAATGCCCACCCGCCACAAATGCTGAGATTCGGTGCCCCGCCACTGCCAGCCCGCCTGGGCGTTAACGCTGGTGGCGTAGTCGAAATCTTCGCGAGTGTGACCATTTAAGGCTGCAAACGGAGCCCCTCGGAGCCCGAAAACCTGGGGGCTGTACTGAAGTCCATATTGAAATTCCAGAGGCAACGCCCCGTCTTCCGCCCCCACTGCGTACCCGATTTCGCCATAGGTCTGCCAGTCATCGGTAAGATCGTAAGTCACCCCAGCCACAGCGGAATCACGGACATAATTGAACCTGGTGACCAGCGGATTGGCGATCACAAACTCGTCTCCCAGGTGGGAACTCAGATGGTAATAACCCGCCTTGATGTGCCAGCTGTCAAATGCCCAGGTTGACAGGATCCCTGCTCGATAGTCAGTGGCCTCCAGCATCGTGGAATCTGTGTCTGGAAGCACACGGGCGAGCGCCGCGCCTTCGAAGTCGAGTTGCCAGCCTCGGGGACGGTCAGTGCCTGTGCTGCCGTGGCGAAGCAGCCCCAAGCGGCCCCCGAGAGTGTTTTCCCACACGGTCCGACCCGACTGGTCCTTTGCCCAAAAAGATCCCATCCGGGATTCTTTTTCACCGGCCAGATACGAGCGATACATCAGGCCCGCAGGCATGACCTGCCAAGTATCCTGAGCGTAAACATCCTGATTGAAGCCCGGGTCAAAGTAATCACGCTGCTGGGCCAGTGGCAGGGGATCTGCGGTGGCGAAGTCCCCCTCTGGTCGTTCCGTCGGTGCGACTGAACCAGCGGAGGATTCGTCCGCTTCAATGTCTAGATCGAACCGTTCGGTCTCTTCAAACACGGGCTCGGCAATTTCACCTTCCTCAGCAGACTCATCCCGAGGCGGCGGAGGCACAAAGTCCGGCTCCCGGTCGGTGAAGGCGACTCGCAACCAATTCGTATCGGCAAACCCCATCCGTACACGGGGCGATCCCACAGCCTGCGCACACTGGCTGAGCAGCCCCAGAAACAGCACAGCCCACAGGGCCACAGTGGGGCACAGATATCTCGCAACGGGTTGGGTGGGAATGTGTTGCATGCGATCCATGTGCGTGTGGCCGTGGAAACCCCGGTCCTGACGAGGAGTTTCACACCAGACCTGTGCCTTTTGAATCGACGGTTATGCACGAGGAAGTCGTGACAACGGATGATCGCGAGGCAGGAGTCTCAAGGATCGCATGCGACGTAGCGGATAACACAACTAGGTAAGCGGCGGGACTTTTGCGGGCAACAGCGTCCACCACTCGGTATCTTGAAACTTGGAATCACTGAGGGAATAATTCGCTCAGGCAGGCGGGTGTCAATAGTCTCCCGGCCACCCCGCTCGTCGGGGTGGTTCTCGCTCTGGTGCGCGACAGCAGGCCACCAGCGCGGGAACTACGGGGACCAGCCCCTGTGGCGGGGAAGGCATTTCTGCCCGCCGGCCTTGATCCTTAATCCCGCGAGGAATTCACCACGTCGGCACAGAGGCGCGAAGAAGACCTCCACCGACCCCGACGCATCGAGTGCCTCGACTGGCCACAGCCGACCCTCTGAAATCTGTGAAAATCTGTGTCATCTGTGGATGAACAACCTTCAGGGGAGAAGGCCGATCCAGAAGAATTTTGTCCACAGATTTCGCAGATTTTCACAGATTCGTGGGACAGCTCCACTTTGGCCGTAAGTGAGAAAAAACGGTGTGGCGGGGTCTGGCGGACGTACAGCCTGGACGACTCGGTCGAGCGGATTCCCCTTCCGACTGCTTTTTTACTCCGCAGCTGTGCTGTTCCCGGGCACGGGTGAGGCGGGAACGGTGTACAACGGAAGGGCTCGTTTCGCTTCACCCAGCAGGAAGTCAACATCCATAAACGGCTCGGCCCCGATGTCGTGCCACAGTTCCCGACCATCCGCCGAGATTAGGTAGGTGCCATGCAGCGGCTTGCCTTCGAAGTCGTCGAAGCAGCGAAAGGCTTTGAATGCCGACTGGTCGCTATTCGACAACAGCCGGAATGGGAAAGTGCCGGTGTAGTTCTTATGAGACAGCTGCAGGTCGGCAGGCGTGTCGGTGCCGATGCCAATGATTTCGATGCCGAGCTTGGCGAACTCCTCGGATTTCGGGGCGAACTTGTGCAGCTGCTCGACACAGTGCAGGCAACCGGACCCGAGATAGAAGACGAGGATCACCGGCTTGCCTCTCAATTCCGCCGAGGTGACCGGCTTGGATTCGTGGTCCACGAGAGACCACTCCGGGGCTGGCGAGGGTTGCCATGTGTACGGGCCGAGCGAGGCCAGCTCCGGGCGGATGCCGGTGTCGGTACGCGGCTCCAGAGGCAACCGCCAGTCGACCGGCCACGCCAATTCCGCAGCAATCGGTGCCAACTTGTGGAAGACAGGAGCCTCCAGGTCGATCGCCTCGGACACCTTCCGGAGCTTCTCAAACTCGACCTTCGCATCGTCCTTCTTGCCTGCCTGCCACAGGATGGCGACCGCATGAGCCAGGGGGATCGTCTCGTGCTTATGAGAGCCGACAAACTCCTTGATCATCGTCACCGCTTTGTCCGTCTCCCCGGCGGCGAGGTGGGTCCGAGCCTGCAACGGTCGATCGACACGGGTCGTATTCTTGAGAGCCTCTTGGGCATCGGCATACGCCCGATGTGCGAGGTGAATCTGGGCTTCGAGATCGCGGATGGCGTTCCGCAGCGGAGTCAGCCGACCATTGAAGCCGTTGCCCGCATTCTTGACGGCCTTGTCGATCTCTTCGGTGGACTTCTTGGCAGTTGTGGCCTCGTCACGGGCCTTGGTCTCGGCGGCTTTCTGCTCGACTTCGATCGCCTCGCGTTTGCGGATCAGTTGGGTCGTGTACTCGCAGCCTCTAGCGAAATCACCGGTTCTGAAGGCGGCCAGACCGAGGTACTGCAGCCGTTTATTCTTGAGATCGTCGTTGGCTCCCTCCTCGAGGTGCGGGTCATCGGCCAGCTGGAGCAGCCGGTCCCAGTCCTCGAACTCAACCAGGGTTTCCAGCAGGCGTGCCCGCCCAAAACCGGAACTGCAGTCGCTGTTGTCGGGCTTGTTCCATTTCGGATGCCGGGGAAGTTCGACCATGTTGGTCGCCATCTCAAAAGCCGCCCGCTCGTTTCCGATATGGATCAGGTTCCGGATCAGCCACTCGTTGTTATGGGCGAAATTGTGAATCTGATCGGGCAGGACGCCATACCGCATCATCTGGGCATAATCGACGCGGGCACTGGCTTCCTGCTGATACACCGCATCGTGGTAGCGATTGAGCTTCGAGTAGGTATGCCCCGGCATGTGCCACATGTGGGCAATCGCGGGGGCCGATTGCCCACACTTCGATGCCGAGTCGAGAGCCCGCTCCGCCTTCTCATAGTCCCACAGGTGGATGATGTAATGGTGGCACGGGTGCGACGGGTTCTTATCGAGGACATCGTGCAGCAGGGCATCGACCGCGAAGTAGCTGACGATCGGCACGTTCTTGCTGCGACTGATCCACAGATGCCAGCCGAGGAGGGCTTTGGCTTCCAGGTCATCCGAATGCTCGTGCAGAATGTTTTCCAGGTCAGCGGCGAGTTTCTCCCGGCGTTTCTTCTCGAAGTCTTTGTCCTTATTGTCCTTCGGTTCCTCTTTGAGGAACGCTTCGAAGGCGTCGATATACATCTTCTCATGAGCGGAGACTTTCTCTTTCCGCTTCACCGCTTCGGCCATGAAGCCGCGTGCCCGCTTCATGTTTTCGAGATTCGCAATCGCCATCCCCAGATACGCCGTGGCACAGTCGTGATCGAGCTTGGCCGCCTGCCGAAACGAACGCTCCGCCTCAAAGTACCAGAACCCATGCAGCTGTCCGATCCCCTGGTTGATGAACTGCTCGACCTGGGGCACTTGGCTGCCAACAGGGAAATGGACATCGCCGGTGTTCCCCATCAGTACGGCGGCTTGGCGGGGGCCTTCGTCGAAGACTTCGCCGTGTACCGAATGACCGGGGGCGGGCTCTAGTTTGACGACAGGTGCCCCGACGGGCTGAGCCTCAACAGGTTTGGTCTCTGTCTGGGCCAGCACGGAGGTGGAAGTCAGCAGAAGCAGTAGGCCGAGAAATGAACCACGGAGGCACGGAGGCACGGAGGGAAAGGGGGAGGTCAGGCATGTCTGCCAAAGTGAGAATGCACATAAGCAGAAGCGGGAGATTCGCACCTGCTGAGGGGCCGCTGAAATCCCCTGTTGATCCTGAAGACTCGGTGCCGGAACATTCGTTCCATTCGCTATGTTTGGAGGGATCGCTCGCTTCAGCCCCGTCTTCTCCGTGCCTCCGTGCCTCCGTGGTGAAATTCCTCTTCGCGACGACCTGATTGCAAACGAATCATCGCCCGGACGGGCAAATGTGCCCATCCTCCGGGGGAGGCTCGAAGTCTGGGACTGCGTCATCACGAACTCTCCGCGACCAGAAAACGACCCCGCCGCCAGGAGGCCACTGTCGCTCCCTGACGGCCGGTGTCATTTTGAATTGCATCAAGCCTACCCCCAAACTTCCGAAGTCTTGAGAGACTTCGGAAGTTTCTGCGGGACTTAGACTACTCGCTCTTTTCCGTCTTTTCCGGGGTTTTCGGCTTCTTCGTGGGTTCAGGCTTCTTTTCCACCGGCCCGAGCAGTTTTGCCAGCATTTCCGGCAAAACCTCGCCCCGACACTCCAGGGAAACGACCTTCCCCTCCTGATCGATCAGGAAGCAGGCTGGAATCCCATTGATGGAGTACCGTGCTGCGTTCTCATTGCCCCAGCCTGACCCATCGTTTTGGTGCAGTTGAATCCACGGCAGCTTCTTCTCTTCCAGGAACGCTTCCAGTTCGGCACGGTCTTCGTCGAGGCTGATCCCGACCACTTCGAACCCCTTGTCGTGGTACAGGTCGTACTGCTCCTGCACATTGGGCAGTTCGGCCAGGCATGGTCCGCACCAAGTCGCCCAAAAGTCCACCAGCACGACCTTGCCCTTGAGCTCTTCAATCGAGAACGGCTTGCCATCCAGCTTGGTGCCCGCGATCTCCATCGGGTTGCCGGGCAGCGTCAACTTGCGGGCCGTGCCACGGAATGACTTCACGATCTTTTCAGCGTTCGGGCTGCCACTCGCCTGGACGTACTTCGCGAACAGGTTCATCGCTGCCGCCGCTTCTTCGGTTTCGCCCGCTTCGGCCAAGGCATTCCCAGCTGTCATGGCAAACTGGACTTCATCATCGGTCAGCTCGCCGTCCTGGATGTCCTTGGCCAGTTCTTCAATCAGAGCCGCCCGCTCTGGCTGCTTGAGTTCGCCGATCTTCTCGACTTTTTCCATCCTCAGAAACTGCTTGGCCATGTTCGCCACAGCGGGACGCGGATCTTCCAGCGACTTGGTCAGGAACTCATAGCGCCGTTTGACGGCCCCTTCGTCGCCAAACTGAGGCAGAATTGACAACACCTGGATCTTCATGCCGACGACCTGGTCGACCATCTCGCCTTCGATCTCACGACCCAGCAGTTCGTCAGCCACCTTTTCCAGCTTGTTCAGGTGCTCAAGAATCCCTTCAGGGGTCCGCGTCTTGGGGGGCGTCCGCTGCAACCGAGACAGGAACAGCCCCAGCACCTTCGCGTCGTTCCCTTCCGGAACGGCGAACGGATCAACAGGCTTCTTCTCAGCAGCCTTCTCGCCCTCTTTCGGAGTGGCGGCGGGCTTCGGCTTGGCCGGGGCCTCGTCTTCCGCCCGCACCCCAGCTGTTGTACACACGGCGAGGGCCACCAAAGCCACTGCCGTCAGACCGAACCAGCGACGAACCATGAATATCTCCTTGATCCCCACACTGCCGATGCTTCGGCGGAGTGCAAAGGAAAGCCTCCCTGACCGGGAGGCGTATTGAGGCCGTGGGGCATCAGGCCAGAGACAGATCCACCCACCTGCCCATGTCCTCCCAGGAACGGCTGCGATGCTCGGAAACTGACTGATGCGAACAGACCGAATTGTAGCCAGGTTTCCGCAGAATGGATATTCCGACGTTGATGAGTCGATGAATTAGTATGTGCATCAGAACTGTCCGGCTAACTTTCAGCGGTCGCATTGGCCGTGAGGTAAATAGCATAGCTTTCGATGTCTCGATTCCCGCACGATTTCAATTCGGACGACCGTTCGCCACTCTGATTTTTCCGTTTTCAGAGTGGAGAGAGC
>JANPCU010000397.1:0-2442 GCA_031431195.1 Planctomycetota bacterium | reverse complement strand
AGTGGCACAGACATTCCTGTCTGTGCCAACGGAAGACAGATGCTGAATCTGCTCAGGCGTGCTGCCGATGATTCTGGGGTGTGGCTGCTGCGCGGGAACCGGCTGTTCCAAATAAAAAGGAGAAGTTGTTCCGGGCGATGTGCTTACCGGCTCCAGTCGATCTGCTGAAACAACACCCGCAGCTTCTCGCCGCGTTCGCGATTGACTGAGAGGAAATGCCCGATGCGACCTCGTAAGTGACTGGCGAAGTCGGCGTGGCCAGCGCGGTTTTGCGAGGTGCCTCCGTGGCGAATGCAGTTGGTCAGGATCGCCTTGAGCTGATCGAACTCGGCGCGGCTGAGGGTCAGCTTCTCGTTGACGACGATGCCGGTGACGGTTTGCTGTTGGTGCCGACGGAGGACTCGTCGCTTGGATTTGTTGGTAGAAAATCGCTCGTCGCAGACGATCATTTCGGCGAACGGGATGATCTCCTTGAGAGCCGGAATCGACTTCCCTGGTCCCGACAACGTGAGATCGTCCGCGTACCGCGTGTAACGGGCTCCGTACTTCGCGGCCATGCCGGAGATCCGCACATCTAAGCCGAACGCGGAGAGGTTGGCCAGCGCGGGCGAGGTCGGGGCCCCTTGAGGCAAGTGACGCGAACGATACGGCCAGACGGTATTGGCCAACCGGTCGGGCGAACTCAGGTTCGAGGGAATGGCGGAGGTCGTCAACCGGCCCAGCCAGATGGCCACCTCGCGGCCATACCCCAGCGACCGAAAGATCGCCACCACGCGAGAGAACGGAACCGAAGGGTAGAAGTTCGTGAGATCGAGCTTGAGTACCCAGGCACTCCCCACATGGGGAGCGGCGTTACTGCGGATTGAGCGCTGCTTCACGAACCCATGAGCGGCGGGATGGGCGGGCACCCGGTCCAGAATACTTCGCAGGATTTGGGACTGCACGGCTTTGAGCAAGACCTTCGGGGCCTCGATCAGTCGGTAACCGGCTGTCTTCTTTTTGACCCAGTGGAAGTGGTAGTGGGCCTCCTGCTCGGACTGGGGACGCTCGTTCTCGAAGAACCTGCCGGTCAGCCAAGCGACCTTCCCCAGCGGGATGTCCAGCCAGTGCGCGAGATTTTCGGGTGTCCTCAGATCGGGGAGGCCGTAAACCGCCAGCGCTCGAGAATCATGGTCCCCGGTGAGGTCTGTGTACTCTCCGGATGATGCCAAATGCGGCCGTGCAAACCGGTAGGGGGAGTCGCGAACCACTCGCAGTGTCCGCCCTTGCCGCAGCGTCGTCGTGTGATCGCGAAGGGGATAAAGATACCGAAACTTGCGTGTGGGTTCCGTGAATGGGGCGGACGGAGAAGGCGAGGAGGCTCCCCCACCTGACAAATCCTGCATCTCCGCTGCCGTCGAAACATCTGAAGACAGCTGCTCGCGACCTGACGAAGGTGCTGGAGTCCCCCAGAACAGCCGCTTCAGAAAGGCGATCAGTCCCATGAGCACTGCACCATCATGTCTGTCCTTGTGTGTGGTAAAAGCGGTCTGCGGGTTGCACAACGCATCCTGTGGCGAGTTTGGTGGAGACGACCTGCGCGTCTCCGGCAAACTCACGGCGAATGACCAACAACGAGTCTCCCACGGGGTAACCCCGCAGCGTCCCGAAGGACTCAGGCTTGGCATCCCCGCAGACCGCGTTCGGATTATTCCCGCTCGCTGTCAATGGCGTCAATGCCGGGTGGGGGGCCAGAGTCAGCGGCGCAGCGGACTGGTGATTGGAGCCACTGGCTCACCGGGTTTGCAGCCGGAGTTGTGATCCCAGTCGACAACCCACGTGAGCTACTTCAATTGGCCTACAGACCGCAAGGATGGTGGTCAGGATAGTCGGTACGACAGACAATCCTCGTATGACCTTTCTACACAACTCTCCGAAATAATCCACCACGGACCATTTATTCTGGAGGGAGATTTGCGCCGTGGAAGGACGTGTCTGGAATCGCATGTCGAGTGGGCAGGGAGGCCGGGAGAGATGGATCTTGCAGGCGAGTTCGCGGAGATGGATCTGGGATCGGCGGCTGGATGAGAGGGCGGTGGAGTTGATTGAGACGTTATCGCGACAGCCAATGGTGTCGATTAATGCGGCGTGTGGAGGGTTGGCAGAGACGACAGCGGCGTATCGTTAAATCGATAATATAGATGTCACGCCGGAGAGGCTATTGGAGCCGCATTGGGCGAAGACGTTCGAGCAAATAATATGGCAGCCGGTGGTGCTATTAATTTTGGACACGACGGAGCTGGATGATACCTCGATCGGCATCGAGTGAGACGTTCCGGCGAGCGGGGTGGCGTCAGCCCCCTAGTTCTTCGGGGTCTCCTCGAAGTCCCATCCGGCTCACGCCGGACGCTCGCCGGAATGCCTCATGACGCTCAGCGCGGAGTCTATTCGGAGCGATTGGCG
>JANPCU010000396.1:0-4968 GCA_031431195.1 Planctomycetota bacterium | reverse complement strand
ACTCTGCGACATCATTCGGGAAACCGGCTACGCGATCCACGAGTATCTCGGGCCGGGCCATCTGGAAAAGGTGTACGAGAACGCCCTCGCTCATCGCTTGGGGAAACTCGCGATTCAGTTTCGCTGTCGCGAGCCTCTGGCAGTCCACGATGAAGACGGCTACATACTCGGTAATTACGAAGCGGACATGCTGGTCGAAGAGATCCTGATTGTGGAGATCAAAGCGGTCAGCTCATTCGCCAACGAGCATGCCGCTCAGTTGTTGGGATATCTTCGGGCATCGGGGATTGAGCATGGGCTGCTGGTGAACTTTAGGGCCGGGAGATTTGAGATTCGGAAGTATGTCTGGTCGAAGGGCCGCGTGCGACAGGAGGGTGAGGCGATCATGTGAGGTATGGGGGGGCCGCAAGAAACTTAAAGATCGCAAAAGTAAGAAAAGCAAAGAGGACAACGTGATCGCGACACGGGACACACCGGACGGAGAGCCTCCCGTTGACCAAACTTGCGCTGGTTCACGCTTCGGGTTTTCCTCTCAATCACCAATCTGTCCTCGATTCCCCGAGCCGGGTTGTTATATTCTCAGGCCACTCCCCTGCTATTCGCTGGCACCGGGACTCGTCCGCATTGAACGAGTTTCAGGGGAGTATCTCGATTCCTCAGAACGAAAAGCAGGCGGATGCGGCGGATTACTCCAGACTGGTGTGTGGATATCGACTCGACCTACGAAGAGTGGGTCGAAGAGGGGAGCTTGGTTTTTGCCCAGGCGGGGCGGACGATCTGGATCGACTGCTGGGGCGATGGGGATGAGCCGTCGCGCGAGGAGATTGTCGCGCTGGTCAAATCCGAGGCCTCGCCCGACCGGGACGATTTGTTCGAAAGCGATGATGAAGAGGTTTACCGCTACGCCTATCGCCTCGTGGAATTCGAAGACGGGGGTCGCCGGTTTGCGGTCTATGCCTTTGCAGTCGTCGAGGGGAGCTACCTGCAAGTGGCGATCTATTTTGATGACCCCAAGGACAAACCCTGGAGCGAGACGCTCGCCCGCAGTTTGACTTACTCGCCGGTCGAGCCAGAAGAGTTCACGGACGAGGACGAGTAACGGACTGGCCCTCGGATAGGCTTCCAGCCTGTCATCTTCAGTCCACCGCAAGAACGACAGGCTGGAAGCCTATCCCACTATGGCAGCTCATACACCCAGATGCTGGCCGAGCCAAACACCGGCTTCCGCTCCAACGGGCCAAACCGACCGCAGACGAGGTGCGTGATTCCGGTCTCTTTTCGCAGCTGAGACAGCTCCTCCAGCGATACGCGGCCATCGGCAAAGACTTGCAGCTTCCACTGGTAGAGCAGCAAGCTGCGGCGGTTCCACTCGACAATCGAGGCGGCGTCTTGCGGGCAGTCTTTGAAGGAAAAGTATTCGGGCCGCTCGGCATACCAGCGGAGAGACCAGTTATCGTTGGTGGCGTACAGGACGGAGTCTTTCAGCGTCTTGTCCCGAATCCACTGACAGGCTGCTTGCCAGTCGGCCTGGACCGCTGCGGGTTGCTGGGCGAGCGTTCGATCGAGAGTCGGGACGCGGAAGGCAATGAGTAGAGAGGCGATCACCATCGCGGTCATGGCTGCTGGCCGACGCCACGCGGTGAGTCGCTCCTCCACGAGTTGCCAAAGGGCGACTGCGACGGTGAATGAGACGGTCAGCGGGACCAGCATGTCGGCCAGTCGAAAGGGGTAGAGCTTGAGGGCCTTCACCCGCAGTTCCCAAAGTAGCAGCTCTTTCAGTGGGCGTGGCCCCCAGGCGGCGAGGACGCCTCCGGCGGCGATCAGCAAGGCGGCGAGCATCCAAGACTCCAACCGGGCGAGGGACTCTCGGCGAGGGGTCAATCGAGTGCGAATCAACACCAGTATGAGCAGCAGTAGCCCGTAGTCACGCCAGGCTCGAACGGGGAATGTGAGTGGGTCGAGATGATGTGGGAGCCGTACGGCGACTTGCAGGAAGTCGGCCTCGCTGGCGATTTGCGGGCTCGGAGCGGCGAGAGATTGGACGGCTGGAATCAGGCCGGGAAGTGAGGTGATGGCAAAGATCGCGATGGTCGCGGCAAGGACGGAGAACGACGAAAGAGTCGCCTTACGCTCCGCCTGCAGGGTCGCCTTTTGCTCCGCAAAAGGACGTTCTTTCGCGGAGCGAAAGACGACACTCATCCCCCAGCTGAGCACGGCAATCACCGCACCCCAGCAGCCGACCACGGGGTGCATGCTGACGGCCAGTCCGCCCGCGATGGCACACTTCACCCACGCGCGATCGAGCCCCCACGCTGCGGCGAGCATCAGGAACCCATAGGCCCAGACCTTCGACTCAGCCCCGCCGACCAGCCACTCGCCGGACCACGTGCCCGTGGCTTGGAGCAGCAGGAACAGTGCCGCAGCGGTCAGCGTGCGGCGGGTGTCACCGACGAGACGAGTACCGAGAGAGAGCCAGCCGATGGCCAGCAGTAACGACTGGCCACTGCGAATCAGGAGGGCGACTTGAGCCAGCGACATCCGGGTCGTGAACCAGCCGAATGCCTGATAGAAGACCGCGTGCGGGTTGGCCGATTCGAGGAACAGATCGCCTCGGCACCACTCGGGCTGCCAGTAGTGGCGGGCTTTGCACAGGTAGTGCGACTCGTTGACCCCGGGGATCGGAGAGCGGACGAGGGAGAAGCTGAGGAACAAAGTGGCGAGGAGGGCGACGGCGAGGAGGCGGGCGGTGATCGAGCCGCCGAGTGGAGAGGAGGGAACTACTCCGGAGGTTTGGGGGCCAGTCGACACGAGGATGGCCTTGGAGGAGGAGAGCGATAGAGGCTGCGGGGACAGAGGGATGCCTCTCGAATGATTGAACGTGGCTTGGCACGCGGCGAAGCGGAGCTTCGGGGATATGCGGTTCCAAGCAGAGCTTCGGACCGCGAGGTAAGCCCCCCCCCCCCCCGTCGGAATGCGAGTCGCGGAGCGACATCGCCTACGGCCACTCACCAGCCCAGCGACATGTTCGTCTCAATCGCCTTTTGCGCTTCGTGCAGGTCGACGCCGGTCTTGTGGCAGTAGAGCTGGATCGCTTGCAGTTTGTCCCCCTTCGAAAAGTCGAGGCACTCGCGGGCGATGTCGCAGGGAGGCGAGTCCGTGGTCTCCAGGCCGAGCAGCCGCTTGGAGATCACCCACAAGTCACGAGGGCGTTTGCTGATTCGCATGACCTCGTCTTCGGGGTAGTGCTCGGTGGCCAAGCGGCGAGCGGCCTCTAACGAGTCGGCCCAGCCGATCATGATGTGCCCGTTGGTTTCGATCTCGTAGAGCGGCATGGCGAGCGAGTCCTTCTCAAGTGGGATAGGCTTCCAGCCTGTCGTTCCCGCGATGTATTAGAGATTACAGGCTGAAAGCCTCTCCCACGTTCTGACGAACGTAGCTACGGCTTGGCCACTGACTCGGGGCGTGTGACCAGCTTGCGAATCAGACCGTCGAGGCCGAACCACGAACCGGTCGGGAGAGCGGCAATGGCGATGAGGGCGAGGGCCTCGATCAGGTTCTTGTTCACGATGAATGAGTGCTCCGGTCCCGGCGGCTGGGGGACTCCCGGCCACGGTGGCACCACCAGATAGAAGCTCATCAACATGATCGCCCCAGCGATGGCGGAGACGCGTGTCCCCAAACCGAGGAGCAACAACGTGCCAATGATCAGCAGGCCCCACATCGCCTGCTGGCTGGCCCGCTGCACTGGAGTGCCTTCTGGCGGTAGCCCTCCCAGCGAAAATTGGGCTGGCTGGAGCAGCTTCTTCGCGGCCTCTTGCAGCTGAGTGTCGAGGGCCTTAACCGGGCCAATGACCAGGGTGCGTTGAGCGGCGAGCTTCGTGCCGATGCGGCTGGCGTGTTCGAGTTGGTAGTCGACCTGGGCCTGATCCAGAGCGGTCTCGTACTCTTGGATCAGATCCTTGTAGACCTGAACTTCACCGTAGCGGACGTTGTGGGTCGTCGGGGAGTCGACAGGTGCCGTGCCCATCACGAGTTCTGGCTTGGGGGCGCTCCGCCACTCGACGCCCACGCGATCGGGATCGGCCTTGAGGAGGGCGGTCAATCGCTGCGAGTAACTGAGGACGCTGGAGTTTTTCTCCAGGGCGAGGATCGCCTTGAAAAAGGCGAGGTCGGTGGCATTCGGGGGAACAAGTTTTCCGTCCGCGCGGGCAGGCTCCGTGAAACCTCCGGTCCCATAGTCCTCACCACGAACCCCGAACGCCCCCTCACCCAGATCGAGGACATTGACCATGCCCTTCAAGGCTGCAATTTCCGAGGGCAGCAACTGTCCGGGCACCACGAGCTGTTTCTTAGCGGCGTCGTAACTAATGACTGGCTTCTTGGCCACATCGAAATTTTTGAGGTCCACCGATTCGGGAAGAGCGGCCAACGGTTGAGTGAACGCCACGGTCGGCGGATCGATCAGTTTCGCCAGTTGTTTCTGCTGGTCGGCATCGAGCTGGTAATGCGAGGTGAACCGCGTCCGCCAGTTGGCCCAACGCTGGGTCATCTGGTCATGATCGAGCCAACCCAAATCATCCGGATCGCCGGTCATGGCCCGGAACTGATCGCGGAACGGCCCTTGCGCGGCCTTGAGATACCCTTCCGCCGACCACGGTGCGGGGCTGTTGAGAGTGTCGTACTTCCAGAGTCCCTCGTACAGGAACTGCCAGCCGATCGAGAGCCGGAGGACCACGATCAGGACCACCGCCACGACGGAAACTTGCTTGAGGTCGTTCACGCCCCGTGTCCTCATGAATCCAGTGCCAGCCCAGACTTCCCCGACCATCCGGAAATGCCTCGCCAGCGAATTCTGAATCTTAATGAGGTCTTAGGCCGATTGCATCCGTAGCGTACAGAAATAACAAAACAAGAAGCCCGAAGACGACCCAAAAGAAAAAACCAAGACGAACTACCAGGTAATAAAAA
>JANPCU010000395.1:0-4283 GCA_031431195.1 Planctomycetota bacterium | reverse complement strand
TTTGAAACAGCGGTTTCTGTTGGCTGAAATCAACAATGTCTTCCGCACCGACGATTTCACGGGCCACATAGCTACTGCTACCCAAAGCATCGACCAGGCCCAGCTTTATACTTTGTTCACCCGTCCATATATAACCGCTGAATAGATTTTTGTCTTCCTTGAGCCGATCACCCCGCCCTTTTTTCACTGTCGCAATAAACTGTTGATGAATATTATCCAGTAATGATTTAACATGCGCGACTTCTTCAGGTTTTTCGGGTGAGAACGGATCAAGAAAACCCTTGTGGTCACCTGCCGTCAACAAACGGCGCTCCACACCCAGCTTCTTCATGGTATCAACAAAACCAAAGGAGCTTAGCACTACACCAATAGAGCCAACAATACTGGTTTGATCAGCATAAATTTCATCAGCGCCACATGCGACGCGACTCGTTCGAGGTCGGATGTGATATGCGTTGAGAACAAGACCGTGTGCTGCTCATCAGCGGCCATCTCCAGAATCGATTCGAGGAACCAACGCCGCGCCACCGGATCGAGGCTGGCCACCGGCTCATCCAGGATCAACAACTCTGGTCGATGTCCCAAGGCCAGTACCAAGGCCAGCTTCTGCTTCTGCCCCACCGACAGCGGCCCGAACCGGTCGTGCAGCGGCAAGTCCCAGCGCCGCAGCAGCTCGTCCGACCACTTCGTATCCCAGGTCTTGTAGAACGCCGACACATAGTCGACCGTCTGCCGCACGGTCATCCAGGGGTAGAGCGTGATCTCTTGCGGCACATAGCCGATGTGGATTTTCTGCTCATCATCCAGATGCCACGCATCACGACCCAAGACCGTGATCGACCCACTCGTCGGCTTCAGTAGCCCAAGCAGGCACTTAATCAGCGTACTCTTCCCCGACCCGTTCAGGCCGAGCAACCCGACGACCCGCCCACGCGGAATCTGGAGGTCGACGCCGTTGAGGACCATCTTGGGGCCGAACTGCTTTTGCAACCCGGTGACTTCAATCGCCAGTTCATTCATGGTCGGCTTTCTGATTGTCGTGAGCGGCACGGCGCTAGCCGCCGGTTCTTCGTGGGATAGGCTTCCAGCCTGTCTTCCTCGGACCATGACAGGCTGGAAGCCTATCCCACTTCCTCAATCGAGGCTTTGAACACATCCAGCATCTGCGGCGGCTTTAACCCCAGCTGCAACCCGCGAATCACGGCCTGATCCGCGAGAGGCCGCATCTGCTCCTGCCGCTCGGCGATGGAGCCTTCGGAGCGAGGCTGAGCCACGACCATCCCCTTGCCGCGCGAGCGCTCCAGCACCCCCACCGCCTCCAGCTTCGCGTACGCCTTGGAGACGGTCATCATGTTCACCCCCAAATCAGCTGCCATCTGCCGCACGCTGGGAAGAGTGTCCCCGGACACGAGCTTGCTCCCCGCCACCAACGCCTGGACTTGGTCCATCAGCTGCCGGTAAATCGGGACGCCCGAGGAGGGATGAACAGAGAATGTGAGGGAGGGCTTTTGCATGTCTGTATTACTACTGTAATGCAGTTGCCGCGGATGTCAATCCCTCTTCGTAAATTATTCAGTATCCGTCCCTCACGGCAGGTTTCCTGCCTCGACCACATGGAACCAGGTGCCTGTCTCAAAACGAAATCGGCAGCTCAATCAGATGTGGAAGGAAAGATGACTGCCCCTTGAGTAGTGTCTCGGGGAGATTCCTCGGCCTGCAAGCAGCTATTGAATCACCGTATCCATCAGAGAGGTTTCAGAATCAGTCTGCAGTTCGCACAGACAGGACTGTCTGTGCCACTCCTCCGTGGAGCAGGCAGTCTTGTCTGCCGTTCCGAAAGAGCAATTCTGAATCTGTTCTGGATCAATCGCCCGATCATCCGCTCGGTCTTTCAAGTCCAACAAGTCGGTCTCTGTCACTGATCGCGTGACCCCCTGATCGTCCCGGCGTTCCTCAATCATCTCCAGTGTCGAATCCGTGACCCGCAGCTCGATCTACTTCAGGGATTCACGGGTCTTCGGCTCGTCGTTGTCGTTGGTCGTCCATCACCCTGAAGTGTCGACAACCGCCAAGCGAATTCTTCGGAGGTGTGGAGCTACGGGACGGGGGCTGCGTCCACTGTCGGCTGGGTTCCGAACGTCTTCGGGAACAGCTCCTTCAACTCTGCCACCGGCAGAGCCAGAAATTCGGGATCAGTGGAGATCGCAATTCCCACCAGGTGCCCATCTCGGGACAGAATCGGATCTCCGGCAGCGATGGTCACGTCGGAAAGTCGTTTACCTCCGAGGCGAACTGTTCGCGGCTGGGGGGACATCCGCCACATGTTTGAGAAGTGCTCATTGACGATGCCGAGGTCACCCAGCACCAACTCACCTCGACTGTTCGCACCCTGCGAGATGGTCGCGGGGTTCAGTAATTCTCCAAAATACAGTCGGTCCACGTTCTGATTCGGGACTTCGGCTGCGAGGGGAAGAAAAGTCACAAGGTTTGGAATTTTCCGAAATCGTTCGTCCTTGGGACGGAAACAGAACATGCCGTTCCCTGTCGTCCGCGTGCTCGGTTCCCCAAGTTCGAGGTCCAGGCGTCCACCATCCGCGAACTCAGCCGAAATCGTCATAGAAGCGAGATCCGACTTCTCAGGTAGGTACGCCACAATCTCTGCCTTGGCCGTGAGGATCAACCCACGCCCGATGCGAGTCGCTTTGCTTTCGTCTTCACCCGCCTTGGTCGCATACAGATCGACCATCGCCGACCGCCAGCGGGTCTGGTCAGCGTCACTCGGCTTAGCGGGCAATGCTGGCTGGCCCACGGGCTTCGAAGAGTCATTTTGCGGCTGTTCTGCGGAAGAAGAAAACGGACGGTGCCCTCGGGTCCAGTGGCAGGCGGGTAACCCTTGGGATGGAGCCTCCATGCTCAGTCGATCATTCTTCACAGAATACTTGACCGTCACCGGCTTCGATTCTTTCTCTTTCGGGTCAATCAGCAAGAAGGAGTCATTCGGCTTCAGGGACTCGATGCGCAGGTATTGCGTCTCTTTAGGAGCCATCAGCGTGTACTGGTCGCCGCGTATCGTGAGGTTCCTCGCTTCAAAACCCTGCTCCCCATCGGGGTCCAGATGCCATTCGCCGTCAAGTTCAGTCACCACAATCCGTTGGTAGACCAGCAAGCCGTCCCCCGCATTGCGCAGAGTGAGTTGGTCGCCCTTCAACAGGTAGCGATAGGTCGACGGCTCATCCTCGCTGTCCTTCTGGTACTTCAGAGTTTTCCACTCGGCGTCGATCTCGATCTTCGAGGGATTCCGACCGCTGTCGTAGTCGACTTCGTTCCCACGAATATGCAGGTGCGGGGCATCGGCATGATTTGGATTCAGCGCGGTCCCATCCTTGGACCGATACAACTCCAGCTTCGAGTCCCCTTCGAGTTCGGTCGCGGCCTGCATCACTTCCGGACGCCGTTTCAGTACCAGCAAATCGGCATGCAACCCGAGGGCAAAGGCGGCGGGGCGCTTGATCTCGCCCTTGGTATGTTGCGGGTCGTAGCAGAGCTTCACCGTGTCGCCAGTGATCTCGATGATCCCCTGCGTCTCGCGGCGTTTGTCCCCGTCGTTCGGACCGATGACCAGATCGATTTGCTGCGGAGGGCCAGCTCCTCCCACCGTCAGGAGCATGGCCCCCCCTTCCGAGCGGAGGGTTTCCGTAGTGAGTCCAGGCTGAGGTGGGACGATCTCCCACAGCTTCAGCAAGTTCCCCTCAATGGTGACTTCTCCTCGCGTTCCGGGGAACTCGATGTCCGCGGCATCTAGCTCGACATTCCAAGTGCCCTGCAGCTTGGCGAGAATCTCTTCGGAAGCGGAACTCGCCGTTGGAACCGATTGCCCGCGATCAATCTCGACGGGAATCTTCACCAACTGTTCGGGCGACAACTTCGCATCACTCGCGGGGCGTTTGGACCCATCGAGCAGGACGTACCCCTTGCGGAGTTGGCCGTCGCGCAGGATCTGGAACGACACCTCGCCCTCCAGCGATTGGCCGAGGACGTATTGGACATTCTCCAGCTTGGTCATCTCCCACACGTGCAGACCCACGAGGACATCCCCCGCCAGCATTCCCCCCTCAGCAGCGGGTGTCCCGCCATGGACCTTCTCGATCCGCAGCCCACCTCGGAAGATGGTGGTATTGAGTTCCACCGGACCGACGGGTGTCAGGGCGAACTGGACTCCCAGATGAGGAGGATCGGCGGGTTTCTCGGCAGTTGCGTTCCCCGATGGAGCTTCAGCCACCGCC
>JANPCU010000394.1:0-3069 GCA_031431195.1 Planctomycetota bacterium | reverse complement strand
CTTCCAGCCTGTCAATTCGCAGGGGATGACAGGCTGGAAGCCTATCCCACGCTACTCGTCGACCGGCCCGGTGAGGACAGTCCGGACATCGACGACCTTGGCCGAGAAGACCTCGACGGCCATCTGGACAAACGGGTCGTTGTCGACCACGTCTGTCCGCTTCCTTTCGGCCTCCCGAACCACCACTGGCGGGGGTGTTTCGGTCACCGGAGCGGGCGAAGACCGGTCCTCGCTGACGAGACAAGTCACCACCGCACCGGTGATTTCCATCACCTCAGCTGCAATCCGCTTCAGCAGTTCGGGCCGCTGACAGTAAGTCTTACTGAGTATCAGGGCCTTTGGGAAGACGATTTCTAAAACATTTGGCCCAGAAATTGCTCGCGAACTCGACTTGACAAGATGGCTCCGCGTTGCATCGTTAAATTTGGCAATGACTTCCGTCCAGATGACCGATAGATTCTGAGCGTTAAAATCGATCTTGGGAATCGAAATCGGAGCGGCCATCGGCGGTTTCACACTGGCTTCATCGTTTTTTTTTGCGGGTTCTGGTGGTGGCGACAACAGAGCCACCACACGCGGGCTCGAAAGCCCAGGGGTTGCCACCCCTGGGCTTTGGATCGCGACACGCGGAGCGCTGGCAATGGTCGCTCCCGGATTCGCCGCCACTTGGTCGATCAATCTTCGAATGTCATCCAAATCCTCCAGCAAGGACATCCGCACCAGTGCCAGCTCGATCAGCGGCCTTCCATAACTAATCCGAGCCATCCGAACCTTCGTCTCCGCCAGCAGTTGCATCGCAGCTGAGATCGTCTGAATGCCCCATGCAGTCGTCTGAGCGACCAGCCGAGGGCGACTCCGCTCGGAAACGGCAATCAGTGGCACTCCTTGAGCCTGGACCGAGACGATCATCAAGTCGCGGAGATACCCGAGTAGCTGGTCGCTGAACATCCCCAGTTCGACCCCCTCGGCGAGGGCGGTGTTGAAGAGTTGCAGCACCTCATCCCGCTGACGGTGGATGATCCGGTCGAACAGGTCGATCAACCGCTCATCCGGAGCGGTCCCGAGCAGTTGGTGGACATCGGCTGCGACGATCACCTCGCCGCCGAACGCCAAGAGCTGGTCGAACAGCGATTGGCTGTCGCGCATGGAGCCGGACGCGCGCCGGGCGACCAGTTCGAGGGCCTCCTCGTCGACCTGTTTCCCCTCTAACTCGGCAATTTGCCGCAGCCGAGTGGCGATCGAGGCCGTCGCGATCGTGCCGAAGTCGAACCGCTGGCACCGCGACAGAATGGTGTCAGGCACCTTATTCGCCTCGGTCGTGCAGAATACGAACTTCACATTCGGCGGCGGCTCTTCCAGCGTCTTGAGCAGGGCATTGAACGCCTCCTTCGTCAGCATGTGAACTTCGTCGATGATGTACACCTTGTTCGGTGATCGCATCGACCGCACATTCACATTGGCCCGCAGTTGGCGGATATCGTCGATCCCACGATTCGAGGCTCCGTCGATCTCGATCACGTCGACATCGGAGCCAGCGGTAATGCTTTCGCAGACATCGCACTGGTTGCAGGGAACCGCATCGACCGCGTGCGGACAGTTCAGGGCCTTGGCAAAGATGCGGGCCGTTGAGGTCTTCCCGACCCCGCGCGCCCCGGTGAACAGGTACGCATGGGCCACGCGATTCGACCGAATCGCGTTACACAGAGCTTGCCCCACGTGCTCCTGCCCCACGACCTCGCCAAAGGTCTGCGGGCGGAACCGCCGGGCCATCACCGTATATTGTGCCGTCTTCTCGCTCACCAGTACGCCTCGCTGTGCGACCAACCTGGGGGAGTCACTCTCCCACGAAACGCAGCTTATCACACTGTGGGGCACGTTTCCTACGTGCCCGTGAGCCGCGCATCGCTGGCCGCCGGTTCCCCAGACCTCTGTGAATCTCCGGAACCATGCGGTGAGTGCGAGACGCACTTTGTAATTGCAATAGGAACGCGAGGCATTGGACGGCTTACGAGGCACGGTAGATTCGTACACAGATTTTCACAGATTTTCACAGATTTCAGAGGGCAGCCCAGCCCTCTGAAATCTGCTGTCTAGCCGTAAACTCTCTCCGGATTTGTAAAAATCTGTGGAATCTGTGGACCGCACCTCTTCATTGATCGTCCGGCATCGACGGGGAAATACCGATACTTCGCGCGGGACGGATTGAGACATACGACGGACGTCCTCGTCCGTCCGTGTGGAACACCTCGAAGAGCGACGGATGAGGACATCCGTCGCACGTCTCAATCCGTCCCGCGTGAAGTATAAACGGTCGATTGGGACCGGCCTCCCTTACAGCGACTCCTCTGGCCAAGGACCATCCAGTATCAATGGGTGCTTCTTCGGGCAAATCACTGCTTTAGGGTTTCTCTCCCGGATCTCGATGGGAGGAGCAGGGAACCACTTCTGGCACTGCGAACAATACAGCGCTGGCACCAGCGTCGGCTGGCCGGTTTGGGGGTGCAGTGCGGGCATCTCTAAGGAGATGTTGTAGACCACCGCCTTCTTGGTCGCCCGGTCATAGAAGACCATTTGATTCGCCTGCGGGGCGGGCGGCGGGGCTGTACCACAGCCGAGTGTCGTCGCGATTGCGAATGCCAAAGACCAGCTGGCCAATCGGTGCTGGCCAATGCGGTGCTGTTGTGGTTCAGGCCAGTTGAGAAACATCAAACTCTCCACTTGATAAAAACGGACTGCCCTATTCGCCCGCGTGCGAAGCACGCGCGGGCGACGGGGTGCAATTGTCTTGTTGTCGTCAAACTGCGAAATCCAACCTCGGAAGGGTCACAGCCATTCGCTGGTGGATGAGCGCAGAGACACCACTGGCTTATACTTCACGCGGCAGGAATTGAGGGGCGGAGCATCGCTTCGGCGAGCCCCCGGCGTGAGCCGGGGTGTTCCGTCGAGTGAACGTCGACTTCGCAAAATCGCCGTCACGCCGGAGCCTCACGGGGGCTGGGGCAATTCACACCGCGACGCTGTCTGGCTGGGACACCCCGGCTCACGCCGGGGGCTCGCCAGGAGGTCTCA
>JANPCU010000393.1:0-6101 GCA_031431195.1 Planctomycetota bacterium | reverse complement strand
CCGGCAGCGCGACGAAGACCGACACGATCTACCAATATGGCCAGCACGATCTCTCCACCGGCCTGTACGACATCACCTACTCCGTGGAGGGCGATTCTCGCAGCCTGTCCCTGTATCACAGGGAGGGGAAGGGGTACTCCGGCGTGCCCTCGGAGTACGGCACGGACTTCGACCTGAACGCTCTGGCCGCAGACTGGCAAGACCATCCGCAGGTTGCCATCACCCCGCTCGACGCGGGGTACGTGATCACCTCGACCCACAGCGTGGGCCCGCAATACTGGTCGACGGCGCTGACGTTCGATTACGGCCAGTATTACCGCGATTATCTGCACCTCAAGCAGCTGCAGTGGGACGGGGCGCTTCAGGATGCGGGCCAAATGGGTTGGGAGGCGCTGGTGGCCACGCTGGAAGGGGCGGGAGCGGTGGCCGATTGGCTGGAGGGGGCCGCGCACGGGACGGCGGAGCAGGTGGTGGGGGTGGTCTCGGTCTGGTTGGATGTCGAGCCTCCCGAATGGGTGGACGACGACTGGGCCACGAAGGCGGGGTGGATCGACGATCTCACCCCGTCTGGCGTGGGACATTTCGCGCTCGATGTGGGGGGGATGCTGCCGGTCGTCGGGGCAGTGTTCGATGGGGCCAACGCCGCGTGGTATGCCTATGAGGGGGACAAGGTGAATGCGGCGCTGAGCGCGTTCTCCGCTTTGCCGGGCATCGGCGATCTGGCCGGGATCAGCAAGTTCGGGTTCAAGGGATTTGCGGCAGCGGGGAAGTGTGCCAACGCCCTGACCGATGCGGGCCAGTTCTACAAGAACGTCCGGCGGCTGGAGCAGGGCATTCAAGTCGGCCAGGGAGCCTACAACGTCGCCCAGGGCGGCTACGACATCTACCAGAACGGTTTGAGCCTCGGCAATGCCGCGCAGGTGGGCTTGGGTCTGCTGGGGATGAAGGCGGGGATTCGCGGCACTCAGCTGCCGTGCTTCGTGGCCGGAACGCTGGTCTCGACACCAAACGGCCCTCGGGCGATCGAGTCGATCCTTTCCGGCGACACGGTGTGGGGGTATGATCTGCGACGCGGCCAGTGGCGCAGCTGCATGGTGTCGTACCATTCGTCGATTGCGTATGATGATGTGGTTGTCACGGTGCGTTCGGGTGGTTCGTCGGTGCGGTCGACGTACCATCACCCATACTGGGTCGTCTCGGGGGAGGAACTCGATGAACGCCCGGTGCCAGATCAGCTCGATGAGTTGGGGATGGCCGTCGAGGGCGTGCCGGGCCGATGGGTCGACGCGGGCGATCTGCGCGAGGGGGATGTGCTCGTCTCGCGCAGCGGCGGCCAGTCAACGGTGGAGTCGGTCGCGACTGAGCACCAGCAGACGACCGTCTACCACATCTACGTCGAGGACTCCCACAACTACGCCGTGGGTGACGGCGAGTGGTTGGTGCATAATGCGCATGAACTAAATAGGCCCAACTCCGCGAACAAGTCTGTCGTTCGCAGATTCGTTAAAGATCAGGATGAACTTTTAGCAGAGGCTGATAGGGCGGCTGGTGGGTCGCTGAGCCAATGGAAAGAGTACAAACCTGGATGGTTTGAAAGTCCAGGCGGGGGGAGAAGAAGAATCGAATGGGAGCCAGGCGGTCATGCTGCAACCAACGAGGGGCCACACGTGACTGTCAGAGACTTCGACGGGAAGAGACACGCAGTAGTAGAAAAGATCTTCATTGAGGGTTGGGAGTTCTTCAAGAGAACTTTTGGAGGATGACACATGGTAACTCAGGCGACTTGGGGTGCTGCCACAGATGAATTGAGCAAACTGGTTCCAGGTTGCAATTCCTTTCTGCCTGAATCAATTTCAGCCATGGCGAATGAATGCGGCCATGCGGTTGACTTCGTGCGATTGTTGGATTGGGAATCATTGGATGACATTTCGATTCTTCGGAGAGTAGTGCTACCCCCTGTCCATGCGAGCGAGTCGTTGTTGATCGTCACAGAAGTCTCATACAGAGATGGTGTCGGCCCCTTCTTGCTAAGAGGCAATGATCTGGAGCATTTTGTTGCAACGCACCTAGGGGTTTTCGGAGAGTGCTTTTTCAATGGTGACGCAGTCATAGTCAGGATGACTACTGGGCAGATCGTCCTGTTTCACCACGAAGGATATTTCGCGTGTGTTTCCTGCTCCTTGGTATCCTGACGGATTCTTGCAGCTGGACAGCAGTTGAAGCTCCGCCAGGATCAGTTGAATGACTTCGTCAACAGTCGTCCCGGTTATTTTGAGATTCAGGAAGCGGCAGACAACTGGAGCCATGCGGGTGAACTGGATGGGATCGACCAATTGAAACCAATCCTTGATGACATGCGATCATTCTTCAACCTGTAGAGGAGGGAAACGATGACTGAAGACATGCTTTGGGACATCGTAACAACAGCCGTAGTAGAGGACGATCTGATCGCCCTTGAGCGTTGCATTTCCGAAGGGTTTAATGTCAACAGACTAACCAAGAATGACAAATGGAATCTGTTACATCTTCACCTTGTGAGGATTCAAAAACCAGCGAGCCCCGCAATCGTGAAACGGTTGATCGACGCTGGCGTCGATGTCAACGCTCCAGAGTGTGATCTCTGGACTCCGCTGCATTTCGCAGCTCGTACCGGAAGTGCCGAGGCGGTGCAACTGTTGCTCGATGCCGGAGCGGATGTGAATGCTCAAGACAACAAAGGCATCACGCCGTTGCATCGAGCGTTGTTGCCGAAGTACCACGTCTTTCCGCTGCTCGAAGCTCTGTTGGAGGCGGGTGCCGACCCGGACATTCCCATCAGAGACGCCTCCGCACGAATCTATACAGAACGGGTCGTCACTCCCGACATCCAAGAAGTCCGCCAACTGCTGGTGAAGTACCCGAAGAAGATACGATGACCAGCCGGTCCCATCAGGATCGGGAGAACCAGAGCGGGTCCGAATCGACCACCACCGAGGTTGGCACCGGCGACTTTGTCCAGAGCTACAAGCTCTTCTCCGGCAGCGCGACGAAGACCGACACGATCTACCAATATGGCCAGCACGATCTCTCCACCGGCCTGTACGACATCACCTACTCCGTGGAGGGCGATTCTCGCAGCCTGTCCCTGTATCACTGGGAGGGGAAGGGGTACTCCGGCAGGGTGGCCCAGACGCTGCTTTGAGCGTCTGGGTGACTCAGGCACAAGAGGCCATTCGCTCTCGATGCGAATCATATCTGACAAGACTTCACAACCACCCGTCCGAGAACGAGTTACAGCATGCGGCGGGGTGGCCCAGACATCGCTTTGGATGTCTGGGTTGCAGAGCCACAGGAGGTTCGATGAGAGGCGGCTCTCGACGAGGAACCTCTTCCGGCTGCGTCACCGCGCGAATGGTGGGCCTGCGCCCAGAGCGGCTGGTCCCACCCTACGTCAGTGCCCCCCCAAAGTTACTTAGGAGCGCTCTGCAAGAGAGTTCGCTGGCTGACACGTGGCGAAGCCGAGCATCGAGGATTTTCGGTCCCAAGCGGAGCGTGGGACCGAGAACAACATGAACCGCTCTAAGAACAAGCCGCGCCGTCTCAGGAGAGAGGGCGCGGCTGTGGTGTGTAATCCGTGATTGTCGGTCGCTGAGACCGCTTTAGTTGTACAACCCCTCGTCGATCGGCTCGGGCTCCTCCTCGAAGTCCTCCTGCATCTCGTTCCAGGCGTGGAAGGCCTCGTACAGATCCGAAGAGACCATCACAGCGGGGGAGTCCCAGCCGATTTGGATGTTCATGGCGACCTCGCCCAGAGCCGCTCGGATGTCCCGGATCACGCCGATCGGGGCCACCAGTGTCTTGGCGGGCAGGGTGGGGTCTTCGCGAAGTTCAAGGCCGAAAGAGTCAGGCGTCGGCATGGGTGTGGTCCTTCCTTGAGGAGAAAACGCCGGAAATCAGCTGTGGAATCATCCTCTCGACGAGCGGGTGTCGCAACGCAACTTCAGTCTTTCTTGACTCTTTCGACTTGATTCGCCCCGCATTTGTCGATCACCACGTCTGGGAATGTAGCGTCGACTGGATGTTCTCGGACAGTTGGGAAGTCTGTCACGAGTTTGCTATCCACCGAGGGACTCGTCACAACGAGTCACTGTCGACTTGAAACATCGCTGATTCAATTTCGCGACATGATTGTTTCGAACTCTGAAGCCGGGGCTGCGGTCGATTGAGAGAGCAGGGGAGCAGGGGAGTTTGAGATTCCTGCCCGTTTGAGATTCCTGCCGGACCGGGTTAGACTGAAGATTCTCAAGAGGATCGGATGCGGCATTGGGCCGTGAATGCTCCCCTTGTCTTCAATCGGGCGATGAACAGACATCGCACGCGAGTTCGTTCCCCGATTTAGGATTACTGAACATGTTTGGAATGGGTGTTTGGGAACTGGCTCTGATTTTCGGGATCGCGCTCCTGCTGTTTGGCAGTCGTTTGCCGCAGACGATGCGCTCCGTCGGGAAGTCGATTACCGAGTTCAAAAAAGGAATCAAAGAGGGTGAACATGACGACAAGCCCGAGCCGCCCAAGGAAATCGGCAGCTGAGTGGGCTGGCATAAGTGGGGCGATCGTTGGGATGGGAGTGTTTCGCCTTCCAATAATCGATGTCCCTGCCTGGCAGCCAGCTTGTGACCAAGGCTGAAGGCGAAGCCAGTGCTGAGAACGTCGGCGATGTCGCTTCGCGAATCGCATTTAAACTCCGAGCGGGTCGGAATGAGACGTACGACGGACTTCCGAGTCCGTCGTTCCCCGAGTGTTTGCACACGGACGGACGAGGACGTCCGTCCTACGAGATGTCTCAGTTCTTTCCTCGCGAAGTCTAGTTGGCCAAAACCCCCAACGCACGCTCACGCACGGTGTTGTCGCGATCAATAGATCAGTGTGCAATTCGGCACAGCCTTTTGCAGTCGGCCGATCTGCCCGGGAGAGCATTGAATCTTCCAGAGATAGATTTTCTGGAGAGACTTCAGCCGCGATAACTTGGCCATTCCCTCTTCCGTGACATCCTTCCAGGGTGTTCGCAGAGCGATCGACTCCAGATGTTGCAATTGGGACAGATGCTCGAGTGCGGCGTCATTGAGCGAACCCGTTTCGCAGACCAGATCGATGTCCTTGAGGTCCGGCAGCCGCTGCAAGCACCGCAGATCGTCGCTGTCATAATTCGTACATCGTGCCAAGGTGAGTGATTGGAGTTTTGGCAATTGGGGCAGGGACTGCAACAGCTCAGAGGTGACTGTGCAGTCTTGTAGATCGAGGTGGGTCAGCTTCGGGAATTCGGCCAATGCTTCCATGCCGATATCCCCTGACACGGGCTTACAGATACTGACGTTTTTTAGATTGAGCAGCCGCTGGAGTTCAACCAGCTGGCCACTGTTGGCATACGAAATACCGATCCGTTCAAACTGTGGCATGTCCCGGAAGACTTCGATCCCCCTCCCCAGTTGCCTGCGATGCAACCCCGCTCCTTTGAGACCAGTCAGCCGCTTCAGATTGAACAGGTCATCGGTTTGAATTGGAGACTCCGCCAAATTGACCCATGTGATCTCTCCGTCATTTCGGGCCGAGCTAATCGTGCGATGCATCGGGTTGACGTGCTTCCAGGCTCCATCACCGAAACGCAGGGCGAACCAATCCACGACATCGCACGCCAGAGCCCGATCCTTGTCACAAGTGACCATCCCCCCGTTCTGCCTAACCCAGTGCGATGTCCGCTTCGGCACTCGCCAAGCGATGACGCTCATGATCCCTACCAGCAGTAGACACAGACACACCGTCCTCCAGCGACGCCTGATCCATGATCGCAGACGAGCCAGCGGACCGGCGGTGGGAGGTACAACAGAAGTCGACATAGAACCTCGTTCGCAAAACCGACAGGAGACAATCCATGATTGCGGGGAGATCAGCGGCTCGCAAGATCGCTTGTGGATATTGATACGTGAGGTACTCTCCCAGTGTTTGACGCAATTCATAGCCAGTCTCGGAAATCTGACTTCCCAATGCCGGTTCGCGACGTGATGTCGAGCGAACGACCCACGAATGCGGTCCGTGGGATAGGCTTCCAGCCTGTCAGTATCAGC
>JANPCU010000392.1:0-13469 GCA_031431195.1 Planctomycetota bacterium | reverse complement strand
GAGAATTGCGAAACCCACGTGGTCGGCAACAGTCCCTGTGCCTTGAGGTCGTACCAGCTGGATCGCCAAATCGAGGCCCTGCTGCTCGGACGGGTTGAGTCCGAGGGTGCCGTCCGCCATCGTGTCAAGACACTCGGCGGGAAGTCGTTGCGACAAGTCGGCGTTGTCGTTCCGCTCTGTTGACGGGGTTAAGCGAGCTTCCCCCGGCGTTGAACTCACCGTCTTCGGCTGCACTTGGAAATCTAGCGCAGTCAGCGCGGACAGGGGATCGGCTTCGTTCGGGGCTCCGGTCAACCAGGCCCAGTGTTTGCCCTGAGCCGCCCACTGCATCCCCAGCAGGACAAATCCCAGCACGATCACCAGCCGCAGTAGCCCCCAGGGAGACTTCGGGCCGCGAACAGAATCGGTATTGGTCCGTCGACCAAATCGCATCGTCATACTTCTCGTGGAGTGAAATGAGACACGTCGGCGAGCCCCCGGCGTGAGCCGGGGTGTTCACGCCCGACCGCGTCGCCCCTGTGAATCAACTCCGTCTCGGTCGATCCCGTCACCACCGTCCACGCGGGCGAGCGGACGCTCTTTCGCACGAACACCCCGGCTCACGTCGGGGGCTCGCCGGGACTCCAGTTGCTGACGCAGCCTCCTACGGCCAGACGCCTTCAAACACCTCCACAGCTGGGCCGGTCATGAACACCGGGTCTGTGTCACTCGGCCACTCCAGTTCCAGATCGCCGCCGGGGAGATGAGCCAACAGTCGCCGCCCCGAGCGGCCCGTCAGTACCCCCGCTACCGCCACGGCACAGGCCCCGGTGCCACACGCTAGGGTGATCCCGCTGCCGCGCTCCCAGGTCCGCATCGTGACTTCGGTCGGGCTGTGAACCTGGACCACATGCACATTGATCCGCCGAGGGAAGAGCGAGGCGTTCTCGATAATCGGCCCGATTGTGGTCAGCGGCACCTTCGCGACATCCTGACAGTACAGGACCACATGCGGGTTCCCCATGCTGACGCAGGTCATCCGCGCATCAAGCCCGCACTCGGCGAACCATGCCGGGGGGCTTGCCTCCCAGCCTTGGATGGTCAGAGGGGCATCGACGACCTTCTCCCCACTCAGCGTCGTCGGAATCTCCGAGGCCGACAGAATCGGCAGCCCCATGTTGACCCGCACGCGATCGACCTTGCCCTGCTTGTTCGGAAAGACCCGCAGCTTGAGCACCCCGCGACCAGTCTCGATGTACAGCTCCTGCTTGCGGGCGATGCCGTGGTCGTAGACGTACTTGGCCACACAGCGGATGCCGTTACCACACATCTCCGACTCGCTGCCGTCGTTGTTGAACATCCGCATCCGCGCGTCACCCTTCTCCGAGGGACACACGAGGATCATCCCATCCCCGCCGACCCCGAAGTTCCGATCACTGATCTGCCTCGCCAAAGCTGGTAAATCCGAGGGCAGCTGCTCAGCAAACGCGTTGATGTACACGTAGTCGTTGCCGGCCCCTTGCATCTTCGTAAACCGCATCGCTTGCTCCACGCACTTCGGCTGACCACTCGGGATCTGGACGGTCCATTTTCCATAGGATAGTGTAGCGAATTGTCTGCCGCTGGAATCCTCTCTCAGCGAACTCTGATTGCCCTCTCTTCAACGGACCTGATACAACGCGAATCACACGGTGGCCCTGCTTGCCGTATCCTCTTTCGGGAAGGTCGTTGTGGATCTGGCGGAAATTGCCCTCAAGACTCAGCTGACCCCCGAGGTCGTGCAGCACCGCACGCGGGGGATTTACGAGCGTGTTCTGAGCCGGTCGCGGTACTTGCAGTCGGGGAATTTTCGGTCGATCCATGCGGACGATCTGTCGACGCTATTTGAGTCCTACGATGCCGAATTCTTTCGTGGGGCGTGCCGGTCCGCGCTGGCGGGATTGCGACTCGACTTCCGCGTGTCGACGCGCATGACCAGCGCGGGGGGCAAGACCTTTCAGTACACGCCGAGGTACAAAGACGGGCAGAAATGGTTCGAGATCGCCGTCTCGGCCCCGCTGCTGTTCCAGACGTTTCGCGATGTCAGTCGGCCCGTAACGGTCTGCGGTGTGTCGTGCCAGGACCGCCTAGAAGCCCTGCAACGAATCTTCGAGCATGAGCTGATTCATCTCGTCGAGCTGGTCTGCTGGAACAGTTCCGAATGCAGTGCCCCCCGGTTTCAATCGATAACCAGTGGCATGTTTCTGCATCGCGAGCATACTCATAACCTCATCACGCAAAGCGAGCGGGCCAAGGTCAAGTTCGGTATCACAGCGGGGTCGCGGGTGCAGTTCGAGTACGAGGGTCGCTTCTTCACCGGCGTCGTGAACCGGGTCACCAAGCGGGCGACCATTCTCGTCGAAGATCCGCACGGGATGCGGTATTCCGATGGCAAACATTACACCAAGTTCTACATCCCACTCGACCATCTTCAGCCGCTCGGGCAGGGCCACTGACCCATGATTATCGAAGGGATCGTCACCAGTCAGAGCCGGGAAGGGCTGCTCAACATCGCTCCGATGGGGCCGATCGTCGACGAAAGTCTGACGTGGTTCCGGCTACGACCGTTTCAGACCTCGACCACGTTTCGCAATTTGGAGGCGACTCGCTGCGGGGTGTTCCATGTGGTGGACGATGTGCTGCTGATTGCGCAGGCGGCTCTGAACCGGTTGCCCGAGGAAGTACCGACTCGCAAGGCTCTGTCGATCGATGGCCTCGTGCTGGAGGCTGCCTGTCGCTGGTACGAGTTCCGCGTCGAGACACTCGATGCTTCGCAGGAACGGTCCGAGATCCAGTGCGTGGTCACTCACACCGGCCTGATCCGCGAGTTCTTCGGGTTCAATCGCGCTAAACACGCCGTCCTCGAAGCCACGATTCTCGCCACGCGGTTGCACCTGATTCCGCGCGAGCAGATTCTCGCCCAGCTCAAAGACCTGAAGATCATCCTCGACAAGACCGCCGGTCCGCGCGAGCGCGAGGCGTTCGCGCTGGTCGTGGAGTACGTCCGCGTACGCGAGGATTGAAGGTTGAGCGACAGAAAGAGGATGCGATGATTCCTGATTTTCGCGCAGACGGATATTTGCCGGAAGGGCTGCACCAGGCCACGGACGCCGAAATCACGTTTCGGTTTGGGGCCGCTTCTCGTCAGAGACGACGACTCATCCTGCGATTCAGGCGCTGGATCGAACTGGCGAGGAGCATTCAAGCCCATCGGCTCTTTGTGGACGGCAGTTTCGTCACCGCCAAGGAGTCACCCCAGGATGTGGATGCTGTGATTTGGTTGCCTGACGATTTTTCCACCCAGGTCAGTCGTGGTCATCCAGCGGCCATCGAACTCGAAATGATGTTGCTGACCAGGAGTCCCGAGGAAATCTTTGCCGCCGAAGATCGGCGTGACTGGGAGGAGTGGTTAGAATTCTTTAGTCGGACGCGAGAACCGGACGGGAGACGGAAAGGATTGGTCGAAGTGGAACTATGATCACAACACCCATCGAGTACGAACAGACTCAGCAGGAACTTCGAGATTTGCAGGATCGCCTCGAACGGTTGCAGAAAGACCACCCTCTGGGCGAGAAAGGTTTTACCAAGGCGGGCATTCGCAAATTGATCGCTCGTCTGAACGAGGAATTGGCGGTTTTCGAGGGAAGTGAGGAATCGCGGCAGTCACCCGTGAACTGAAATGACTCAGCCGCCCCTCATCGACGCGCTGCCCCACGATCCACTGCCTGCCAGGATTTCCCAGGGATCGCCGATGTGGCGATTGCGGATCAGCGGGGAGCGGATGGTGTTTGGCGGACGCACTTTTGGAGTCCATGTCGCACTGGGGCTGTTGTTGGTGCCCGTGGTCTATGCGGTCTGCGGACAACTTGGCGCAGTTCACAATTTGCAATTTGGTCTGTCGCTGTTCCCGTTGTTCTATGCGGGCGGGATGGCGGTGGGTTATTTGGTGATGAGGGAGGCCATCCCGCGAATTGATTACGACCGCTCCCAGCAGCGTGTCCTCCTGCCGCTCGGTCGCGAACTCCCTTTATCCGATGTTCTGGCGGTTCAGGTGATCGAGTATCTCCGGAAATGGGGGGACAATGATGATGAGTTGTTCACCTATCAGCTCAACCTCTGCCACGTTGATCGCCACAAGCCACAGCGAATGCAGCTTGTCGAGTGCCACGAAGATGAACCTCTGATCCGCGATGCTCAGCTAATGGCCAGCACACTGGGAGTCCCGCTGCATGAGCATTACCTGGATCCCGAGGCGTTTCTCGCATGGGAGTCTCGTCAGGGCATCGCCCTCGCCAAGCTGGTCTCATGGCTCATTATTCCCGGAATCATTGCGACGATGCTTTTCGCTGTGTACGGGTTGGTCATCGTACAACAGCCGCAATGGCCACCGTGGAACGATCCACTCTGGATTGGGTTGCTGATTCCTACCTTGCTCTTGTTCGTCGCGATCTGTCATCAACGTGTGATGAAACGAGCGAGAGACCGCCGCCGCACTCGGGCTGAACAAACCGCCAGCAGGAGCGCCGAGGTGGACAAGGGCTCGTTCAACCCCGGCAGGGATCGTAGAGATTAGCCGGTGATTGAGCGCAGCGACACCACCGGTTGGTAGACCCCGAGTGCCTTCCATCTCGGAGGGATGGCAGAGATCGCCCGAAGATTTCCAACGCGAGATCGCTATCCGAAAGCCACACCTCTAGCATCCCTCCGGGATGCGGGAGCGGATGGGAATCGTATTCCGGTGGTGTCGCTGCGCTCAACCACCGGCTAATCTCTGCCATCCCTGCCGGGATGAGATTCACTCTTCAGACTCATCCTGAAACCGTGTCGCCGTAACACCCACAATGCTCATCCCTGACGAGAACGAACTACTCAGAATCGTCGAGCCGCCGCGAGCGTGCTCGTACCTGCCCGAAGAGACCGCGTCGCTCGAATACCGCATCCTTTATGGCATTACCGACGAGCAGTACGAGCAATTGCTGTTTCGAGGCTGGCGGCGGTTTGGGACGCAGTTCTTCCGGCCGGGCTGTGCGAACTGCGTGAAGTGCCGCAGTATCCGCATTGATGTTACCGCCTTCGAACCGAGCAAGAGTCAACGGCGCTGCGAGAAGAAGAACACCGCCATTCGGGTCGAGGTCGACACTCCCCAAGTCAGCGCGGCTCATCTCGCTCTGTGCGATGCCTACCACGCGGCGATGCACGATAAGAAAGGGTGGAAGGAACGCGAGCAGACCACTCCAACGGAGTACCGCCAGAGTTTCCTCGATGGCTCCTGGCCTTTTGCCCGCGAGATGCGTTACTACCGGGGCCGCGAGTTGGTTGGCGTCGGGTTGATTGACATCGTGCCGACAGCCACCTCCAGCATCTATTTCTACCACGCCCCCGACTGGCGGCCCGACAACCCCGGCACGTTCTCGCTGCTGCAGGAGATCGCCCTCGCCCGGCAGCTGGGCAAGCCGCATCTGTACCTCGGCTATTGGATTCCCGAGAACCGGTCGATGAACTACAAGGCGTCGTTCCGCCCGCATGAGTTGCTGACCAGCTATCATGCCGATGAGGTGCTTCCACAGTGGGGACGTGTCGATGAATCGGGCGAGCGTCCGGCGTGAGCCGGATGGTCTCTCTCGGAGCTGGCATTCAGACTCTCGTGGAAGAACCAGGGGGCTGACGCCGCCCCGCTCGCCGGTCCATCAAAAGCCACCATCATGCCCCTCATTCAAGAGATCCTCTCCGACCTCGAACAGCAGATCCCGCTCGACCTCGCCGAACCGTGGGACAACGTCGGTCTGTTGCTCGGGGATGCCCAGTCAGAGGCGAAGGGCGTGATGACCTGCCTGACCCTCACGGAAGAAGTCTCCGAAGAGGCGATTCGCGAGGGAGCCAATCTTGTCATTACCCACCACCCAATCCTGTTTAAGGCGGTCAAGCGGCTCACGACCGCGACCAGCGAAGGCCGCATGCTGCTGCGACTGGCCCAGGCCGGTGTCAGCGTCTACTCCCCGCACACCGCGTTCGACAGTGCCCGCGAGGGGATCAACCAGCAGATCGCAGTCGCACTAGGGCTGGGCAACATTCAACCGATTCGAGTGAAGCCGCAGTCGGTTGACGGAGCGGGCCGCTGGGGCCAACTGGCGGTGCCACGGAAGCTGTCTGAACTGCTCCAACAGCTGAACACGATCTGCCCAGCCGAGCAGTTCACCTTTGTCGGCGACCTCGATCAGCTGTGCGACATAGTCGGTATCGCTTGCGGTGCAGCGGGCGATTTTCTCCCCGACGCAGCGGCTTTGGGCTGCCAGGTGTTCATCACTGGGGAGACGCGGTTCCACACTTGCCTGGAGGCTCGCTCACTCGGAGTCGCCCTGGTTATGGTCGGCCACTACGCGAGCGAACGCCCCGCTGTGGAGGCACTCGCCCGCCGACTGGCCGACCGCTGGCCCCCACTGCGTGTCTGGGCCAGCCGGATTGAAACGGATCCCGTGAGGTTTCACTCGTGACACTGTGGCGAGTGTCCGCATTGACCGACCAGCCATGGTCGCCGGTTCTCTCTCCAGGCCCCGCACCGCCCCTGGCTACGGGGCTGCCGGATTGGCCGCAGTGGCTTGACTGACGGGAACGCCGGTCGCGTCCAATGAAGGTTCGGGGATAAACTGATAGGTTCCCCGGCTATCCTTGGCCATTTCTTGGAGGTTCTTTTCCCCCTCTTGCCCGCCGAAGCCAATCGTGTGGATAGGAATCCGGCCCTGGTTGAACTCCCGGACACTCCGCACGCTGCGGTAAGAAAAATCCCCATCAGTCAGGAAGTAGATCTTGTCCGGGCCCAGCCGCAGGGCCATGTGCAGTGCCGACTCGGGATTGGTCTGCCCGTTGCCGCGCGCCGAGAAGATCCACTCCAGATGGCGCTGGATCATCGCGGGATCGGCTTTCACCATCCCACGCGACGGCATCGGAATGGGTTCGGTATTGAAGAATACGACGAAGAAACTCTGATCCGGAGTCAGCTTACGAATGGTGTTGTAGAGCTCGATTTTCACTCGACCGAGACGGTTCTTCGCTTCTCCCGGATAGGGATGATTCATGCTGCGCGAGGCATCGACGACAAAGACAAATCGCTCGCCTGCCAAATCCATCCCGAAGAAACCTTCTCCGCTGCCGTTCCCGGTTCCCGTGCCCACGCCGAGGCCAACGCCTCCGCCCAGGCCTCCTCCGGAGCCACTGTCGGCAATGATATCCGTATAGGACAATCCCTCCCCGGCCCCGAATTCGATCGGGCGATTCTCACTGAACACCCCCCACCGGGACTCAACCGGAGCCTCAGCCAGCAGCGCGGGAGAGTCCGTATGACGCCCTCCGCCACCCACAGGTGCGGAATTCCACTCCCCCATAGAAAGGAGTACCGGCTCGGCGACAGCCACCACTGGATCGATGTCCGCCTGGACGATTCCGGCTAACTCCGCAGGGGCTGGTTTCGGCGAGATGACAATGCTCGCACCGATCCCGAAACAGGTCAAATGGACCACCAGCGACACGGCCAATGCTCCCCAGGGAGCGGCTCGCGGAGTCGATGATGGGACAGCCTCTAACACGTCGATCCCCCGGTGTGACCAGTGATTTCCATCGGCCCGCAGCGACTGCAATCCCAGTGAGAATGGCATACGCCCTACGACCGCTACAAACGGTTATTCTCCGGGGGACGTTCTCGAGAACAATCTTCCCATTCCATCACACGGAGTCAGGATTTCCCAGTCAAATCCTGACCGCACCTCGGGAATCCGAGGAAATCCGCAGAATATCTGCTGGCCGTGGTCGCGGAATGGAGTGTGCGGCTTACTCGCTTCCCTGGAGTATCTCCCGCGCCTCGGCGGCCAGAAAGAATGAGCCCGCAACGCAGATGAGATCGCAGGGTTGACTGGTTTGGTGAGCCAGGCGGAGAGCCTCCGCCACTGTGTCGCGGGACTGGATCGGTGTGCGGGTGGCGGACTTCGCGATCTCGACCAGTTCCTCAACCGGCCAGGCCCGGGGGTTGGTCGAATACTTCGTCAGGATCAACTGATCGAACGCAGCCCCTGCGATCCCTAGCATGACAGCGGCTTCCTTGTCGCGCGAGGTGCCAAAGATCAGCGTCCGCGTCTCCGCAGGAATCGACAGTGCTGCTCGGCACAATTCTCGCATCGAAGCATCATTGTGAGCTGCATCGAGCAGGATGAGAGGCGACTGCTGGACGACCTCGAGCCGCAGTGGCCAGGAGACTTGAGACAGCCCCGCTCGCATTTGGTCCTCGGTGATGAAGCCCAGTCGCTGCGACACGACCTCGACAGCAGCGATGGCCAGAGCCGCGTTGCGGGTTTGGAATTCACCGGCCAGCGGGACATTCAGCCCACAATAGAGATTCGCAGGAGTCCGCACATCAATCGTCCATTTCGCGGGGCCGATGCGTCCGGGCGTCGGGTGGCGGTGTTCGATGCGGACCTCGTGACCGAGTTGGAGCAGTTCCGCTCCGCGCTCATGGCAGACCTGGGTGATGACCTCCACGACCGTCGGCTGATCGACCCCGATCAGGCACGGCACACCCGGCTTGACGATCCCGGCCTTCTCGCGAGCGATCAGCTCCAACGTATCGCCCAGCAGCTTCATGTGATCGCGGCTGACACTCGTGATGACGGTGACGAGCGGTATGCAAAGCGTCGTGGTGTCCAGCCGCCCTCCCAGGCCGACTTCGAGGACTACCAAGTCGCACCCGCCGTCCTGGAACACCATCCAGGCGAGCGCCGTGGATAACTCAAAAAACGTGGGGCAAGTGTCATCGCTTCGCTCCAGGTCGGCAGCCAATACCTTCAGCTGCGCCACGAGCGAGACGATCTTCTCCGGAGCAGGAAGCTGCCCATTGACCGTCATCCGTTCCTCGAACCGCACACGATGTGGCGAGGTGAACAGTCCCACGGTATGGCCCGCCGCCTGCAACATCGCAGCCGTCATCACAGCGGTCGACCCCTTGCCCTTGGTGCCGGTGATATGGACAGCAGGGATTGTCAGTTGTGGGTTGCCGAGCCGTTCGAGCAGAGTCGACATGCGTGGCAATTGGAAATCATCGGTCGAGTACTTCGAGGTGGGCACCCGCTCGTAATTGATGCGGCCAAACAGGTACTCCACCGCCGCTTCGTAGGTCAGCACGGGGGGGGACGATTCGGGCGAGGCGGGAGACGGTGCAGCCATCCGGGGCGGGAACTCGTGGAGATTCAGGATGTGACCAAAGACGATCCATGATCGCAGGCCACCCAGTTTGTACCCGCAGTCAGGGCGGGCATCAAACCTGAATCGGATGGTGGACTTTCCGTAACGATCGCCGAGGCGTAGTATCCTCTTGACGGCAGCGTGCGATGTGGTGCGTCTCCGCAATCAGAGGGTCTGGTGATGTCGATCAGTTCGATGGTGGTCTGTCTGTCCGTGCTGCTGGGACTGCCCGTTGAGGTCACTCGCTTGGATGGGAGTCCCCAGTCCGGCGAGCTGAAAAACTTGTCCAAGACGATGTTACAAATCGAGAGTCCGAGCGGCCCGATTGAGATTCCGGTCTCCGAGTTGCAGGAGGTACGACTCTCCTCCGCTGCCGGTAGTCTCGCGCCGCTGCAGGTGCGGCTCACCGATGAAGCCGTCCTGGCCGGGGAGACGGTGACCATCGAAGCCGGGAAGCTCACGCTCCTCAGTGCCGAATTGGGGACACTGACTCTGCCGACGGACAAAGTCCACAGCGTCCTGCTGGCCCCGGTGGATGCGACTCAATCCGCAGCGTGGGACGAAATGCGCATGAAGGTGTCGCAGTCCGATCTGCTGATCGTTCGCAAGGGAGACAATCTCGATTTCGTCGGCGGCACGATCGGTTCGGTCGCCGCCGATGCGGTGACGCTGATCTCGCGCGGACGCGAGGTCAAAGTGCCTCGCGAGAAGATCGTGGGGATCGTCTATGCCACCCATCAGACGGTGGCGGGCAACTCCGCCTGCGAAGTGGTGACGGGCAATGGGTCGCGACTGCGGGTGCAGGGAATCGAGATTCAGAAAGGTCAGGCTCGTCTGGATTTGACTGCGGGAATCCCGCTGGAAGTCCCGGTGGAGTCGCTGCGGTCACTCAACTTCGGATTGGGTCGTATCGTTCCACTCCTGAAAGCCATGACACGGCAAACGCTGCCGCGGGGAGTCTCCGAGTCGACGGTAGCCGTTCGCAGCCATGCGTATTCATCGAGCACGTTACAAAAAGTTCGACTCAAAGTCGGGGGCAAGACCTACTCCGAGGGGCTGCTGATCCACCCCCAGACCAAGCTCGAATTCACGCTGAATCGGCAGTACCGCAAGCTGCGGATGGTGGTGGGAATTGATGAGAACGCGACCGAGCGGGCCCGCTTCGAGCCCGTAGTACTGGTCAAAATTGTGGCCGATGGGAAGCCGCTGTGGGAACAGTCAGTCCGCTGGGACGCCGCCCCGACCAGCCTCGATCTCGACATGACGAACGTACGGACGCTCGAGATCGTGACCTCGACCGAAGACGGCAAGATCGGCCCGCTACGGCATGTCGACTTGGCGGACGCGAAGTTGATTAAGTAGCGGAAGTCGAGCGACAATTCTCGTCAGGCGATTCCACTCGCCCTCCCCGTGAGGGCCACGATGTCACGTTTCATCGCTATTTTGTTGACTTTCAGCACTTCTGTTGACTTTGTGGCTAGACGGGTCGATAGTGAATCACTGGACTGGGGAACCCGGTCGGCTAGTGGCCTCGGCGGAACGTCGGGGCCATTGGTTTTTCTAGGGGTAGGTTTTCAGCCCGTAACCCTCGACCTCTCCGGCTGTGCTTCGGTCCAGTTTCGTCAGGATCATCTCATAGGCACGATTCGATTGGATCGGATTCATGGCGTGGCGACCAATAGGTCGTGCCGTCAAGTCGGCCAATTGCAAGCCGGTGGAGTTCACCTGCTTCTCCGCTGAGATCATCTGGAAGTTCAGGGATTGCCGCTTGAAGTTGGCCCCATCACAGACTCTTCGGAACTCCAGTTCGAGATCATCGTCTTCGCGTCGCCCCCGAGCCTCAAAGACAATGTGCGTGGTTCGATTTGCAGGTTCATGCCCTCTCAGGTATTTCTCGACTCGCTCCAACCCGAGTTGCATGGCGAAGTGATAAGGGTTCCGAAAACTGGCGTGCTTCTGAACAAACTCTGACTTCCGGATGACGATCGCAATGATCACAAAGGGGCTGCTCTCCACCCAGGCATTCATGTCGGCCATGAACTCCTCTCGACGACGAGCGTCGGTGAGAAATGCAAACGGGCCGGACGCCTTGCGAATGTCTCGCTCGTGAAACACGATCATGTCATGTCCGAAATGCTTAAACTTAATCTGCTGCAACGCCGGAACGATGCGGTTGATGTAGTCCGCTTTTCGAAAGAGACAGAAACTGAGTACGAAGACGGGAAACTCGGACTCGATCTTCGTCAGGCAATGATCTCCACTCTCGTCGACATAGACCACAAAATCACTGAAGTCGCTCATGCGGTTCTCCTGAATGATCGTTTTCGGAATCCTTCGAAAGCCCAGGGGTCGCAACCCCTGGGCTTTGCTTTTGCAAGAGCATCCACGGTTCGTCGAGTCCGATAATCCACGCCGACAGCAGATACGCAGCTCCTCCCGCCAGGCATTGTCCCCCGAGGATCGCCAGTCGGATCTTGAGACTGTCGCCCGGCCAGTGCAGCGTTTGCAGACCCAGCACCGTCGCGATCATGACCCCGCAGCACAAAAGAGTCTTGAACAGCGCGGTCCGCGCCACGCGCCAATCGAGTCCACCGCTTTGCCGAGCGAGTCGCGACATCGACCAGGCCGCCTGGGCCATCGTCGCCAGCGAAGTGCCCCAGGCGAGGCCCGCCCCGTGCAGTGGATAGATCAGGATCGCACTCAGGATCAGATTCCACACCACGGCCCACTTCCCGATCTGCACGGGTGACTGCCTGTCCTGCAGGGAGTAGAACCCTCGATTGGCAATCAGCAGCAAGATAAACGCCCATGCCGCCGAGCCGTACGCCCGCACCATGCCCGCTGTCAGGGCCGCATCGTGGACATCGAATCGTCCATGCTGAAACAGGGCCGTCGACAGTGGCCCCGCCACCAGCATGAGACCGGCACTCGCTGGTAACCCGATTGCCAGGGAGAGTCGTAGTCCCAGAGTCAGGTCCGCGCGGAACCCCGGCATGTCCCCTTGCTCGGCATGCCGCGTCAGGATCGGGAACAGCACGGTCCCCAGCGCCACGCCGAACACTCCCAGCGGAAACTGGTACATCCGCTGGCCCAGGTACAGGGCCGAAGCAGTGCCGCTCTCCAGTACCGGAAGCCACGCCGGAGGGGTCGACTCACTCCAGACCGGCAGCGACAGACCCCAGGCCAAAGCACTATCCACCAGCGAGTTCAGCTGAGACAGTGTCACTCCCGCGACCACGGGGATCATCGAGTGAAACACCTCGCGCACTTGCGGCAGGGCCTCCCGCCAGGTTGAGGACCAGCGATACCCGGATCTCTGCAAAACCCAGATGGGCACCAGTAACTGGACCAATCCGGCCCCTAGCAAACTCACGGCAATCCACCGCACCTGATGCTCCGGATCAGTACACAGGCGAGGCACTACCGCCACAGCCCCCAGCCAGAACAGGTTTAACAACACGGGCAGAAATGCGGGCCAGAAGAACCGGTTCAAGGACTGCAACGCCGCGCACAACAGAGCGGTCAGACAGACCAGAATCACATACGGGGCAAACAACGCCGTCAACTGGAGCAGCCGAGCGACATCCGCATTCAAGTCCAGACACAATAACGTCAGGCCGATCCCTAGTTCGCCCGCCATGACGATGCCGCTGAGCAACTTGCCGAGTTGCACAAAGGTCGCTGAGGTCAGCTGGCGAGCGGCCTCAGGGCCCGACTGTTGTTGCTCGCGCAGGAATGCCGGGAGAAAGGCCGCGGTGAGCGCCCCTTCGCCGAGGAGTTGCCGAGCCAGGTTCGGGATCCGAAACGCGACGGTGAAGGCATCCAGGACCGGCCCCCCGCCGAAGAGCGCCGCCATCGCGGTATCGCGCAGCAGCCCGAGTACCCGACTGGCCAGCGTGCAGGCACCCACGATGCGGAGCCCCGCGAAAAGAGTCGAACGCGGCACAGGCGCTCGAGTTCCCGTCGGAACTGAATCAGACGGGAGTTGAGGAACATCATGCGGCACGACGGTCACTCAATTCCCGGCTCGATTGTGGATAACGGCGTCAGACCAGACTTCGCGCAGCGCGAAACGAGACGTTCCGGCGAGCCTCCGGCGTGAGCCGGGGTGTTCCGGCTACTGCGTCGCCCATTGATCCGCCTTGGTCCCAGTCGACGCTTCGCGGTTCACTCAGGCCAGCAGAGGTCTCTCGCTCCGAACACCCCGGCTCACGCCGGGGGCTCGC
>JANPCU010000391.1:0-17060 GCA_031431195.1 Planctomycetota bacterium | reverse complement strand
GGGGTTTGGGGTGTTTTTGTCTCCCCGCTTTTTGTTCCCCGTTTGTGTCTCCGGCTGTAACCCACCCCCACGGCACTCAGGAATCAGCAGGTCGACCCCCACATACCCGAGCAGTCCGGGGATCTTCGAGAGCGTCTGCCGGATCAATGAGTCGAGCGAACCCGTCTCGACCGTCGACGGAATTCGTCCGCCGAGGTAAGCGAAACCCTGCTGCGGGTCGATAAACTGATCGGCTACCGGCAGCACGTGGACAATCCCCCTGCGGTCGATGATGGCCCCGACGGAGAGGGCCATTCCACGGACCCACGGCTGGGCGATCGCCTCGGTGCAGCGGTTCGAGGAGTCGTATTGAAGAACCGCTCGCTCCCATTCATCGAGCGAGGAGACCAACTGCATCGCTTGCGAACCAGCCCCCATGCGGAGTTTGAGTACGCGCGGCCAGGGGAGGGCAGCGTCATCGCTCTTGCAACCGACTCGCCGGGTGGGGATCGTCGGTATCCCGCAGCGGGTGAAGTGTTCAAACAACGCCCACTTATCGCCGCAGAGATTGATCGCTTCGACCGAGCCGTTGAAGCTGCGCGAGGCACGGGCGATCGAAACTCGCCGCGACAGTTCGTCGTCGAGTTCCGGGGCAATCACATAGGTCGAGTCGGCTTCACGGCACAGGCGGGCGAAGACCTCGTACTCCTCTTCGGGACCAGAGACGGGGATCACCTGCAGGGCTGTGGAATCGATTCCCAATTCCTGGGCCAGCCTTCGATCCCAAGTCGTGACAATCTCGAGCTGCGGGATGCAATGTAGGTCACGCAGCAAGGCCCGGAGCATGGCCACTCCCTCACGCACTAAGCTGGAAGGACGGTCGCCTCCCGACCAACCGCCACCACAAAGGAACTCAGACACAAACAGACGCAACGTGAACTCCGGTGACTGTGACTCGGGCACTGGCCGCGTCGGCGATTGCGCAGGCCGTCTCTGACAGGTCGTCTCGTGCTGCGTCAAGGCTCAGAATGGGGGTGGTGACAGGCCCCCCGGGGAGGGCCAGCCAGTGCTGAGCCGCGAGCCAGGGGACACGTTCACTCGCGGCAGCGGCTCGGCAGGAGCCTCGCCCTCCGGAGGGGAGGCGAACCCCCACAGCAAGCGTTGACGGACCACGAGTCAACGTAGTTCATCAGACGTTACCTCCCCGTGGGGATCACTGCGGGCGGATTCAGCACCGGGATCGGCCCTTGGGGACCGTGGAGGGCGTTCGAATAGATGAGCTGGACCGGGACCAGCCCTTGACCATTCGCCAGCGGGACCTCTTTTATCATGTCCTTCAAGGTCATCCCCGCACGCAGTGGATAGTCGCCCATCTCCTCGCCCGCGTCCGAGGTCCAGCCCAGGAACCGCTCGGCATTCGGATTATACGGATCGCGAATCGCGTCCTCGACATCGGGGTCGGTCCGGAACTCGCAGATCTCGTGATAGAGGGTGGCACAGATATTCTTCCACGACTCGGCGAACACAGGGATGCCGTTGATGAAGCCATTGGCCCGACGCTCCGAGTAGACTTCCACCGAGTAATAGAGAGTGCGCCCTTGATAATGGATCGAGCCGTGATAACCGCCCAGCCCCGCCGTCGAGTCGCTGGACTCAGCCTGTCCTGCAACGGGTTGATCCAGCTGATCGGTCCCGGCGTATGCGGACTCGCTGTCCGCAGCGTTCTTAGGCAGGTCGTTTTCGTTCAGAATCGTTCCCGGTGGGAGCAGGACGTTGAAGATCGTGGAGTTTAAGTCGTAGCTCTTGAGATAGCCCTGGTCGGCGAAATACTGCATGTAATGCTGAATATCACCGCGTGAGACCGTCTGCGGTCGCGGTCCAGTCAGGGGATGCGACGCCAGGGCCGCCGTCCCGAGTGGCTGGTTGTTGAAGTACTGCATGAGCACATGATTCAGGTGCTGGTCGGTCAGGGCGGCTTTCAGGTTCGTGTCGATCTTTTCGACCTCTTCCAGGGTCCAGCCAGCGGCCTCGCCCCCCAGATAGAGGTTCACATAGGACAGGTTCTGGAGGATCTTCCCGCCACGGTAGCGCAGATCCTCGTCCGGAGTCGCGGTGGTCCCCTCCGAGAGCCCCTCGGATTCGGGATGCAGAGCCTCCGTATGCGGCATTCCCTCAACGCCTTCGGCCCCGGCGACCTGATTCTGGAAATCCAGGTTCGCTACGACCGCAGCTCCGCGTGGAGGCAGTGGCCACGGAACCCATTTCGCCGTGTAATCGATCGGTATCGGCGGCAGCGGTTTAGGATTGCTGACGGGCACCGTCGGGTTCGGGTCCACTCCCGGATCGGGAATCTGCGGGACCGGCTTCAGCACCACCGGCTTTTCCGGGGGTTGAGGGGTGGTCGGTGACGGGTTGTACGGAGACGGCACTGGCGTACTTGGCACCCACACAATCGGGGGGCTACCGCCGGGGTTGTTAACCGGAAAGGTGCCCGGCTGCGGGTAGCCGTTCTGTGGATAACCTGGCCCATACCCAATCGGCGTGTACCCTCCTCGGGGATACGAGTTACACCCAGCGATCATGAGACCGCAGGCTGTGACGAGACAAGCTGTCATCCAGTGCTGGGGGCGGAGTCGCATGGGGTGAAAACCTGACGAAGGTCGCGAGTCGTTCCCGTGTGGAACGTAGACTCGCGTGGGAAGTGGGCGGGAATCAGAAGATGTGCCGAACGACATCCGGAGTGAGAGGGGTGATATAGCTGAAGACAATCCGGCAGAAACAGCCGAACTTACAAGCTCACTGGCAATTCTTGCGAGTTACGGCAACGTCCGGACGGCAACCCGCCGCGGAGGCTCAATAGTCACTGCCCGCAAAGTCTGAATCCGGCATCGGTTAGAGAAACCGAGGTTGTGACGCTGTGACGCTCATGCAACATTTTCAATTTATCCGCTGCGTGCTGATGTCGTTTTTTTTCATGCCTCCAGGGAGAGCGAGGCACAGATTGTGAATGTTCAAGTGGATCGCCCTCAGAACTCGTCAGACTCTTGTCCCTCAGACTCTTGGGCTTCATTTCGCTGTTCGCACGACGGAGCGTGAGATAGCGGAATCACAAGTTCAGAGGGAGGCTGGTGAAAGACCAGGCGTCCTCACGAGGACGGAAATGCTCCTTGGCCGGGAAGGAAGTTCTCTGGCAGGCGAGGGGCCAGAGTGGAAACGCAGAGGGCGCCGAGAATCTCTCGTGGGAAAGGCCGTTTCCTGTTTGACTCATCTCATCTTCTCTTGTCTTCTCTGTTCTTCCTCTGCGTACTCTGCGACCTCTGCGTTTCTCATTCCCCCGGATCGTGAGGCTGAGCGAAGTGCCGTGGGCGATCATCTGAAATGCAAAGTGCGTCTCGCACTCCCAGCGAGGCTATTCCCAATTGCCAGGCTGCGGTTCCGTGGCCTGTTGCAACTCGGCCCTTTGCGGCATCAGCGGGACGACGTTTTGAGGGGTGTCCCGGATCAGTCCCGCATCCATCAACGTGGCATACGACAAGGTTCCCGCGAGTGCGAACGTCAGCACATTGGGGAAGAACGCCTCGCCAAACATCTTGATCGCGGTGCCCGAGGACTTCTTCAGGCCGACTTTGATCCCGCTGATCTCGACACTGTAGATCTCGTCCAGCAGCAAGTGCGAGAAGAATCCCAAGGCCACTCCCGCCCCGACCAGACACTTCACTCGCGCGGAATCGCTGGGGTAGGTCAAGTACGCGATCTCCGCCGCGATCAACATCGCGGGAATGCTGTGAAACATCCCTCGGTGAACACTGAGATAGGGGATGATCCGCGACAGCCCGTACCGAATCAACGCATACAGCGCCACCATCCCCAGCATCACCATCTCGCGATCGGGCGGCAGATGCAGCCAGTGGAGAACTCGGCCCACGAGCAACAACGGGGCCACGCCTGCCAGCAAACCGAACAGCTCCTGCGCGGGTCGTCCATGATCCAAATCAAGATCCGGCAGCATGCCCGCGACAGCTGTCATGACAGCGGCGAGCGAGGCTTGCACGGGGGTAAATCCCAAGCCTGCCCAGGCGGCAGCGCCATAGGCGACACCGAGACCACTGCTAAAGATGACATGCTCGCGAAACGCGGCCATTCCGTCCTCCCTGACGTAAGACGGGGGTTCTACCTAAGTCGCGTGAGAGGGAGAAGTCTGGATGCGCGGGCGGGGAAGTGGCAGCGATTGAGCGGCGAAGTCTGCCGATTCCCGGAGATCAATCGCAGCGCAGGATGTCGGGCAGCGGGGCTGTTAGTTCGAGTCGTTCGCCGGTCACGGGATGCTCGAGCACCAGTCGCTTGGCATGCAACCAATACCCACCGTCACCCGGCAGTCCGGGCTGATCGGTTCGAGGTTGTCCCCCGGCAGCGTACAGCAGGTCGCCTTCCAGCGGGTGACCGATGCAGGCCAAGTGGATCCGAATCTGGTGCGGTCGTCCGGTCAACAAGTCGACTTCGAAGACAGTGGTGTTCGCACGCCGCTGGAGCGTGCGGACGAGGCTGCGCGCGGACTTACCTGTCGAGCTGGCAGCATGCACTTGACCGAGACGAGGGTGCGGTTGCGGGCCAATCGCGGCTTGGATGTCATACGAATCCTGTATGGCGATCCCGCTGCCCAGAGCTTGGTACTGCTTGCGAATCTGGGGCCAGCGCTGGCTGAGGGTCGAGGCTGCGTCGCTGTTCAACGCAAACAGCACTAAACCAGAAGTGGCCCGCCCCAGCCGGTGGAGTGGACGGGCTGTGGGGAATTCGGACTGGACTCGGCTCAAGAGTGTATTGAGGTAGAAGCCCGCTCCGGGGAGGGTCGGCAAGCCACTGGGCTTGCTCACCACGAGCAACTGTTCGTCCTGATAGATCACGCCGAAGTCCTGGGGAGTCTCCTCTTCGACCCAGCCGGGGCGACTCTAGACCAGCACGGTTCCGGCGAGTAAGTCCTCCTCGCCCCATGCGACAAGGTCGTTGAGGAAAATCTCGCCCGCCGCGATGCGGGCTTGCCACTCCGATTCACTCGAATGCGAGAAGTGTCGCGCGAGATAAGTCCGCAGCGAAAGCCCCACTGCCTCGGGACCGAGCACATGGCGGTAGCGGTATCCCTGATTGAGCGTCATTCCGAAAGTCTTTGCTGAGTGAGGGAGATCCGGAGGATCAAAACGGATGAGGTCGCCGAGTACGATATCCAGATTCAGGGGACCAACACACGGAAGACCTCGAGTCCAATCGCCTCCGCTGTCCTTTGCACTCGGGCGGCCCGGTCCTCAGAATGAGGCCGCTGAATCTCACCTGCCTCGGGAGTCTCATATGTTCGCCAACCTGCCTCGTCGCCAATTCCTGCATACCGGTGCTGCTCTACTGGCGGGCCTCACTTGTCCGTCACTGACCGCCGCAGCTGACCCGATCGTGCGGAACGGGAAGCCGCATCTGAAGCTCTCGCTGGCAGCTTACTCGTTCCATCGCCATCTGCCCCAGAACTGGCCGTCCCCTAAAAAGGACGGCACGATGACGTTGCTCGACTTCATCGATTTCTGTGCCGAGCAGAACCTTGATGGCACCGAGCTAACCAGCTACTACTTTCCCCAGGAGGTCACTCCGGAATACATCCGCCAAATCAAGGAGCGGACGTTTCGGCTCGGTCTCGACATCTCCGGCACCGCCATCGGCAACGATTTCTGCAAGCCAGCGGGCGAGGCCCTTGATGCGGAGCTGGCCATGACCCGCCAGTGGATTGACTACGCCAGCGAACTCGGGGCCCCGGTCATTCGCATCTTTGCCGGGAACGTGCCGAAGGGCGACACCGAAGCAGCTGCCCTTGACCGCTGCGTGGCCGCGATTGATGAAGCCGTGGCCTATGCCGCGACGAAGAGCGTGGTCCTTGCTCTCGAAAACCACGGCGGCATTACCTCGACCCCGGAACAACTGCTCGCCATCGTCAAACGTGTGGCTGCGTCCCCGAACTTCGGAGTGAATTTCGACAGCGGCAACTTCCGGACAGTGGACCCGTATGCGGCTCTGGAGATGATCACTCCTTATGCCATGAATGCGCAGGTCAAGGTCACCGTTTCCCCCAACGGCGGCAAGAAAGTGGAAGCCGACTTCGCCCGGATTATCGGCATGCTGAAGCAGGCCAATTACCGGGGATACGTCGTCCTGGAGTACGAAGAAGAGGAAGAACCCCGCACGGCCATTCCGCATCTGATCAAGAAGCTGCGGGAGCTGATCGCGGGGTAGGTTCCGTGGCTGTGCAAAGTGGATCACCACCCCTTCGTACCCCCGCAGCAGCACATCAGAATTGCGGCTTAATGAATCGATCCCAGACCTCTCGCACTTGAATTGCGTCGGTCTTGGACAGTGTTCCCAGCGGGTGCCGCAGCAACGACTGTTCGAGGCAATCCAGCCGAGCGAGGCGGACGGTGGAAGGTACCCGCAACCAGCTGCTGCCCAATCTTGCAGCAACACATCTGACTGCGAACGCGGCGCAGCTGATGTCACCGCAGCGACGACCGCATCAACTCCCTCAACCCACAGCACGAGAATTGGTCGTCTCTTGGAAGCGGCCCCGTTCGTGAACGGAATGTCTGCGACCCACAGATCACCGGCCCTGACAGTCATCGTACAACCCCTCATCAGCGGGTGTGTAACTGTCCAGGAAGGCACTGTGATCGCGCATCGGCTCGGAGGCAGACGCTGTCGTTTGAATGGTGATCGTCCACCGGCCTTCCCCCACGCTGTCAATCATGGATGGGGGGAGTGACAGCTTCTCGCCGCGTCCCAATTCGATTTGATAGATCAGACGTTCCAATTGAGATTGCATCGCCACTCGTCATCAGTCGTGGGAACTGTCCACTGGCACGAATTCATTCTCTCTCATAGTGCCGGGTCTGCCAACCCCGCGTCTGCAAAGCCCTTCGCTCTCAGCTGGCAGCTGTCGCAATGTCCGCACGGGATCCCACTCGGGTCGGGGTCGTAGCAGCTGTGAGTGAGGCCGTAGTCGACGCCGAGCGAGAGGCCCAGCTCAATGATCTGGGCTTTGGTGAGGTCGATGAGCGGAGTATGAATGCGGAAGCAGGTCCCCTCGACGCCCGCTTTGGTGGCGAGGTTGGCGAGCTGTTCGAAGGCGGTGATGAACTCGGGACGGCAGTCGGGGTAGCCGCTATAGTCGACGGCATTGACACCGAGAAAGATGTCATGGGCTCCGAGGATCTCTGCCCAGCCAAGGGCGACAGATAAGAAGATTGTGTTTCGCGCGGGGACATAAGTGATCGGAATGCCGGTCGACATTTGCGATTCGTTGCGGTCCTTGGGAACAGCGATGTCCGAGGTCAGAGCCGAGCCGCCGAACACGCGCAGGTCGAGCGGGCAGGTCCGATGCTCGCAGGCCCCCAGAGCCTGGCTGACGCGCGCCGCAGCTTCCAGTTCATACCGGTGGCGTTGACCGTAATCGAACGACAAGGCATGGCAGGCGTACCCCTGACTCCGGGCCACCGCCAGTACGGTGGCCGAATCGAGACCACCACTCAGTAAAACGACCGCGGGTTGCATGCCACTCATCCGAATCGACTCTCGGCCAGACGCTGTGCCTGACCCGTGTGAGGTTTATAGGGGAGTTGTGAGTCGGCAGTCGAGAGTCGGTGGCGGAGGCAGCATTCCGGCCGACACTCCCCGGAACTCTGTCGGACATCACGAATACTCCGATTAATCCGTCGCGATGTTTGCCGAAAGCCACACGCTGTGACAGATCGTGACGATTTGTCGGGGAATTCCTGTCCCCCCTGTGGCGAAATCGCCACATCGCTGTGAATTCATTTCAGTTCATCGACGGATTCTCCACAGAAATTCGCTCTCCACCCGGTGAGCACGGCGAACAAGAACTAGGGTTATGCGACCTTGGGTGAATTGTTCCCCCAACTCGCCTTGAACTCGACTGCCTGAACGCCATGCGTCCCCTTCGCCTTAGCACTGAACAACAACCGCAGCGTCGTGGGACGACAGCTGTCGAGGTGGCGGTCACGCTGCCGGTGTTCGGTGTCATCATGATGGGACTGATGGAGTGTGCGCACGCGATGATGATCGTCCACTCGCTGGATTCAGCGGCCCGGCAGTCGGCCCGTTACGGGTCAGTGGACGGGATCTCCTCCGCACAATTGATCACCAAGGCGAAGGCCATCATGGCCAAGTCGACCCGTGTGGTGCCGACTGTAGTTGTTAAGGATGGGAGTGCCTTCGATTCAGCCAACTTTAACGCGACAACGATCAACTACGCCGGACTGGCGGACAAGGAACTGAGCACGGCGGATGACGACCAGATGTTCATCGTCCGCATGTCCGTGCCGTACAACAGTGTGGCCCTCCTGCCGCCGTTCTTCATCAAGAACATCACGCTCACGGGCCAGGCCGTGATGCGGCACGAGTAGCCCCCCCGAAACCCGTTCCCGAATCAACAGTCAGAGATTTCAGTCATGTTGCGGCACTCCCTTCCCACTCCAAAACCGAAGAAGCGACTGGGCGCTGCTGCCGTGGAAATGGCGATGGTGCTGCCGTTGTTCATGACTCTGACATTCGTTTCGATCGAGTCGGGGCACGCGCTCAATGTGGCTCAGAAGCTGGAGGTGGTCGTGCGTGATGGGGGGCGGTTGGCCTCGAAGGACATCGAGCCCGCCTTGCTGGTCGGGGGCATCACAGCCAACCAGAAAGTCACCAACGACATTAAGAACATGTTGAAGGCCGAGGGTTATCCCGCGACCAACATCGTGGTCACGATTGTCCATGCCGATGGAGCCACCATAGGGCAGAACTTCGATCTTGCCCTGTCAACGAACCAGTACAAAATGTTTCGCATCACGGTCACGATCCCTTACGCCGACGTGCAGCTCTTTCCCATGGGCCTGCACTCGTCCCCCACCCTCAAAGCCGCGCTGGTGGGATCCCGCGGACGCTCCACACTGAACATCTAATCCTCTGACATTCAGCGATCCCCACTCCTGCATACGACTTACACCGTTCCGACCGAGGACATTCACTATGCAATCCGCACTTGACCCCTGTGAACAATGGCTCATCGATCTGCGACAGAAACGCCGCGGCGTGTTTGTCGTCATTATGGCAGTCTCACTGGCCGCCTGCCTCGCCTTCGTCGCCTTCTCGGTCGATACCGGGATGGTGGTGCTAACGCAGACCCGCATGCAGAACTGTGTGGATTCTGCGGCATTGGCAGCTGCGAACGAGATCGGGTATGCCGTCGAGAATGCGGGCCCGAATGTCACGAACGTGACGGCCTACGCCCTGGACCAGGCCCGTCTGAAGGCTCAGTCCGTCGGTGCCCTCAACGGGATTCATATCGACCCGGCCACGGATGTGCGGTTCGGTCGTTGGCAAATCAATTCCTCCACAGGGGTCTCGTCGATCACCTGGGATGCCACTCCGTCCAATGCGGTCAAGGTGCAGTCCCGCCGGACCAACAGTGACACGGCTCAGCCGGATGGGCAGCTGAAGACTCTGTTTGCCGGGGTCTTTGGCACCAAGTCGGTGTCCATCACCTCGTCGGGTACGGCGTACATCGAGTCCCGTGACATCGGGCTAGTACTCGACTACTCCGGCTCGATGAATGATGACAGCTCCTATGACGTGCTGAGTTCGCGTGACCGGACCCTGCTGGACAACAACATGGAGGACATCTACGACATCTTGAACACGACGCGCAGTCTGGGGTCCATGACGTTTTCGCCGCAGTGGTTTCAACGGACCGTCAATGCCACGTCACCCGATACCCGTAACACAACGGTCGTGTTCAAGAATATGACCGTCGATGTGACCGCATCGCATGCCATGACGAATGTCAAGTTGACCTACACGGATAACGCGACCGAGGACAAGACCGCCAGCGGCACATCCGGCAGCTTTTCGCATACCTCGAAATCCATCAAGAAGGCCGAAGTGACGATCAAAGCTAACCTGGCTCCGACATCGGCGACGGGGTCCGGCGGATCGAGCCGCGTGGCGAGTGTCACGTTCAACAACAGCACCAATAACAATGTCATCGTGACGACAACTCCCAACTCGACCTCGGGGAATATGAATGCGATTCGCCTGACCTACTCCGACAACACCACACAAGACTTCACGTTCTCGAACACCCGCAGCAGAACTGTGACCGGCAACGGCAAGTATGTGAAATCAGCGCGAGTGACATTTTCCTCCTCGGGAAATCCCACAGCCACGGTCAACAACCCGGCGGGCAGTACCGCACCCGCGACATTCAGCAACGTCGTGCTGACTGTCGAACAGACCGATGCCAACATCCAGTCGTGGCTCGGACTCCCCACCTATCCTTGGGGTTCGGGAAGCTGGAGCGACTTCTTCAGCTATTGCCGGACGGATGGCCAGATCAACTCAGCGGGTCATCGATACAAGTACGGAGGGGCCTGTCTCGTCAACTATCTGCTGAAGAACAAGTACACCTACGCTGCCTGCAACGACCTGTGGCGGACTCCGCACTACCCGTTTCACTCCGTGAAGCAGGGAGCCTTGCTGTTCTGTGATTTCCTGGGAGATCTCGGATTTGGGGATGAGGTCGGAGCGGTGCAATTCGCTGGCACTGCCAGTCGCGAGGTGACACTCAACTACGACGGGTACAGCATTGATGTCTCCGCCAATCCGGTCAGCAACGACTTCGAAAGCGTTCGCCAGATCGTTCGCCATCGTCAGGCCGCTCACTTTACGAATATGACGAATGTGGGTGGAGGGATCCACGTGGCCAAACAGATGCTGGATGCTTCAAAACGTCCGGGCACCCGGCCCACGCTGCTGGTGATGACCGACGGTGCGCCGACTGCATCTGACAGTGGATGGACAAATCCGAACTGGACCTCTGCTCAATGGAACGAAATGTTTGACTACGACGGAGACGGCGTGTCGAACTATACGACGAGCGATACCCATGCTCTGTACGGGTTGGTGCGAGCCAAGGAAGCGGTCGATGCGGGCTATACGATCCATACCATGACCGTGGGACTGGGAGGCGACCCCGCCTACATGGAAGCGATCGCTCACCTCGGTGGCGGGATCACGATCACGGTGCCGGGGAACCAGACCGTGTCGGAGATGGAAGCCGACGTACTCGCCGGATTCCAAAAGATCGCCGCCTTCGTGCCACCAGCCCGGTTGGTGAAACCCGACTGAGCAGTCTGAGTAACCACTGAGGTTCAGGGCGAGGCTGCCACACAGCCTCGCCCTGTTTTCTTGGGGGAGAACGGTTTCGGAATCGGGGCTGAGAGAAGAGTACTGGAACACTAATCTTCGCTAATCAACACGAATCTCGGCTAAAGAGGCATTCCGGATCAGTGTGAATTAGCGAAGATTAGTGTTCCTCACTCCTGGTCCTAAAACCTCAGATCAGTTTCCCAAACGCAGAGCCTCACTGCCCCTGCTGGGCCAGACGGTTGCCGACCTGATCGAGGATCGCCAGCTTGCCGCCGAACGTCTTGCGGAGGTTCTCGGGCGTGAAGACTTCGGAGACTGGACCCGACGCGACAAGCCGCATGTTGAGCAGCAGCACGTCATCAAAATACTCCGGCACCGTCTGCAAGTCGTGATGCACCACAAGAGCTGTCTTGCCCTCGGAGCGGAGTTCTCGCAGCAGGTCGACAATCGCCCGTTCGGTGGATGCGTCAACACCCGCGAACGGTTCGTCCATCAAGTAGAGATCCGCCCCCTGGACCAGCGCGCGGGCCAGGAACACCCGCTGTTGCTGTCCTCCGGAGAGTTGGCTGATCTGCCGCTTGGCGAAGTCCGCCAGCCCCACTTTATCGAGGGCCTCCAAGGCCTTCGCCTTCCACTTCCGGCTCACCGGCCAGAACCAGCCGATCTGACGATACAGCCCCATCGCGACCACATCGAGAGCCGTGACCGGGAAGTCCCAGTCGACGGTCGTTCGCTGCGGCACATACGCCACGCGGCCCCGGATCTCGCTGTAGGGCTTCCCAAAGAACCGCACGCCGCCCGCCACCTTGGGGATCAGGTCGAGCGCCGCCTTAATCAAGGTGCTCTTGCCCGCCCCGTTCGGCCCCACGATGGCCACCAGCCGACCGGGCTGGGCCTTATAGTCGATGTCCCACACGACCGGTCGCCGGTGATAGGCGACGGTCATATCGTGCAAAGACAACGGGGACCACTCGGGGTGATCGTCGGTTCCCCCGACCGGACTAGACATGACGATCTCGCTAACGGGGGGAGGAGAGGGATTGATGCCGGATGATAGCCCGGGAGAGACTCCATTGCACAGGGGAGGAGTGACCCGCAGAATACGATACGAACAGTCCCTCCTGAGCGGTACGGCGCTAGCCGCCGGTTCTACTGATCGTTGTCAATCCAGAAACTGTGATTCCCCAGCAAGCCACATGGCGAAGAACCGGCGGCTAGCGCCTTGCCGCTCACGGATTTCGTGGAATTTCTCTCTGTGTGAACTGCATGCCTCCGAAGAACACCACCCGCGAAATCCCTGCCGAGCATGTCGCGGCCGCGTCGCTGCACCTCCGCAAACGGGACAAGACGCTGCGACGTCTGATCGACACGCTCGGCCCGTGCCAGATCAGCCTCGACCCCGAACCGTTCCCGGTTCTCTTCCGGTCGATTGTCGCCCAGCAGATCTCCACAGCCGCCGCCTCATCGATCGGCAAGCGACTGGCCGCTCTGCGAGGTCGCAAGAAGCTCTCCGCCCCGTGGGTGCAGAGTTGCACGGATGAGGAATTACGAGGCTGCGGCTTGTCTCCGCAGAAGTTGAAGTACATGCGCGACTTGGCCGACAAGGTGGCCACGAAGGCCATTGATGTGGCCACGATCCATCTACGTCCCGATGACGAGGTGATCGCCGAACTAATGCAGGTGCTCGGCATCGGCGTGTGGACCGCACAGATGTTCCTGATCTTCTCGCTGGGTCGGCTCGATGTCCTGCCGACCGGCGACCTCGGCGTGCGTGCGGCCATCGAACGCGAGTACCGACTCCCGGCTCACCCGACCCCCAAGCAATGTGAAGAGATCGCCGCCCCCTGGAGACCGTACGCCTCCATCGCCAGTTGGTACATGTGGCGCAGCTCGGACGCGAAGCTGACGCCCGAGCAGCAGGAGATGTGGAAGTGAAGGACAGTTCAAAACGGATCTCTTCCCATCCCGGAGGGATGACAGCGATTAGCCGGTGGTTGAGCGCAGCGACACCACCGGTCAGCACAATCCTCACGTCTCCGCATCCCGGAGGGATGCCAGCCCGCGTGAACTCTTTGGCATCCCTCCAGGATGCGGAACGTTGGGGGGGATCGTGTTCCGGTGGTATCGCTGCGCTCAACCACCGGCTAATGGGTGTAACCCCTCCGGGGTCTGGTGTGTGGAGACGGAGTCTCACCGCCTCAGTAAGAGTCGCATGTCTTGACGAGCCCATCTGCTTCTCAGGAAGCGTGGGTGGCCGGGTCTGGAGGCTTTGCGGAAGGCCCGGTTCTCCAACGCTGCCACGACCACAGCAGGGCCATGCGCAAAGCCTCCTGACCCTGCCACCCGACACCCTCATGGTGCCTCTTTCACCATGAACAACCACGATGAGCCACTCCGCACCGACGACCCCCTCTCCACCCCGGTGCAATTCATCACCGGGGTCGGACCGGCGCGGGCGGCGCTGTTGGCGAAGCTGGAGATTTTTACGGTTCGTGACCTGTTGTGGCATCTGCCGCGCGATGTCCTCGATCTCTCCGAGGTCAAGAAGCCGAACGAACTGGTCGAGGGGGCCGTGCAGAGCGTGCGCGGGGTGATCTGCGACAAGGACGCCAAGATCACCAGTACCGGCAAGCACATGGTCGCCGCCCTGTTCGACTGCGACGGGCACTATGTGCGCGGCACGTGGTTCAATCAGGCGTGGATGTTCAACAAGCTGGAGATGGGGCAGTTGCTGCTCGTGGCCGGGAAGCCGAAGCATCGCGACGGGCGGTGGGAGTTCTCGCATCCCACGCTGCAATGGTTGAGCGATGAGGACCGCGATTCCGGGTTCGGCGTCGTGCCGCGCTACCCGCTTACCGAGGGGCTGCAGCAGAAGGATTTGCGGAAGATGACCTCCGCAGCCGTCCACCAGTTTGCGTCGCTGGTGCCGGAGCATCACTATGCGAAGGCTCTGGAGCGGTGGAAGATTCTGGGGATCGGTGAGGCGTTCCGGCAGGTCCACAAGCCGAACACCGTGGAGGAGTACCTGGCCGGAAGGCGGCGACTATTGTGGGATGATCTGTTTGAGTTTCAGGTCGGGCTGGCCCTGCGACGGCGGGCGTGGAACACCAAGTCGCAAGCTCCCCCGATTGAGGTGACGGCCAAGATCGATGCCCGCATTCGGCGGCTCTTTCCGTTCGCGCTCACTGCTGGCCAGGAGCAAGCGATCCGCGACATCGCCGCCGACCTGCCGACCGGTCGCGCGATGCACCGGTTGATTCAAGCCGACGTCGGCGCGGGCAAGACGGTCATCGCGATCTACGCGCTGCTGGCGGCGGTGGCGGGCGGGTGGCAAGCGGCACTCATGGCCCCGACTGAGTTACTCGCCAGTCAGCACTGGGACACGATCCAAACAATCCTGTCCGAGAGTCGGGTCAAGCGGGCACTGCTCACCGGTCGCATCGGGGCCAAGGAGCAACGCGAGGTCCAAGCGGGGATTCAATCGGGCGACATCCAACTTGTCATCGGCACGCAGGCGATCATTCAGGAGAAGGTCAAGTTCGCCAACCTCGGACTCGTGGTCATCGACGAGCAGCACAAATTCGGCGTCGCCCAACGCGCCAAGTTCTCCGAGCAAGCCGGGTTCTCCCCGCACATCCTCGTCATGACCGCCACTCCCATCCCGCGCAGCTTGTGCCTGACCCAGTTCGGCGACCTCGATCTGACGGTCGTGTCAGACCTCCCACCCGGACGGCAGCGGGTCGTCACCAGCCGCATCTACGGCATCGCCAGCCGCAAGCGTTGCTGGGACTTCATCCGCCAGAAACTCGGCGAGGGACGCCAGCTCTATATCGTCAGCCCGCGTATCGAGGGGGGCACCGAGGAAGGGGACCAGCAGGGGGCCGAGCAGGTCTACCGCGAACTGCCGAAGACCGAACTCGCCGGGTTCAAGGTCGGCATGGTCCACGGCCAGATGGACCCCCGCGAGCGTTCGCGCGTGATGTCCGAATTTCGGGATGGCGAGGTGCAGGCCCTCGTGGCGACCACCGTGATCGAGGTCGGCGTCGATGTGCCGAACGCGACCTTGATGGTGATTCTCGACGCCGAGCGGTTCGGCCTCTCGCAGCACCATCAATTGCGCGGCCGCATCGCGCGCGGCAAGTTTCAGGGGTACTGCTTCCTCGTTTCGGAGACCGACACCGCCGACTCGACAACGCGGCTGCACGCGATGGAGCAAACGAGCGACGGGTTCAAGATCGCCGAGGTCGACTTCGAGATGCGCGGGCCGGGGGATGCTCTCGGGACGCGGCAGAGCGGGAGCCTGCCGCTGAAGATCGCCGACCTCGTGCGGGATCACGATCTACTCATCGAAACTCGCGCCGCCGCCCAGAGCCTGCTCAAGACCGAAGCGATCGACCGGCCCGAGTTCGCCCCGCTGAAGTTGCAGGTACTCGATCGGTTCGGGTTACTCATGGACCTCCAACGCGGCGGGTGAGTGTCGTAGGCGATGTCGCTCCGCGACTCGCATTTCCCACACCGAACGACTCACTTCCAGAGGCTCGCCGGGCTCCCGCTCAGGGGTTTTGGCAGCAGGAATCTCATTCGCGGAGCGACATGAGCGACGCAGGATGGGCAATCCATCAAACGGCCAAACCCTAGCGAGCGGGCGGACGTCAGTCCCCCGTGCCAGGGCGACGTTGTGATGCGAGAGTTTTGTTCAGTCGGAGCGACTGTGTTCTGGGGTTTGTTCCGGGGTCAGGTGCCGCTGTGATTTGCGAGTGCGGCTGAACACGGGGGACTGACGTCCGCCCGCTCGCTGCTGCTTGGCAATCAGTCTCACGACTGTCAAGATGCGTATTCGGGCCTCATGACCGAATCGATCTTTGCTGGACCAAACTTCATGGCATCACCGAAGGTGTGCATCCTCCGGGCACCGGGCACGAACTGCGATCACGAGACGGCTCACGCCTTCGAGTTGTGCGGCGGGGCGGCGACGCGCGTGCATCTGTTCGAACTGTTGGAGTCGCCGAACCTCCTCCGCGATTACCAGGTCCTCTGCGTTCCCGGCGGGTTCAGCTATGGCGACGACATCGGAGCCGGGGTCGTCTTTGGCAGCCAGCTCCAGGGCCAGCTCGCCGAGACGATCGGCGAGTTCCTGCAACGCGACACGCTCACGCTCGGGATCTGCAACGGGTTTCAGGTGCTGATGAAAGCGGGCGTCCTCCCCGGTGGCGGCACGACGTGGCCCCCCCAGGTCGATCAACCGCCGCCCGCGACGCTGACCTGGAATGAGAACGGCAAGTACACAGCGCTGTGGGTTAAGCTGCGGGGGCAGTCTTCGAATAATGTGTTCTTGCGGGGGATCGACGAGATTGAGTTGCCGATCGCCCATGCCGAGGGACGCATCGCCGTTCGCGACCGGGCCACGCTCGACCAGTGGGTCGCGGGCGGGCAGGTCGGGCTGTGCTATAGTGATGCCGAGGGAAGAGTCCCAGCTTCCGGCGATCTGCTCCCGTACCCGGCCAACCCGAACGGATCGATTGCGAACATTGCGGGACTGGGCGATCCGACGGGGCGCGTCCTCGGCCTGATGCCGCATCCCGAGCGGTTCCTATTCGCGACCCAGCACCCGCGCTGGACGCGGCTAGGATTGCGCGGCGAAGGGGACGGGTTGAAGCTGTTCCAGAACGCGATGGACTACTTCCGGGCGGTGTAGGCGAGCCCCCGGCGTGAGCTGGGGTGTACCCCCCAACACGGGACGCCAATGGAGGTGTCTCCCGGTCCTTTGAATTTCAACTCGCTTTAATTCTCAATCCACGTTATCGCGTGAAAACACCCCGGCTCACGCCGGGGGCTCGCCTGAGATG
>JANPCU010000390.1:0-7427 GCA_031431195.1 Planctomycetota bacterium | reverse complement strand
TCGCAAGCGGGGGCCATGTTCCGGTGGTGTCGCTGCGCTCGACCACCGGCTATGGGCTGACATCCCTTCGGGATAAGAAGGCATCATTCTCACAGCCCCAATGCTCTGCTGTGGATCGAGGATCCGCCTGTGGCCGCTCACGCCCCGCGTTCGAACAGCGGGGCGAACGTTTGCTTCACCGACTTGATCCCGGCGTTGATCAGACGCACATCATTCGTCATCGAGATCAACCGACAGCCGTGCTTCACGAGCATCGCGCAGTGGTCGGGCGTCATGGTGACCGCTCCCCAGCTCTTGCCGTGCTGGCGACAAGCTGCGGAGATTTTCTCGATGGCGGCGATGCAGGTGGGGTGCATGAACTGCCCGGTCAGTCCGTACGCCTGGCTCAGGTCGGAAGGGCCGAGGAACAGGTGGTCGACCCCGTCGATCGCCGCAAACGCGTCGACGTTTTCGACCGACTCGACCGTCTCAATCTGAATCGCCACAAAGGTCTCGCGGTTCGCCTGCTCGCAGAATTCCGCGAGCGGCGTGTTCCCAAAGCGACCATCATACGCCGCCGAGTTCAAGCCCCGCCGACCGCGCGGGGCGAACTTCGCCCAGCTGACGAACTGCTCGGCCTGCTCCGCGTTGTTGATCTGCGCCGCCATCACGCCGCGCGCTCCCGACTACAGACAGCGCGTCACGAGGGCGTAATCGGTCGGTGCCACGCGGACAAAACAGTCGAACCCCGCCGCTCGCCCGGCTGTGGCCGCTTGTTCGATCTGGTCGATGGAAAAGCCGACATGTTCATGGTCGATCCAGAACCCGTGAAATCCACCGTGGATGCTGAACATTTGGATCAGATTCGGGTGATAAGCCCGCCCGATGGCGAAGACGTTGACGGACTCGCCACGGGCCAAACGATCTTTGAGTGAAGTGGTCATACGAGTGGTCCCGAGCGAGCGGGACCGCGTCCGCTCCGAGATGAATTGATTTCGAGAGCCGCCGGTCTCTGGCCGCCCGGATAGACTTCACGCGGGCCAGATCGAGGCGTACGACGAACGTCCTCGTCCGTCGCTCCCTGAGTTTTCACACGGACGGACAAGGATGTCCGTCCTACGAAATGCCTCATTTCTCTGCGTGAGAAATACCACTCTAGGTCTTGAGGTCGTGGACTGCCAGTTCGAGAAGGAGCTATTCCCCTGGGGGCCTCGTTGTTAGCCTACTGGCCTGACAACTTCTCGGCCGCACCGCCACACGGAAAGTCGCGAACCCCATGACCGAGCAGCCCGAGCCGAAGGCCGATTGCTATTCCGACAACGAACGCGAGGCCATGGTCTGGACGCAGCAGCTGCGTGCCCAGGTGTGTGGTCCGCTGTTGGACTGGCTGGTGCGCTGGCATGTGCGAGCGGATCATCTGACGCTGCTGTCGTTGGTCACGGGGCTGTCGTTTAGCGGGCTGTTTTTTTGGTCGAAGGGTTGGGCGTTTGCGGCGCTGGTTCTGCATGTGGTGTTGGACGGATTAGATGGGCCGTTGGCTCGCCGATACGGGACCGATTCGCGAGCGGGTTCGTTTACCGATTCCACGTCGGATCAGATCGTCGTGGCCTCGACCACGATCACGCTGATGCTCACGAATCCGGCGATTGTTGATCCCTTGGCGGGCGGTGTTTACATTTTCGCATACACGATGGTCGTAGCGTATGCGATGGTGCGAAACGCGATGGGAGTGCCGTACTCGTGGGTCGTCCGGCCTCGGTTTTTCGTCTATGGATGGATGGGGATCGAGGTGTCTTGGTGGCCGCACTCGATCGATTATGTGCTATGGCTATTCAACATTCTGTTGCTCTGGAAAATGGCGACCGGCTTTCACCGCATCCGCGCGACGCTGAGTCCGAGTCACCCCTCGCACAGCGGTGAGTGAGACGTTTCGGCGAGCGGGGCGGCGTCAGCCCCCTGGTTACGCGGTGGCTCTCGGGAGGACCATCCGGCTCACGCCGGACGCTCGCCGGAGTGTCTTTCCGGTTTCCTTGTTCGCAGGACTCCCCAAGACCCGACGCAGTGGAGTATCCTGCTGTTTGTGTGCTGGGAGACTCCTGGCGACGAACTGGGAGTGGCCGCATGCGATGGATTCTGTGTCTTTCTCTCTGGGCCTGGTTGTGGACGACAGGGATGTGCCGGGCCACCGACACATTCACGCCAGAGCAGATCGAGTTCTTCGAGTCGCTGGTTCGCCCGTTATTGGTCGAGCAGTGTCAGAAGTGCCATGGGTCGGACAAGCAGAAGGGGGGCTTGCGGCTCGATTCGCGCGAGGCCGCGTTGCTGGGCGGAGAGAACGGCCCCGCGATCACTCCGGAGAAGCCCGACACCAGCCTGCTGCTGACAGCTGTGAAGTACACCGGCGATACGCAGATGCCACCTGACGGGAAGCTCTCTGAGGCACAGATCGCCGTTCTGCAAAAATGGATCAACATGGGGGCAGTGTTCCCGGCGACGGTCTCGATTCCGGATGCGGAGAAGCTGGCTCGGCAGAAGAGTCACTGGGCCTTCCAACCGGTGCAGGTGGTCGAGCCCCCCGCAGTGAAGGAAGCGGGTTGGGTACGCACGCCGGTCGATCAGTTCGTGTTGGCCTCGCTCGAATCGAAGCAACTCCCGCACTCGCCGAGCGCGGACCGCCGGACGTTGATTCGCCGGGTGACGTATGACCTGACCGGATTGCCGCCGACTCCCGATGAGGTCGACGCCTTCGTCCGCGATGAAAACCCGGAGGCGTACCGCCAGCTGGTCGACCGGTTGCTGGACTCGCCGCAATATGGAGAGCAGTGGGCGAGACACTGGCTCGATGTGGCCCGCTATTCCGATACCAAGGGGTACGTCTACGCGCGAGAAGAACGCTTCTGGGTCCACGCGCCGACCTATCGCGACTGGGTCGTCAAGGCTCTCAACAGCGACATGCCGTACGACAAGTTCCTCACGCTCCAAATCGCAGCTGACCAGGCGGCTCCCGAGGACAAGTCCAACCAGGCGGCGATGGGTTTCCTGACCTTGGGGCGGCGGTTCCTGGGGATCACGCATGACATCTACGACGACCGGATTGATGTCGTCACGCGCGGGGCGATGGGGCTGACCGTGTCGTGTGCTCGCTGCCACGATCACAAGTACGACCCGATTCCGACAGCGGATTATTATTCGTTGTATGGCGTGTTCATGAACTCGTACGAGACGCTCGTGCCGATTGCCGAGCCGACCGAGAAGAGCGCAGCGTATGTCGCCTTTGAGCAAGAACTTGCCGGGAAGACTAAGGCTCAAGACGACACGTTCACAGCCAAACGGAACGAGGCTGCCGAACGAGTTCGCAGCCGCTTGAAGGACTACCTTATTGCGCAGACCGAGCTGCATAAGGCCCCGCAGGAAGGGTTCGATATCATCATTGCCACGACCGATTTGGTCCCGGCCTTGGTGTGGAGGTGGGAGGCATATATCGCCTCCGAGATTCATCTCGGCAATCCGGTGTTCATCCCGTGGGAGGCGTTTGCGGAACTCCCCGCTGACACGTTCGCGGCCCAAGCCCCGGAGGTCATCGCTCAGCTGCGGAAGGTGAGGGAAGGCCAATCCGCCGCGAACGCATTCGTGATGGCATCGTTCACTCAACCGCCGACATCGATGAAAGAAGTCGCGGAGAGGTATGCGACCCTATTGGCGGAAGTCAACAAAGCCTGGACGGCCAGTGTGGAGGCGGCCCAGACTCTCGGAGCCCCGCCGCCGACGGAGTTGCCTCAACCCGATGTGGAAGCCCTGCGGCAGGTGCTCTACGGCCCCGCCTCCCCGTGCGTGATTCCCAACGAGTCGATTCTCTCGACCGAGATTCAATACGACTCTGGCACGGTTGACGCTCTGTGGAAGCTGCATAACGACATCGACGGAACACTCATCAACAACCCGCTGGCTCCGGCACACGCGGTCCGGCTCGTGGACCGCGAGGTGATCCGACCGAATCGCATCCTGCGGCGCGGCAACCCGGCGACCAAGGTCGGGTTCGTCGACCGCCACTTTTTGTCGCTCATCGCTGGTTCGCAACCGCCTCGCTTCCAACAGGGCAGCGGTCGTCTCGAACTGGCGAGGGCGATCGTCGATCCTGCGAATCCACTGACGGCCCGCGTGTGGGTCAACCGCATTTGGCAACATCACTTCGGCACTGGCCTCGTCCGCACGCCGAGCGACTTCGGCATCCGCGCTGAGGCCCCCAGCCATCCCGAATTACTCGACTGGCTGGCGAACCAATTGACGACGAACGGGTGGAGTACAAAATCAATCCACCGATTGATCGTGCTGTCGAATACCTATCAGCAATCTTCGAGTGGACTCGCTGAGCAGCCCCTCACCCCCGGCCCCTCTCTCAAGGGGAGAGGGGAGCCGGAGCGCCGAGCCGAACAACTCGATCCCGAGAACCGACTGCTCTGGAGGGCCAACGTCCATCGGTTGAGCTGGGAGGAGTTCCGCGACACGCTGCTGGCCACGACGGGGCAGCTTGATCGAACTCCGGGAGGCCGGTCGACCGATCTGTTCGCGGGGGCGGGTTCATCGAATCGCCGCCGCACGTTGTATGGGACCGTCGACCGCCAGTTCCTGCCGTCGGTACTGCGCATGTTCGACTTCCCCAATCCCGACCTGCATATCCCGTCACGGAGCGAAACCACAGTTCCGCAGCAGGCTCTGTTCTCGCTCAATCACCCGCTGATGGCCGAGAAGGCGCGGTCACTGGTGGCCCATGCCCGACTCAGCGAGAGCGATGACCCGGCAGTCAAACTCCAGCGGTTGTACCGCGCCGCCTTTCAGCGTGAGCCGACCTTAGCCCAGCAGGAAGCCGTGCTGGCGTTCCTGACAGCAGCGGTCGAGCCGCCCCCCTTGGCCCCGAGCGAGGAGTCGAAGAGTTGGAGCTATGGGTACGGCGAACTCGACGAGGCCGCCGGGAAGCTGAAGAGCTTCACGCCGCTGCCGTTCTTCAATGGGTCAGCATGGCAAGGAGGCATCAACTGGCCGGATGCCGCTCTCGGGTGGGTGCAGATTACGTCCCGAGGAGGTCATCCCGGCAACGATTTACAGCATGCCAGCATTCGCCGCTGGACAGCTCCCCGCGCGGGGACGTACTCGATCAAATCGAAGGCAATTCACGAAGTCGAAGTGGGCGATGGCATCCGCTGTTGGATCGTAGCCAGCCGTGGCGGCATTCTGGCGAAGACCGCCATTCACAATCGCACCGAAGAACTGAAAGTCGTCTCCCTTGCACTGGAGACTGGCGACACGCTCGACTTCATCGTCGATATTCACGCGGGCCTGAACAGTGATCAACACTTCTGGTCTACGACCGTTCACGAGACGACACCCGCCCTTGATGCCCGCTCGTTACCACAACTCTGGAGCTCCGAGCTGGACTTTTCCGGCCCCGCACCGGTATTCCTGACACCGTGGGAGCAACTCGCCCAAGTGTTGCTGCTCTCCAACGAACTGATGTTTGTGGATTGACCCGTGGCCCCATATTCAGTTCGGCGTGGGGGCGGTGGGTGCTCCCCCTTCCAAGCAGATCCCGCTGTTGGCATCCGGGAATCAAGGATTCCACCGATGAAAAGTAACAAAAGGATTCCACCGATGAAGAGTAACAAGCAGAAGCGATTGGAACTGCAAGTGGAGCGGCAGATTCGTCGGGCGAAGGAGGCGAAGGAGGCGGCCCAAAAGGCGTCCGAACTGGCCCAAAGGGAGTATGATCGACTGGAGGCAGAGGGAATCCTCGTCGATGCCAGCAAGCTGACTCCGGATGGCAGCTACGATGTCCCTGTGTTCGTGTCGCGAGGCTACTACGAAGATGTGCCCTTCACTTGTTGCGAGTGTGGCAAAGAGGAAGTCTGGACCGCCACTCAGCAAAAATGGTGGTATGAAATCGCGAAAGGCAAGGTCTGGACCACCGCCCGCCGCTGCCGCCCCTGCCGTCAATGCGAAGGCCGACGGCGGTCCGAATCGCGGCGAGTGCATCAGCAAGGGATCGCTCGTAAGTCTCAGGAGAAGTCGACTCGCCCATCGCTGGGCCAATCACCGATCGATCCCGGTTGAAATGTGATGGGTGCGATCTCGCATCGCGACGCGTGGCCTTTTTACGGCGACGAAACTATCATGCGGTTCTCCAAAGGTCGACAGTCGCAGCTTACTCGCGATTGTCAGACGAGCCGTGCTTCCAGGATGATCCGAGTTCCATGAAGATTCACGAGTACCAAGCGAAAGCCCTCTTCGCCAAGGCCGGTGTGGCTGTTCCACAAGGGATCGTCGCCAAGACGCCCGCTGAGGCAGCTGCGGCGTTCACGACCCTGGGCGGACCGATTGCGGTCGTCAAGTCGCAGGTCCACGCGGGTGGGCGCGGCAAGGGCACCTTTAAAGAACACCCGCAACAACGCGGGGTCGTCCTCGTGAAGTCCGCTGATGAAGCTCAGACGAACGCGGCCCGCATGCTCGGCAGCACGCTGGTCACGATTCAAACCGGCGACGAGGGCAAGCAGGTCAATACGCTCTTCGTCGAGCAAGGGCTCCAGATCGACCGCGAGTTATATCTCGGCATCGTGGTCGACCGCGAAACCGGTTTGCCCTGCGTCATGATGTCGACCGAAGGCGGAATGAATATCGAGGATGTAGCCCACGACACGCCCGAGAAAATCTTCCGAGAGCACTTCGATGTCTCGCTTGGCTTCCAACCATTCCAGGCTCGCAAGCTGGCCTATGCGATGGGGCTCAACGATGCAGCCGTGAAGTCGGCCCAGACCTTCCTGCCCAAGATCGCCAAGTTCTTTGTCGACCAAGACTGCAGCATGGTCGAGATCAACCCACTGGTCCTGACCAAGGACGGCCAGCTGCTGGCTCTCGATGGCAAGGTGACATTCGATGACAACGCGATGTTCCGGCACAAGGATCTGCTGGAGCTGCGTGACCTCAGCGAAGAGGAGCCGACGGAAGTCCAGGCTCAGGCGTCGGGGCTGAGCTACGTGAAGCTCGACGGAAACATCGGCTGTCTGGTCAACGGGGCCGGATTGGCGATGAGCACGATGGACCTGATTCAGTTTCACGGCGGAGTTCCTGCGAACTTCCTCGATGTCGGCGGCGGGGCCAATGTCGAACAAGTGACGGAAGCGTTCCGCATCATCCTGGCTGACAAGAATGTGAAGGCCGTGCTGGTCAACATCTTTGGCGGCATCATGAAGTGCGACACGATCGTGACCGCGCTGCTGTCGGCCTACGACATTGTGGGATTCACGGTGCCACTGGTCGTGCGACTGGAGGGGACGAACGTCGAACTCGCCCGCCAGATGCTAGCCGACAGCGGCAAGAAGATTGTCTCTGCCAGCGACCTGACCGATGCCGCCAAGAAGGTCGTCGCTTCGCTGAAGGCTTAGAGCCAAAGAGAACTG
>JANPCU010000389.1:0-13598 GCA_031431195.1 Planctomycetota bacterium | reverse complement strand
GCGGCCGATAAATCCGTCCCGTACGCCTTCCGAGGCCCGCCGATTCCATCCGCCATGATGCCGCACTCCTTGGCTTGGTGACGGCTCAAACATAGATGTTTTAATGGGTTATGTCAGCGCGGCTTTTCGGATAGCCTCTTAGCGCCAGATCGCAGAAATCTACTTGGACTACCAGCAGTTGAACGGGGCTGAAGGAACCTACCTCTGATCACAACTGTCCAGCTAATCGTATCGAGATTGGCTGAAACACTTCGTCATACTTGAGGTTACGTCGAATTCGGAGCGCGCACGATCTCCACTCTTTCTGTCAGAATCGACCGTTTGCGGCATGGGCCGGGCCGGTGGGGAATGGCGGATGTTGTCGGAACAGATGGTCTTTTCGCAGCTCATGGAGTTTTTATCGCGGCACGAATTCAACACCTGCGTGCGTCGGTACGAGGGCGACAGTCGGCTGCGAGGGTTCTCGTGTCGCGATCAGTTTTTGTGTCTGGCGTTCGCGCAGCTGACGTTTCGGGAGAGCTTGCGGGACATTGAAACGTGCTTGCGCGCGGTGAGGGCGAAGCTGTATCACGCGGGGTTTCGGGGACGGATTTCGAAGAGCACGCTCGCCGATGCGAACCGGGTTCATGACTGGCGAATCTATGCTGACTTCGCCCAGATATTAATCACACAGGCCCTTCATTTATATACAGGCGATGCACTCGCAGTGTTATTGGAGCAGACGGTGTACGCGCTCGATTCGACGATGATCGTTTTGTGTATGAGGCTCTTTCCGTGGGCTAGGTTTCGTCCACGCAAAGCGGCTGTGAAGCTGCACACGTTGTTGGACTTGCGCGGCAACATTCCGACGTTCGTGCATGTTTCGCATGGAAAAGTCCACGATGTCACGGTCCTCGACCAATTGCCGATCGAGCCGGGTGCGTTCTACGTGATGGACCGGGGGTACGTCGATTTCGCGAGGCTGTACCGGTTCACCCAGCGCTCGGCGTTCTTTGTAACCCGTGCGAAACGGAATATTGATGATACGCGCCGCAGTAGTCGACCGGTCGACAAGACAACGGGTTTGCGCAGCGATCAGACCATTGTGCTGGCTGGAAATAAATCGTCGAGGTTATACCCAGATCCATTGCGACGCGTGTCGTACTACGATGCCGAAACCGACCGCCGGTTTGTCTTCTTGACGAACAACTTCACGACCCCGGCGCTGACCGTGGCGGGACTGTACAAGTCTCGCTGGCAGATCGAACTGTTCTTCAAATGGATCAAACAGAACCTGCGGATCAAAGCCTTTTTCGGCACCAGCGAGAACGCGGTGAAGACCCCAGTCTGGATCGCGATCAGCACCTACGTCCTCGTGGCGATTGTCAAACGCGAGCTGAAACTGGACCGTAGCCTGCCCGACATTTTGCAAATTCTCAGCCTCACCCTGTTCGAGAAAACCCCAGTGTTTCAGGCCCTTTCTGTCGAGAAAACGCCAAATCCGGAAAGCCCTCTCCCTAAACAGAAGACACTGTTCGACTTATCGCCGGACAGTTGTGACAATCTGTACTTCATGCGGGAGGGATTGAGACGTATGACGTACGTCCTCGTACGTTGTTCTTCGAGGCTTTCCTCACGGACGGACGAGGACGTCCGTCCTGCGAAATATCTCAGTTCTCCCCGAGAAAAGTCTATGAACAACGGCGGATGTCGCGTCGGGAACGAAGCGTCACAATGGTCACATGGTCAAGCACCATGAATGCTTCGCGGGGGGGGGGGGGCCGACGCTCTGTCGAGACTCACGTGCTACAAGCGGCTGCCGACCTGATAGACCATGAAGGCGGCCACGTAGGCCAAGCCGGTCATGTAGACAAAGGTCACGATCGGCCAGCGCCAGCTGTTCGTCTCGCGGCGGATGATCATCAAGGTTGCGGCGCATTGAGCGCAGAGGGCGAAGAAGACCATGATCGAGACGGCCACGGGGAGCGTGAAGAGCGGACGGCCATCGGGCCAGGTGGCACTTTGGAGAGTCGAAGCAAATCGCTTCTCGTTCTCCTCCCCCTCGTCGGCGACCTCACTGCCGAGGCTGAAGATCGTACCGAGTGTAGCCAGAACCACTTCGCGCGCGGGGAACGAGGCAATCACCGACACCCCGATTCGCCAGTCCCAGCCCAGCGGCCTCACCAGCGGCTCGATCAGACGACCGGAGCGACCGAGGTAGCTGTCGGCGAGGAGTTGACCGCTGACGAGGTGTGCCTCTTCACGCAGCTGGTCGAGTTGGGCTTGCTTCGCTTCGTGTGACGTAGACGTAGGGTGGGACAAGTTCGCTTCGAACGCAGGCCCACCCTGCGGGGCGTCACCCTCGGGCGTGGTGGGCCTGCGCCCCAAAGCGGGCTGGTCCCACCCTACGGTTAGCTCGGCCTCCCACTGGGCGATTTCCGACTGCAACTGCATTTCATGCGAATGGTCCTCGGGGAAATACGCGGCGGCCCAGACGAGGACGGTGGTGCAGAAGATGAGCGTTCCGGCCCTCAGCACGAACGCTTTCACGCGGTCGTACACGCGAGACAGCACGATTTTCGGGGACGGCCACTTGTAACTCGGCAGTTCCATGACAAACGGCGGGGTTTCGCCCTTGAACACAAACTTGCGGAGGATCCAGGCGACCGGGATCGCCACCAGTGCCCCGACGGAGTACATCGCGAACAGCACCAGCCCTTGCAGCGGGATCACCTTGGCGACATAGACATTCTCCGGCACGAACGCCCCAATCATGAGCATGTACACCGGCAGCCGCGCGGAGCAACTCATCAGAGGGGCTATCAAGATCGTCAGCATGCGGTCCTGCCGATTCTCGATCACGCGAGCTGCCATCACACCCGGCACGGCGCAGGCGAACGACGACATCAGCGGCACGAATGACTTACCGCTCAAGCCGATCTTCGTCATCAACTTGTCCATCAGGAATGCCGCCCGCGACATGTACCCGCAGTCTTCCATGATCGCGATAAAAAGGAACAGTAGCGCGATCTGCGGCACAAACACCACCACTGACCCCACGCCGCCGATGACTCCATCGACGATCAAGCTCCGCAACGTGCCCGGTCCCATCACCGACTCGACCCAGCCCGCCGCCCAGCCTTGGACCGCTTGAATGGCGTCCATAAACGGTGCGGCCCCCGCGAAGATTGACAGGAAGATCAGTAACATCACCGCGACGAAAGCGATGACGCCGGTGACCTTGTGCGTCAGAACCTTGTCGATGCGGTCCGAGGTCGTGACACGCTCGACGGGTGAGGACCGCGTGACCACGCCGGTGAGCTGTTCGCGCAGCCACTGGTAACGGACCTTGGTCTCGATGGCAGGGACGCGGCACCCCTGCTCGGCGAGGCGTTCGCGCGAAGCAGCCAGCACGGGGAGTAGCTCCGGCGAGAGGGCCATTGCGAGCTTCTTCTCACTCTCCCCACCGACATCAAGCAGCATCCGCTCGAGCAGGAACAGCGGCGGGACGGCTCCGTATTTGGCCTGCATCCACTGACTAAGCTGGGTGATTTCGTGGTTAAAGGCGGCGGGGAACTCGGGACGGACCGGAGCGATCGACGTGCCGACGACGCGATGGATGGCCGCCTTTAGCTCGGTGATCCCGACATTGCGGTGGGCACTGGTGACCACGACCGGAACACCCAGCCGCTGGGAGAGGGCCTCGCGATCGACCACGATGCCGCGCGCTTCAGCCAGATCCCACATGTTCAGGCACAACACCACCGGGACGCCGATCTCGCGGACCTGGGTGTAGAGGTACAGGTTCCGCTCCAGATTAGCCGCATCGGCGATGCAGATGACCGCGTCGATCTTCCCCACATCGGCCTGCCGACCCAGCAGGACGTCCACCGAGACCATCTCGTCCAGCGATCGCGGCGAGAGGCTATACGTCCCTGGCAGGTCGACGAGGGTGATCTTGACGCCCTGGTCCTGATACATGCCCAGTTTCTTCTCGACGGTGCAGCCGGGGAAGTTCGCGATCCGGGTGTGCATGCCCGATAGCGCGGTGAAGAGGGTACTCTTGCCGGTGTTGGGGTTTCCGATCAGGACAACAGTGAGTTCGTGAGGGGCTGTCATGGAGTCTCGTAGCCTGGACCCCCAGGTCCGGGCGAATTGTGTTGTTGATCGTCCGGACCTGGGGGGCCGGACTACGGTTCTCGCCCTGAGACCAGCTCCACAATCACTCGTTTCGCCTCGTTCGCCCTCAATGAGAGCCGATATCCCCGAACCGAAAACTCCAGCGGATCACCGAGCGGAGCAGCCCCGATCAGCTCAATCCGCTCTCCCTCAATCAGCCCCATCTCCATCAGGCGGATGGCGAGCGTGTCATCGCCAGTGACATCGAGAATGCGAACGGGTGTTCCGCGACTGATTTGATCGAGAGTCACCACGTCACTCCTGCGTGGGATAGGCTTCCAGCCTGTCATTTTGACTTAAGCAGACAGGCTGGAAGCCTATCCCACGGTTTAGTTCAATTCGACGATGACAGTGCAGTCGTCGTGGGGGCGGAAACAGAGTCGCTGCTCGCCAATGGCGAGAATACACGGATTACCCTGCTTGACCATCCGGATGCTAACCCCAACCCTCAGACCGATTTCCGACAAGCGGTTCGAGCAGTCGCAGCTACCGCATACGTCGACCACGCGGGCGATTTCGCCTTCCGCAAGGGAGTCCAAGGTGAGTTGAAGAGCCGTTGACATGCGGGCCTCTGATTGCACTTGAGATTCAGTCTCAACATCGGAATGATAGCGGGGCGCTGATCAGTTGGAAATGGTAAAGAGGGGAAGTTCCCTGTTTTCCGGAAGTCAGCTTGAGTCGAGAGGCAGCGGACTTGTTGAGAGTTCCACGGAAACAGATCCATCTCGATAGGCGGATTGTCAGTTTTACGATCTTGCATGGATTGACCGGGGCGTTTAGCCTTGCATGGAAGTCGGGTGGATGGCTTGTTGCAATCGATCAGATCGGACAGAAACTGTTTCTGTCTTACAACATATATTCGACAGCGGAGTGGGCTCGCGAATGTGGAAAGTCGCTGGAGGACTATTGGCATTGGCCGCCCTGCTGTCTGCCACCTGGATGGCTCACGCCCTCGCGACCGGCATCGGTGTTCCGTACCCTGACCCGACGCCTGAACTAGCGGCCTACGAGCGGTTCCATCTGCGGATCAGCCAGCCGATTTTCCTCTATGCGGGGGTGGCTTGGCTGGTGGCCGGAGTCGCCACGGCGGTGTGTGCGGGGCGCTGGTGGCTGCGAGGCAGTCGGGCCGAACTAGGTGACTTAGCAGACGATGAGGCATGATTCGGTTCCAGGGCTTCATGCTTCCGGTTGCCCCTCCTCTTCTTAGATTTTGATCGTTTTCCGGCGGAAAGCCCGTCGGTTGCAACCGACGGGAAACCGATCCGCGCGGCACGCTTTCCATTTCCGGGTCATCGCAGACAATGGAGCGGTCAGGATTCACCACGACGTAGGACGGGCACATTTGCCCGTCCAGCCTGGGAGTGCGTGAACGAGAGGGAGTTCAACGCAAAGACTCTACGGCGTAAAGAGAAGTTGTCTTCTCGATTTCAGCATCGGAACTGTGGGTAAGTTCTCTGGAGGTCTCATGTCTCTTGTGAAACAAGACCGCAGCGTCCGTCGCCAGCACTATTGGGACATGTTGCTGGGTGGTGTCCCATTTGCTGGCTGTACGTTGGCGATAATTGGGGGATACATCCCACAAAAACACTTCGCCTGGCTGATGCCGGTACTCTTCTCTGTGGCAGTCATCGGCTATATCCGACAGTGGCAACGATTGCATCGATTTATTTGTCCGTCATGCGGAAGCAAAATCAAACGCGAACGAGTTCCTCCCGGATCCCAAGGATCCCCTGTCGTATTTTCCTGTCCTCAGTGCCATACGGACTGGGATACAGGGGTTGTCGAATGTGAATTCGATGGAGGCGGTGATTGATAGCGCAGTTCGCACAAAGTTGCGTGAGTGATTTGTATGCTTCGCGCGACTCGGATTGAGCTGTAGCTGCCCCTCGCCAGAGGGCGGGAACGCGAACAAATTCGCCCACGTTCTGGCGAACGTCGCTACGATGAAATGTCTCATTCCTGCTCGCGTGAAGTATAACCTCCCCCTCGAAACAGAATCCTCACCCCACCTCAAGGACCAACCCCGTGTCGCGTGACCAGTACGAAAGCCCTCTCAATACCCGTTACGCCTCGCGCGAGATGTCCGCCATCTGGTCGGAACAGCGGAAGCACTCCACGTGGCGGCGGCTGTGGGTCGTGCTGGCGGAGACGGAGCGCGAACTTGGGCTCGACATTACTCAGGCTCAGGTCGAGGAACTCCGCGCCCAGGTCGACAACATCGACTTCGCCCGCGCCGCCCATCACGAGAAGATTCGCCGTCATGACGTGATGGCCCATGTCGAGACGTACAAGGAGCTCTGCCCGACCGCCGGGGGGATCATCCACCTCGGGGCGACCAGCTGTTATGTGACCGACAATACTGAACTGATTCAGATGCGGGACGGGCTCCAGCTGATCCGTCAGCGTCTGGTACAGGTCATCGACGATCTGGCGAAGTTCGCCGTCCAGTACCGCGACCTGCCGTGTCTGGGGTTCACTCACCTCCAACCGGCCCAGCCGACCACCGTGGGCAAGCGAGCCACGCTGTGGTGCCAGGATCTCGTCCTCGACCTGGAGGAACTCGAGCATCGAATCGCTTCTCTGAAGTTCCGAGGAGCCAAGGGCACCACGGGGACACAGGCCACGTTCCTGCAACTCTTCCACGGCGACCACACCAAGTGCGAGACCCTCGACCAGCGCGTCGCCGAGAAGATGGGGTTCCCCAGCTCCTATGCTGTCACCGGCCAAACGTACTCCCGCAAGGTCGACGCCCAGGTCCTCTCGACGCTCAGCGGCATCGGCCAGACCGGTCACAAGATGGGCAGCGACCTCCGCATTCTGCAAAGCCGCAAAGAGATCGAAGAACCGTTCGAAAAGGACCAGATCGGCTCCAGCGCCATGGCCTACAAGCGGAACCCCATGCGGGCGGAACGGATGTGCGCCCTCGGACGGTTCGCCATGTCGCTCACCTCCAACGCCGAACAGACCGCAGCTGTGCAGTGGATGGAGCGGACGCTGGACGACAGCGCGAACCGCCGTCTGTCGCTGCCGCAGTCGTTCCTGGCGATCGATGCACTGCTCATCATTTATCGCAACATCGTCGAGGGCTTAGTCGTTTACCCGCGCGTGATCGAGAAGAACCTCGCGGAGGAACTACCGTTCATGGCGACCGAGGAGATCCTCATGGCCGCTGTGCAAGCTGGGGGTGACCGCCAAATTCTGCACGAAGTGATCCGAGTCCACAGCCAGGCTGCTGGTCGCCAAGTCAAGGAGTTTGGCCGTTCGAACGACCTCATCGAGCGCCTCCAGGCCGACCCCACCTTCAAGAACGCCGACCTCTCCAACGCCCTCGAAGCCCGCCGCTTCGTCGGTCGCGCCCCGGAACAAGTCGACAGCTTCGTCAGCCAAATCGTCGATCCGATCCGGAAGAAGTACGCCACCGATCTCGGCGGGACGGCGACCGAACTGCGGGTGTAGGCTGGGCACCTTGGCCCGTCCCCAAGCGTGGCCACGAGAGCGAGCAGTCCAAGCCACTTCGCCGTGAATTTTTCTCCGTCAGGTCCCCCAAAGAAAAAACCACAGCTGAGGAGGAACCTCAGCTGTGGCGTAAACTGCCAGAAGACTGGCCTAGAGAATATGACTGCTGCGACTTCATCCCTCGCCTCATTTTTTCACGGTCAATTGCCCCTTGAGGCCCGCGACGTAGTCGAGTGAGACATTGAGCAATTCATCGTTGTAGAAGTTCTTGGGGAAGATCTCCTCGTCTTTCTTTTTCTCTTCGACTTCACCGGTTTGCTTCTTTTCTTCGTCGGTGATGGCCTTGTCGGTTTCCCGTTCTGCGCGGAGAACGGACTCTTGCAGCGAAATTTCCTTGCGGTTTTTACGCTCGATGAAGCGTTGGATCCCCAGTTCGACCTTTTTGAAGTCCTCATTGGCTGTCATGCGAACTTCACTATTCTTCTGCAAGGTGGCCACCAATTCGGACGACACCTGTTTTCCCGCACTGTACCGGGCATTCCGAATCTGATCGAACGGCAGGGCGTTATCGAGTCCCGCTTCCCCCTCATCCAGGTAGTCGAGTATCGAGGGCAGCACGACATCCGAGCGGACGCCACGGTTTTGTGTGCTATCCCCATTGACGCGGTAGAACTGCTGAATCGTCAGCTTGAGTCGGCCTCGATCGGGGCCTCCTCCCAGCACACGGAAGGGCTGGCGAGCGGAGACTGGCATCAGATTCTGGACCGTCCCCTTGCCGTGGGTCGTCGTGTCACCGATGACGATGCCTCGATGGTAGTCTTTAATGACTCCGGCGAAGATCTCAGACGCCGAGGCCGACATGCGGTTGCAGATGACAATCAAGGGCCCGGTGTACAAAGCCCCGGGAATCTCGTCATCGTGTTCTCTGATCTTCCCGGTCGGTTCCTTCACCTGGACCACGGGGCCTTGATCGATGAAGTGACCGGAAATTTCGGTGGCTTCGACCAATGCTCCGCCGCCGTTCCCCCGCAGGTCCATGACCACGGCATCCACGCCACCGGCTGCGTTGAAATCGTTCAGAATCTTTTCCACATCGACCGCCGCACTCTTGCCCTCGCCCTCTGTCGCACTGAAGTCTCGGTAGAACGAGGGGAGGCTGATGACGCCGACCCGGCCCGGACGCCCAAGTCGATCCTTGGTCTCGATGATCTCGCCCTTGGCCTCGGACTCGGTCAGGAGTACCTTGTCGCGGGTCAGCTCATAGATGACGGTTTCTCGCTTGAGATCAGTCAACACTTCAAGGCGGACTTTCGTCCCCACTTCGCCTCGAATTTTGCGGACCACATCGCTCAAACGGATCTCGAAGACCTTTTCGATTTCCCCAGTCGCCTGTCCCACGCCAATGATTTTGTCCTTCGCCTTGAGGCGACCATCGATTCCCGCGGGCCCCAGAGGCATGACATCGTTGACGACCGTGTAACCATCTTCGGACTTCAGCGAAGCCCCGATCCCAAACAGACTCAGACGCATCTGAATGTCAAAATCTTCCGCACTTTCCGGTGCCATATAGGTCGAGTGGGGATCGAAACAGGTGGTCAATGCGGTGAGGTAGAACTCCAGAATCTCAATCTGCTTCATCTGCTCGATATTGCGCTGGACTGTTCTGTACCGACTATGCAAACGCTTGCGCCCCTCTTCATCCGTCTCGTTCTCGAGCCGAAACTGAATCAGGTCGTACTTGATCCGCTTCCGCCAGCGCTCATCGACCTCCTCTTGCGCCCGCGCCCACGGCAATTCATCGCCCTTGATGACCATCGACTCGTCGACAGTGAAGTCTGGCGTCTGATCAATCAGGGCGTGGGCCTTGGTCAACTGAACGACCAAACGCTCCCTGTAGCGCTTGAAAACATCGTACCCGAACTGCACATCGCCCACCTTCAGCGAGTCGTCCAGCGTCAAGCGGAACTTGGAGAACTCGTCGATGTCCGACTGCAGGAAGTAGAGCTTGGCGGGATCGAGATCCTTCAAGAACGAATCGAGCAGCATGCTCGAAATGCGGTCGTCGACACCCTTCTTACTCACGTGGTAACTGGGAATCATCTGCACCACAAGCTTGGTCGTCTCCGCTTCCGGAGCATCCACAGCGTCAGAGTGTGTCGGCCCAGCCAACACTCCCAGTCCCATAACGCCAAGCAGCTGTGCCGCCCGAGTCCAACGCGGAGTGTTTTTTGCCATTTGATCCAGTCCCTGGTCGTTTGAGCGTGGGGGAGTCCGTGCGGTACGGGCTGGTCCCTCTCATGTGTGAATGGTGATCGTACGCAAATGGTGCGAACGTCTCAAGATGCAGTTTGCCGGGGGATTGCGAGACGCACTTGGCCTTTCCAGCGAAGGCACACGGAATTCCGCACAAGCTCCCCTTCGGGGGGAGTGTGAAACGCAGAGGACGCCGAGAGCGCCGAGGAAGAAAAGTGTAGAGCTGAGACGTGAAGTCGACCGGGAAGCAGCCTCACTCCGAAAGATTCTCCGCGTTCTCCGCGCCCTCTGCGTTTCAATTCTGGTCCCTCGCCTGCGAGAAAGCGTCCGCTCCAAACCGGGGAACGCGTCCGCCCCCGTGATGACGCTGGTCCCACGCTAGGCCCCGTCACGTCTTGGAATTCGGGTTCACCTCCCGACGATGGCGAACCCCAATATCAAGCGTAGACGGACCAGGAGACTCCCCGAAGATGTGTGAGGCATCCCCCCGATCTCGAATGGTCTGGCCTTCCACCCGATAGGTTGCCGAGGACTGAACTGTCCGGGTCAGAATCCCGGCGATTGAGTCGCCAGTTCTGAATGAACATCGTCCTCACTGTCCGATGAGGCCTCGAATTCCGCTGTTCAGCGGCGTCGACTTCACTTCCATCCACTGCACCGCGTCGGCGATCACGTACCCATCGGTTCCGGTGTTGGACAGTTCGACCACCGCTGGCATGTCAGCTGTGAACTCAAATTTGCCAAGCGACACAAACAGCCCGTCAATCGGCGGGGAGAGTTGTTGATTCACCGTGGCGGTCGCAATCGCTCCCTTCAGGTGGGTAATCCTGACCGGCACATTGGTAGCCCGATTGCCGTTCGGGGAGTAGCTGAGGCGGACCTCGTACGTGCCCGACTGGGGGAGCTTGGTTTCGAAGCGGGCCTTGAACTGGCCGTCATGAGTGTTGCCGTCATGGATGTAACCACTGGCGACGAACTTGCCGTTGGAGTGACTGCGCGTCCAGTCGCCGGTTAGCGTGGCGGCCTCATCATCGACGACGACACCGGGGAGATCCTTCGGCAGCACGCCGTTGTGTCCGTCCACATCGCTGCTCGTCCCGGCGGGGCGGGCGTATTCCAGAATTTGGCCATCCTTCAAGAGCTGCTCTCGCAGCTTCGCATACGGCACCTCCTGAACACTCTGCTTCGCATCGATCGCCATCACAGCTGCGGTGGCCGCCGACTGGCCGAGGATCATGAAGACAGGCTCCATGCGGATCGACCCGAAGGCGATGTGCGAACTGGAGACGCAGACCGGGACGAGCAGGTTGCCGCACTGGCCAGGCTGGGGGACCAATGAGCCATAGGCGATCTCATACGGCCCCTTGGTGCCGACGCCGATGTCCCCCTCGTTCTGCACGAAGCCCTCGGGCGTGATGTACCGCTGGACGTTGTGCGAGTCGATGGTGTACGACCCCATGCCAACGGAGTCAGGGGTCGGCTTCTTCTGGAGCAGTTCGTTCTCGGTCATCACGAACGAGCCGATGAGGCGGCGGGCCTCGCGGACGTAGATCTGGTGCGGCCAGTTCCCATTGTCGACAAACTCGTCCTTGGCCAGCCCCCACTTCGAGAGCGTGTTGCGGATGTCCTCGGGTACGCGCGGGTCATTGGCGGAGAAGTAGAGCAGTCCCTGCTGGTAGGTCGTATGCTCCTTCAAGATCTCGCGGCGGCGTGCATAGGTCGCCTCGGGGTAGTCGTAGTTCATCCCGATATTGTCGAAGCTGAATGGGCCGTGGTTATTGGTGTCGGTCTTGAAGTTTGGGATCGGATCGAACTTGTCGATCGCCTCGCGCCAGCCCGCCACGAACACGCGGAGCAGCAGCTCGTACTGCTTTGGGTCATACCCTTCCGGCTTCGGGAAGGGGACGCGATTCGGCTCATGTTTCGTCATGCAGGTGCGATAGCAATACGCCTGCACCCGCCGGTCCCCCTCGCCGAACTCGCCGGGAAGCTGGTCGCTGATCCCGGGGAGCAGCCCGCTCTTCGCGTCGCCGGGGATGACGTACGGACTGAGCGGAGTTTTCACCGCCCCAAAGTGGTGGCGGTGATGCAGCACGCCGACCTGGATGCCGTTCCACTTCTCGTCATAGACCGTTTGACCTTCCCGCCCGACGTGGTAGTCGCACTTCGCCGCGGCCAGGAGATCGCCTTCGTAGGTGGCATCGATGAACATCTTGCCGGAGTATGTCTTGCCACTGAGCATCGTGATCGAGGAGATCTGGCAATCGACGAGTTTGACACCCGTCTCGCGATTGAGCCACTCGTCGCGGTGGACAGGGATTTTGTACTCCTTGACGAAGTCTTCGAAGACCAACTCGGCGACATGTGGCTCAAAGATCCACTGCGTCCGCTCGGCCCCATCGATGGCCGGAGTCCCTTGCCCCTTGCCGCCGTACTCGGACTTCTTCTGCCAGTTCCAGGCAGAGTCCGTGTCGTAGTGCTTCCAGACGCGGTGGTAGAACTCCCGCGCGAGTCCGCCGATGACCGCCTTGTTCCCCGTGTCAGTAAACCCCAGCCCTCCCGCCGACAGCCCGCCGAGGTGCTTGTCGGGGCCGACGATCACCACCGTCTTTCCCATCTTCTGAGCCTGCACTGCGGCAATCACTCCGGCCGAGGTGCCGCCGTAGACGACAAGGTCGTACTGTTTATCCTGAGCCCGGACGAAACCTGTTCCACAGAACAGGACGACGAAACAGACGAGAGCGAGCGGTCTTTTCATGGGAAGCCCAGCACGGCGAGACGGTCGAGAGGTGAAGCGACTGGGTTACTTTAGCGGAACGATGACGAGAACTACAAAGCCGAGGTTGCACGCACGAAACCCATAACCCGTGGGCGTGGGTCTTGACAACGGGTTCCCTCGGGGAAGACCATGAATGTGGTGGCCCCAGTCGGTCTCGGATTGTCCTGCCTGCACCCTCCTCCCCCGGTGACCTCATGATTCAGCACTCGGAAACCTCCTCGGACGAACCACGTCGCAGTTTCCTCGTCCAGGCCGCAGCTGCGGGGACCGGGGCGGTGGCGGGGTTGGTGCCTGCGTGTGCGGGAGCGATATTCTTCCTTGACCCGTTGTTACGGAAGAAGCAGGCCGCAGATCCGAAAGCCGCTGCGGCAGCGAGCGCCGCCGGGATGGGGGAGGGATATTTGCCCATCACCCGTGTCGACTCCTTGCCAGCGGACGGTTCGCCTCGGGCGTTCAAGGTGATTGCTGACTTGCAGGATGCGTGGAACAAGTTCCCACAGACGGAGATCGGTTCGGTCTATTTAAGCCGATCCCCATCGGGTGAGATCACGTGCTTTAACGCCCGCTGCCCGCATCTGGGCTGTACAGTGCAATATAAAGATGGGGATCAGAAATACGTCTGTCCTTGCCATGACAGTGCGTTCGAACTCGACGGAGCCCGCATCAACGAGATCCCCCCGCGCGGTATGGACTCATTGGAAGCGAAGGCCGCAGCTGATGGAATGATCTGGGTCAAGTTTCTGAAGTTTCGAGCGGGGACGGAGGAGAAGAAGCCGGTGTGAGGCGGTGTCACGGATGTTGTACCGTTCGATATACCTCACGCGGTGAGGAATGAGGCCGGGTTGAAGCGTTGGAAGTGATGGGTCATGAGGGTGGCGAGTTTTGATTTATGTTCGGTGGGGATGCGGTCCAGGCAGCCATCGATGGCGGCGCGGAATTCGGTGAAGTTTTG
>JANPCU010000388.1:0-5655 GCA_031431195.1 Planctomycetota bacterium | reverse complement strand
GCGACCGCCAGTGGCACCCGTCGCTAGCGCCGGCCGCCCAGAATTGCACGCCCAGACCCTCCAATACTCAATAATCACATCCAGATCCAGGAAACGTGTGATGACAAGACTTGCGATGATCTGTTTATGTTCAGCAGTATTGATGGGGTGTGGGGGCGAGAGTTCTGTTCCGTCGCTCCCGTCACCACCACCCGTCCAGCCCTCGCCTCCGGCAATCGTAGAACCACAATCACAGCCCGCCGCACAAGCCCCGGTTGCACCCGTGACCACGCAACCGGCCGAACCGCAAGCCACAGCTTCTGAAGATGGCGTCACAGTGATCACGCCGGAGATCATCGAGGAGAAATTCTATTCTCTACACGATTTGTATCCCGATCAGACTCTGGAAGTGACAGGGACAATTGATCGCCTGTCCATCGCGGAAGACTACTTTTCCTTAATCGAATTAAAGACAGTGAAAGCGTTCATGCCTGCAAGTTGTCCGACAAAGGAGCAAGAAATCTGGGCAAGGTGTGCTCCTGGACAGACGGTCACATTGCGGGGGCAGGTCGAACGCCTGGATCGATTCACTCAGAGAGTGATCTGGAAGGTCGTGAACGTTCAGGGGAGCGTGCCGCCTGTTTTGACAAGTGTTGCGCTCGCGAAGGAGTTTACCGATCACGATTCACGGGCGAGTGCCGACTACGCTGACCAGTGGTTCTACCTCACTGGCGAGATCATTTCGACTGATCGTTACATCTGCACTCTGAAGTCTGATGGTGTGACAGAAGTCCAAGTGGGCCTGCCGGAAGATTCACTGGTCTTTCCCAATCCGTTCTTGAAGTCTCCGGAATTTCAAGTGGGCAAGACCTTAACGCTGCTTGCCAAGTATGATCCGCTGTTACACGAACCGGGGGCTGTGAATCTGGATGGATTCCAAATCACGCGTCCGTTTCCTATCCCGGCAACTCAGTATGCGACCGCGATCGGGTCAGCGACTGAGCGGATGAGCAAACGTGAACAGGCGATGCTGGCTGCTCAAGCGGACTTCACAATCACCTCGAATCCCGAATTCGATGCAGAAATCAAAGCAGATCAATCGGTAGCAAGTCAGAAATACGATGGCAAGATTAGCGAAGTGAAAGGGACGATCGAATCATTTCGCACAGAATTCGGTCGCATCGGGGATAAATTGGTTCTGGGGCTGGGCGAGAATCAGCTTTCCATCAATTGTGTTCTGGCCACCGCCACGCCCTGGAAAGACTATCAGAAGCAGCAGACCGTCACGGTACGCGGACGATTTGACATCTCTCACTTTCCGCCTCTAACTCTTCATGACGCGGTTATTGTCAAGAGCGAGCCGCACAACAAACCGCGAATTGCGATCACGACCGAGGAACTCATCCAGAAAGTCGCAGCTGAGGGTGAGTTTTCCTTCGATGCATGGAAAGGCCAAGAGTTCATCGTTTCAGGGAAAATTCACGAAGTGACTTTGGATGACATCTACTCAGAACTGAAACTCGATGCCGGTGCCGCTGGCAAGATTCATGTCCATTTCTGGAACGACGACCACATCAAGTTCATCGAATTGGCGAAGCGCCAGCCCGGAGAAATGATCCGAGTGCAGGGCGAAGTCCGTGGCTGGTCACCCGAACAGAAGATCATCGAACTCGACGACGCGTGGGCACTGCCCTGACGCGGGGTGACATTGCCAACCGAACTCGACTTGAAATCTCGTTCCCAAGCTCCGGCTTGGGAACGCCGATCCTAGAAGCTCCGCTTCGCCGAGTGACCCTGGTCGTCCGCCTTCGGAGAGTTCGTGAGTTCGTCCATCTCGTTTGGAGTGGCTCCCAGTCCACCTCACCGGCGTCGAAGCAGAGCTTCGGGGAGATGCAGTCCCAAGCAGAGCTTGGGGCTGAGATCTCAATCAGAATGAGACATTCTGGCAAGCATCCAGCGTGAGCCGGATGGTCATGCCCGGGGGTCCACAACAGGACCAGAGGGCCGACGCTCAATCGCACTGGCTTTAGATAAGTCGCCCGCCGCGTCAGCAAGTGAATCCGATGGAAACGCTGATTCCACTCTCCCTCGCTGACGCAGCGGGCTACCCAAGTCTGTACCGGGGGAAATGGCTCCGCCCCGCTCGCCGTTCTAGCGACTCAGACGACGGCCTCGACCAGTACAAACTGCGGGGCTTCGGCGAAGCCCATGAACTGGCCCATGATACTTTGCACGGTTGCACCGCTCAGGTCTTCGGACGTGAAGCCCGCGAAGTCGGGGATCTCGAAGATCTCGATGTAGTCCATCGACGGGGCCCCCTCGCCCATGAGCAGTCCCGTCGCGCGATAGGTCGTGAAGCTCTTGACCCGCTTTAAGCTACGCATCGCTGGATAGTCGGTCGTTCGAACCCAATGTTCAAACGCATCTGGGCTGACACCCGATTGGAGTTTGTAGGTCAGAATCAAGTGGGCCATCGAGCAATCCTTTGCCAGTGATACGGAACATCGCTAGCGTCTTGTATCGCAAGCGGGAGATCACAGAAAGCCATCCTTCGACAAGATGTGTGTGGTGTCACCGTACTGATGAGGCATCCAACCAGTGAAAATTTATCAGCCTGACTTCGGAAGGAACGTAGTCGCCATTCTACGCAGGCTCTCGGTCCTTCACGCCAAGACTTCCTCGGAGTGGAACACAGGGAAACCACACGCCTACCCCGAACGAAAGGCCACCGCTGGCCACTCTTTCTCCCGCCCGGGACACTCGATCATCTCCCGCCGTCTAGACTGGTGGGGCCAACTGGTTTTCGCGGGGGTCTACCGTCCTTGGGTTAATCATTTGAGCGTTTCATCAGAAAACACTCACCTTGGAAGCCCTGCCCAGTCGGGGTACTGAAGTCTGATATTGATCGCCACAAGTCTGGTTCCGGTGCAAATGTTCTGGAGGTGAGTCGGAAAGAACATATCCTCTTGCGATGGTAAGTAACCCAATCATTGGGCGAGCCAGCTGGAGTGACAAAACGGCATTCCCCAGGTGCCCCGAGACCGCCGACAGTTCGCATGAATATTTGCCCGGGCGTGAGTCCATTTGACACTCAGTCTCAATTCTCATTTACGACAGTTTTTGTTGTCACAAAGAGAGCCAGTCCATACAATGACTCTGCACGTACACAAGGATCCTGCTCTTCCCCATGCGACTCACCATCGAAAAAGACGATCGATCATTTCTGGCCGACTTGCGAAAGTCGGGTCCAGCCACGATTCAGTCGTTGTGTGATCGGATGGGGGTCACTGCAACAGCTGTGCGTCAGCGGCTGACGCGGATGCAGGCGATGGGGCTGATTTCGCGAGAGCAGACCAAGGGGGAGCGAGGCCGTCCTTCGCACACGTATGTCGTTACTACGCAAGGGCTTCGTGAGCTGGGTGACAACTACCGTGACCTGGCGCTGATGCTGTGGGACGAGATTACTCGCATCGAAGAAGACGGTGTTCGAGCCAAGTTGATTGGCCGGTTGCGAGACCGGCTGGTGCAGCAATATGGGCGGGATGTCCGGGCGTCATCGCTGGCCGAGCGGTTTGAGGAGTTGCGTGGGCTGTTGACGACTTTGGGGTTCGATGTGGAGGTCTCCCAACAGGGGGGAGAGCTACTCCCGATCCTGCGAGAGAACAATTGTCCCTATCACGATCTGGCGTCGAGAGATGCGTCGATTTGTGAACTGGAGCAGACGGTGTTCTCGGAGGTTCTCGGGGTGCCTGTGAACCGGACACAGTGTTGCCGGGATGGCGACCAGTGCTGCGAGTTCTCGGCGACGCCATCCACGAGCTTGCAGGTGGCGAGTTGAGAACGGTTTCTCGCGAAACATAACCGGCGGAAGTTGATTCACGAGTGGATGATCGGGCGGTACAGTGATCGGTTCGGAACCGAGTCCAACCACCCTGGGAGAGAGACCATGACCTGGATTGAAGGTCGATTCGAAGAGAACGTCGTCACCACGACACTGGAACAAGCGATGAACTGGGCCAAAGAGTCCAGCATCTGGCCGATGACATTCGGCTTGGCGTGCTGCGCGATCGAGATGATGGCCACGGGGGCCAGCCGGTTCGACATTGACCGGTTCGGAGCGGGGGCCTTCCGGGCGACGCCGCGTCAGGCCGACCTGATGATCGTGGCCGGGACCGTGACCTACAAGATGGCCAGCCGCGTCCGCCGTCTCTGGGAGCAGATGCCTGACCCGAAGTACGTGATCGCCATGGGGGCCTGCACCATTGGCGGCGGGCCGTACTTCAAGCACGGATACCACGTCGTGAAGGGGGTCGACCTCGTCGTCCCCGTCGACGTGTATGTGCCGGGATGTCCACCTCGTCCCGAAGCTCTTTTAGAGGGGCTAATGCGGATTCAAGACAAGATCAAGGCCAAACGCATCGGCAAGGGTGTGCAGGAACTGTTGCCCGTGCCACATCACAGCGGCTTCGCCAAGCATCCAGAATTCATTCAGGGGTAACTCAGACTCTACACCATGTCCACCGCCCACGCCACAGCTTTGATCACTGCTGAGCAGTTCGCCGAGATGCATCTCGACGGGCCTCACGAGCTCGTGCGCGGGGAGATTGTTGAGATGACCAGACCGGGAATCGTTCACGGATATGTCTGCGTCGAAATTGCGGCCGCACTTCGCACATGGTCGAAATCGCTCGATTTTGGCGTTGTGATCGGGAATGACGCTGGATTCATGACTGGACCCAAGACTGTTCGTGGACCAGATGTCATCTTGATTCCTTGGTCGCAACTTCCCCAAAGACGCTTGCCTACAGCCTGGCTCGAGTCATCACCGATCTTGGTGGTCGAGGTCTTCTCGCCCAGTGACCGCTGGAATGCGATGCTGGCCAAAGCTGCGGAGTACCATGACGCCGGGGTTGATGAGGTCTGGGTGATCAATCCTTCGACACGCATGGTCACTGTCTTTGATCTGGACGCCGATCCATGCCGATTTTCGGCGGGTGCGGTGTTGACCTCGCGACATCTGCCAGGGTTCGAATGCCCCGTGTCTGCCCTGTTTCCGCCAGAAGGAGGGGCCTAGATCATGTCCACTGCCACAATGCCTTCCATGGTCGCAGCCCCCACACTTGTCACAGTCGACCAGTTTCTCGACATGCACTTCGACGGACCGGTGGAACTCGTGCGCGGGGAGATTGTCGAATTGACGAGGCCAGAACAATCACACGGGAATGTCTGTTTTGAAGTCGGTCTTTCCATCGGGAATTGGGCTCGCAAATCCAACGCCGGAAGAGTGACGACCAACGATGGCAGAATCGTAACCGAGCCAGTCCCTGGGACGATTCGTGGGACTGATGTGGCGTTCTTCGCTGCGGATCAACTCACTCTCGGCAAGTTGCCGCGTGGTCCGATGACGCTCGTTCCCGTCCTGTGTGTAGAAGTGCTGTCTCCGTCCAACACTTGGACAGAAATGCGAAATAAGATCGAAGAATTCCTCGCCGCAGGAGTCCGGGAGGTCTGGCTCGTCGATCCCGAAGTTTGCACAGTCGAGCGATTCCGTAGGGATACGGGATCGGCACTCTATCGAGCCTCGCAATCGCTCACGAGCGTTGAGCTGCCGGGCTTCTCCGTGTCCGTCGCCGACTTCTTCGCCGGGGTCGAGTGATTTTGTCCCCCGTGGGATAG
>JANPCU010000387.1:0-9692 GCA_031431195.1 Planctomycetota bacterium | reverse complement strand
GCGCGGCCGATAAATCCGTCCCGTACGCCTTCCGAGATCCGCCGATTCCATCCGCCATGCTGCCGCACTCCTTGGCTTGGTGACGGCTCAAACATAGATGTTTTATTGGGTGATGTCAGCGCGGCTTTTCGGATAGCCTCTGAGAGCTCCCCGCGCGAGGTATTAGAATGCGATGGTGGGCACGGTGTCGCTGGGCGAGGTCACGCCGACGCTGGCGGACGCGCTGCGTGGCCCGCATGCCGGAAGAGAACTCGCAGACCTTCCGCAAGGTGTTCGAAATCGAGGTGGTCGACACCCTCGCGCTATAGCACGACTCCTCACGCGGGCACGATCAAGGCGTACGACGGACGTCCTCGTCCGTCGCTCCCCGAGGTGTTCCACACGGACGGACGAGGACGTCCGTCCTACAACATGTCACGCGGCTCTCCCCTTGGGGAATAATCGAGAGAGTGTGCGATCTGAGAATGTGTTCACATCTCAGTCTTGGGGCGACCCGTCTCACGCTCAACCAAGTACCAGGCCCGAGGCATCAATGGTGAACGGCACGATCTCTTCCCGGCAGGCACTGCCGCGATGCTTGGCGACGTACAAAGCCCGACCCATCTTGCCATCCGTCTTGGTCTTCCCCATCAGGATGATGGTGTTGGCGTTGCTCAGCACATCGCCGCTCTCGATCGGGCGCTCGATGAGGGCGTCTAGCATCGTCTCGTGCGTGGTGCAGAGGAGCAGGCAGCCGATATCGGCATGGTCGTAGACATGCTTCGCGATGACTTCGGCGTTCTCGCGGTAGTGAGCGCGGAACAGATCGCGGGCGACCCACTCGGCCTCCTTGCGGAGGATCTGCTGGTAGATGTACTCGAACCGCTCGAACTGGAACGAGTCGCTGGCCCGGTCAGCTGGCTCCATGCCGTCGATGACGCAGCGGCGGACTCCCTGGACGAAGTTGCCGTAGAAGAACGCGATCGTCTGTTCGAGTTTGCGATTCAGCTCGGCCTTCCACTCGATCTTTTGGTCATCGTCCAGGTCCGACATCGTCACCCGCTTGCCGGTCTGGCGAAAGACATGCAGCGAGTCGCGCCGCACCTTCGACCGGTCCCAGATCTCGTGCATCAAGAGCGGGATGTCCGGCGACTGCTCGGTGATCGTCCAGTCGAACATCCGCTGGGCGTAGTCGGCATGGCTCTGCGAATCCCCGCGCGAGGTCATGTCGAAGAATATCCCGCGTTGGCCCTCCTGCCCCTGCCCGGCATTCGCAAAATGAATCCCGAGCTGAGTCTTCCCGATACCGGTGGCTCCCAGGACCACGGTCAGCGCCCCGGGAAGCACGCCGCCCCCAAGGAGTTCATCGAGTCGTGGTAGTCCCGTGGAGAGGCGATGTACTGGCATGGAGGTTCAAACAGGAGAATCAGGGCTGGAGACTCCCACGGTGGGAGGAGGGACAATAGTGATTGGCCAGAGAGTTTTCGACCGAATGTCGAATTGCCGACGGCTGGGAGTAGGCATTAGACTTCATGTAAGCCAGATCGAGGCGTACGACGGACGTCCTCGTCCGTCGCTCCTGGAGTTTTTCACACGGACGGACAAGGATGCCCGTCCTACGAAATGCCTCATTTCTCTCCGCGCGAAGTATAGACAATTCGGAGTCTGGCCGGTCCTGTCTCTTCTCTTCCCCACGGCGGGTAAATTCGCAGGGACTGCTTGACTGCTGAAAAAAGGGGCCACCGCAAGCCTCAGAGTATCCCTCACCCCGACCTTGGCCAGATGAAACGAGTGAATGCCGGGCAGCCTCGGGCCTCGCGGTGCCTACTGTTTGTGGAGGCAACCTCCTTGTTTCCACGACCGCGAATCGTGCGATTGTGAAGTGCTTCAATCTGTGCCAATCGGTGAAATCTGTGGACCATCCCACTGTGGCCGAGCCTGTTTTGAGCGGGAGGTTTATCCACCGATTGCGCAGATTTTCACAGATTGAAGAGGCTTGACGACGACTGTCGAGACACCGGATGCGGAGGCCGCACCGCGAGTTTTGGCCCCCTCACCCCAGCCCTTCTCCCCCACAGCGGCGTCCGCTCCGAAAGCAATGCCGATCGGGGGAGAGAGGGTCAGAAGCATTCGGCTGTGGGCTTGTCCGCCCGCGGTGCTGACGATGAGACGGCGGACTCGTGCGGACAGGGTTATCGTGTGAACCGTACGCTTTGAACCATCTGCAGATCCCGGTCCTGCAACTGCTCTAGCAACTTCGGCTCGATCGAAAACACGAACGACAGCTGTTGCCCACTGGGAGCCGCCAGTAAGTAGTAGTTCCATTGCATCGGCACTTCGATGGCCCCTTTGTCTCCAGCCAGCGTGGTCTGTCCCTCGGCCACTACGCGGTAGATGATGCGGCCATCATCGGAGGGCATCTTCTCGCGGGGTTTCAGAGTCGTCAGCCGCTTTCCCAGAGACTTCTGAATGTCGGATTCGAATTGATCGAGCGAAGCATGTTTGCCCTCCGCTGCAGTCGGGAGCCGGGCCACGTTGCTTTGGCAGATCAGGCTCCCGTTCTCCATGAGACGGAAGATGGCGACCTGGCTGTTCCCTTCCAGGACGGCCTGGAACAGGTGCCAGCCGCGATCATGCAGCAGCTGGACCTTCCACGCAGCGGCATCAAAGGTGAGCATCTCCACCTCCGGCGGCGGGCTGACGGGAAGCGTTTCCAAGAGTGCGTCGGTCAGTTTGCCCGCTGTCGGCGTCAGTTGCCGCGTGACGATTGTTTCCACTTGGGCGTCGATGCCGGGGCTGACCGTGCCGATGTTGGCTTTGATGGTGTAAGACAGCTTGGCGGTCGTGATGAGTTGGGATTTGGTGTCGAAGGTCAGCTGGCCGGAGACCTTCATATCGGTGTTGGCTCCGTACCGTTGGCCGAGGATGCTGCCGTCGATCTGGATCGTCGCGATGTCCGCTTTCAGGGAGAGCAGTTCGCAATTCATTTCGGATTTCTGGACAGCTTCGACAGTCGCCAGCATCTGAATCGCCCAGGGGCTGGGGGACCATTTCGCACCGACCTCGACGTACTCGGTGGGGAGCAGAGCTTGCAAGGCGAGCGGCTCGCCGGGGAGTTCGAGCAGGTCCATTGACTCGCGCGAGAGCAGTCCGCTAGGGCAATAGACCCAGACGCCCGTCGCAGCTCCCGAGGAGACGACGACCCGGTTGCTCTCCGGCAAGACTTGATCAGTCTTACGACCCGAGATCGTGGTTTCCAGCTGGGCGATTTCGAACTCGCGGGCCGCGCGGAAGGCCCCGGCGTCGCGACCCCCGGAGGAGAGTCGCCGTTCACGAAAGCGGAAGCGGGCTTCGGCCACGATGGGATGCTTTTGGCTCTTCTCGGCAATTCCCGCAGTAAAGACGAAGCCGGACGTCGTGACGGAGACACTTGTTTGGACAGTGCGTTCGGGGCCTTCGGGTTCATGCAGCGTGGTGGCGGCAGGGACCGGCGACGGTGACACGCAGAGTCCCATGAGACTGGCCAGTACGAATGCCAGCACTGATCGATGTGGCACTGCGGGGGCTGGAATGGATAACTTCATGGGCGCTCCTTCGTCCGATTTCGAATCGTGAGTGGGAATCTAGCATGTGCAAGCAAAACGCGGAAAGAGGAGCCGTCTGGTGGTGAGCAGTCAGCCGCCCCACAGAGAAAGCCCACCGGTTGCAAACGGTGGGCTTTCTCATCACTTACCACGTCTTAAGCGGTAGCCAGACCCACAGCGCATACGCGACCGGTCCGGCATACAGTACGCTATCGAGCAGATCGAGCAGCCCCCCGAATCCGGGAAAGAGGGCGGCAGAGTCTTTCTTCCCGGCGTCGCGTTTGAGCAGTGACTCGCACAGATCGCCGATCATCCCCGTCAGTCCGACCACTGCTCCGTAGACGCACGCGGCCCACACTGGGCTCGGCTTCCACTCGGTGTTGAACAGCGGGGGAACAACTGTCAGCCAAGCCCAGGTCGCGACTGTCGAGGTCGCAATGCCTCCGACTGCTCCAGCCCAGGTCTTGCCGGGACTGAGCAGTGGAGCCATCTTGGTTTTTCCAAAGAGGCGGCCAAAGGTGTACGCCCCGATGTCGCAAGTCTTGGCAGCGATGAGCAGCGACCCGAGGACGAGATAACCCGCCTCGCCCCCGGCGACCCAGCGCAATTGAGCGGTAATGCCGAGTAGGAATCCCGAATACGCGATCACCAGCAACGAGGCCCCCAGAGACTCGAACGTCTTTCCGGGAGAGTGAAAGGCAGCGGCCTCTTGAATGAACAAGACCAAGAGACAGAACGCCAAGCTGAGTGCGATCGGCCCGAGGCTCGCCAATGGGGCGGCCTCAATCACTGGAGTGACCCAGCACCAGGCAGGCACCCAAGCAGCCAGAGCGGTCGCACAACTCCCGATCATCTGGAGTCGGCTGCGGATCGGGTATCCGCGATCCGCAAAGAGATCGCCGAGTTCCCAAGCACTGCGGACCGACAGCAACACGGCCAAGAGGGCGAGTAACGGAGCGGACTGCCCCAGGCGATGGTCCGCGTAGAAGAGGCCGAGCAACGTCGGGATCAGAATGGCCGAAATGAGCAGTCGCCAACCGAGCATCGATGCAGTCCTGACATGAGAGGGGCGAGGTGTTTCCATCGAATGAGCAAGAGCCGCTTCAGAAGTATTCATCTCAGCAAACGGATCGTTTGAAGAGGCTGGAACACTAATTTTCGCTAATCAACGCTGATCCTGATCTGGATTAGTGTGAATCAGTGCAGATTAGTGTTCCAAACCTCCGGGATGAACACCGTTGCAGGCGTGGCTCTAACTCACGGGCGATTCGACCAGTCCGCCGAACCGCCGTTCGCGTCCGGCGTAATCGCGGAACGCCTGATACAGGTCGTCGCGACTAAACTCCGGCCAGCAGTTCTGCGTCACCCATAGCTCGGCGTAACTGATCTGCCACAAGAGAAAGTTGCTGACCCGCATCTCGCCCGCTGTGCGAATGACGAGATCGGGGTCGACCATGCCAGCGGTGTAGAGATGGTTGCTGAAGGTACTTTCATCAATCGTGGCGGGGTCGATCTCTCCGGATTGCACTTTGAGGGCGATGGTCTTGACAGCCTGGGTCAGCTCATCGCGCGCCCCGTAGTCGAGAGCGAGACACAAACGCATGCCGGGATTTTGTCGACTGAGTTCGACCGTCGTCTCGACCTCGCTCCAAATGGCGCGCGAGATGCGGTCCGTCCGCCCGATGGTGCTGAAGCGAATGTCCTGTCGCATGATTTCGTTGCGTTCGGCGATCACGTATCGACGGAGTAGACCCATCAAGAGATCGAGTTCGAGAGGCGGCCGCTTCCAGTTTTCACTACTGAAGCAATAGAGCGTCAGTTGCCCGACGCCCAGGCGCGCGCACTCCTCGATCACGGTGCGGACCGTCTGCACGCCGCGTCGGTGCCCCTCGATCCGAGGTAGTCCGCGACGCTTGGCCCAGCGTCCATTGCCATCCATGATGATCGCCACATGTCGAGGGATACGGTCTCGCCGTAACCCCAGCTGGGAGATCTGATCATCGGGATAGGGAGGATCGGCAGGCAAGTACAAGTCCGCCAGAAAGGGATGCTCGACCACACGCCACCCCAGTGGAGCGTGTATTTGCATCATAACTGGCGGCACCCGCAGAGCGAACACAGAATCGCAATCACGGGCCACTCGGCGGATTATCGAGTCGTGCGAGTGTTGAGAACTCAGGCAAAGAAGGAGAGCGATTCGTCATAGGAATCGGCGAAGAGGGGAGCTTCCTCCTCTTCGGTCTGGCACTGGATGACGACCTCGCGGTAACGGGGACCATCCGGTGAGGAAATCGCCAGGCGGACCTCGCCGAAGCCGACTTCCAAGATCCGGATCACGGTGTCACCCACCACGATCGCTTCATCAATGCCGCGTTCAATTACGAACATAAGGATCCTCGGGGACTCGAAGAGACTGACGCATGATGGCCGTCCCGGATCGAGACCAACCTCACCGCCGATGATGTCCGACGTCCTGTCGAAGTGAATGTCGCTGAGCAACGGAGGAAACTCCGCATGTCTTGTCAGCGAAGACGAACTCTGGAAGAGCGGCGACATTCTGCGCAGGAATCCGAGAAAGAGCAATGCAAGAAATTGGGATCAGACTTTCTGCCGTGGAGAACCCCGATTCCATCTTGACAGATCAGTGATCAGGTCTCATTCAGCGATTGATTCATCGCGTGAGTGAACCAGCACCTGCCAATCGAAAACAGCCCTCGCGGAAGACCCGCGAAGGCTGTTGTTCACTCAAGTTGTACCCTGCTCAGTGGAAGGCTCCATCCACACTCATTCGACTAGCGAGCGAGTCCGAACAGGTTCGACAGGCTCTTCTTGGTGGCAGACACTGGGCGAGCATTCTCGTCGCTGATCCGCTTGGGGAAGTAGGCCTTAGGCTCAGCGGGAGGAGCTGGTGCCACTGCAGGAGCAGCGGCTGGAGCTTCGGCGGGCGAGTAGGTCGGAACAGCGGCCGGAGCGGCAGCTGGTCCACAGCCGGTGCTGGAGCAACCCGTGTCACAGCAAGCCACTTCGCAGCAGGTCGGATCGACAACGTCGTATCCACACTGACGCAGAGCTTGTTCCGCTTGGCGGCGGACGCCACGGTCACAGTCAGCCAGAGCAACGGTCAGAGCCGACACCGTGCATTGCGAGCAGCAGCATGGGTTCTTGCGGAGTTCATCGCCGATCTTATCCGCTGCGGTTTCACGAACGCGTTCATCCGCGTCGTTCAAGCCGTAGATGAAGGCCGACATGATTTCCGGATTGCAGACGCAATCGTACTTGCGACCGAGCTTCACCAGAGCCGAGCGACGCTGACGAGCGTAGCAAGCTGTCTGGGAAACGTAGATCAAGTTAGCGATCTCGCAAGCATCCTGGCAGTTCGTCTCACAGCAGCTGTCTCCGCAGCCATCACCGCAAGGTGCGGCACAGCCTGGATCGGTGTTGCAACAGCCGTTGCCTGCCCCATTGGCACAGCCGTTACCGCAAGGAGCAGCACAGGTATTTGCACCGTTGGCACAGCCATTACCAGTGGCACATGGTGCGGCACAGCTAGTGGCACCATTCACGCAGCCATTGCCGTTTCCAGCTCCGTCCACGCATCCCGTGCCGCAGCCGTTTCCAGCTCCGTCGACGCAACCCGTTCCGCAGCCGTTACCTGTTCCGTCGGCACATCCCGTTCCGCAGCCGTTGCCGGCTCCGGTGGGACAGCAGCTGTTGGCGGGTCCGCAGCCCGAGCCGCAGCCAGTGGCTTTGGCGCAGCTGCGCTGATAGTTGTACACGTTGCGATGACATGGCCGCACGATGGTCGGCTTGCAGCACGATGGCTGGAAAGTGGGTGCGCAGTCGCAACACTTGGACGCCCCACACTCGCTGCGGTCAAACAGACCAGCCTGGGCAAAGCTGCCCATGCCGAGTACGGCGACCAAAGCGGCAATTGTTCTCATGGATTTCATAGAGCAACGTCTCCTTCCCTAGGGACTGAACTCAGGGCCGTCTACACACCATGGTGGGTCACAGACGAGACACTCGTCCGGTGGTGCGGTCCGGCAACAACGTTCAAGCGACCATCGCTTGAAGGGTTGTGCCAGTCCGAAGACTCCTGATGGCAACAACCGGATTGGTGAACTCCCCCAATCGAACTGAGACAGACACTTGTCGAACTGTTCCGGTATCCTGTCCCTGGCAGGAAAACTGGTTGTCCAACTCGGTTGTCACAAAAGTTGAGATGATGAGGGTACGGTCAACCATCGGTCGGAAAAATGAATCCCCATGAGATTCTCGACCAGCCATTCTCGGCAGCACTGACAGCGCCGGTGTGGTATCAACGGGTGCGTAATAACGATCCGGAAAGCTCGGTAAACTTTAAGGGCACTTTTGAGACAAATCCGGTTCCCATTGGGTAAGCTGGCCTGTCTGTGGTCTCTGTGGATGAGATGACTGTGTGTACGGCCTATGACCGTGGATCGCATTATGAAGTCGCCCACTCCGGCAGAAATTGACAGTCCGTTTCGACCCGACTCTGGTCGGATGAGAAGCTGTCCGGTAGAAACTCCTCTGGTCGTGACGGCCACGTAGACTTTGACGCCTCAGCGAGGATGCGATGGCCAACACCGAACGACCACTGACGACCGATTCCACGTTCTGGGGCCTGCTGGTCACTCAGTTTCTCGGGGCGTTCAACGACAACGTCTTCAAGTTCCTCGTGATGTTTCTCTGTACCGATCGAGCCAAGGCCAACCCACTCGACGACTGGCAGGGCTACGCGCTGATCGCCTTCGCTTCGCCGTTTGTCCTCTTCTCGGGAGTCTGCGGCTACCTGGCGGATCGCTATAGCAAGTCGCGGATTATCGTCCTCAGTAAGCTGCTGGAGATCGCGGTCATGAGCGCGGGACTGCTGGTGTTCTGGTTGACAGAACCCTCGAAACTTCAGCTCGGCCTGCTGATCGGGGTGCTGTTCCTCATGGGGTCGCACAGTGCCTTCTTCGGCCCGTCCAAGTACGGCATCCTGCCAGAGCTGTATGCGAAGAATCGCCTGCCGGGGATCAACGGCATCTTTCTGATGACCACCTTTGTCGCCATCATCGGAGGAGCTGCCGCAGCTGGGGCGCTCAAGGACTGGCTGCCCAATCTGATGTGGTCTCAGGGGATGTGTGTCCTGATCGCGATCGTGGGGACATTGACCGCGCTGCCGATTCGACAGCTTCCCCCCGCCCAGCCGAACCTGCGTTTCAATCCCTCGGCCCTGTTCCTCGACCCCGAAACGCGGGCGACACTTCGTGTGCAACCGAAGCTGTGGACAGCTTTGATCTATAGCTCAGTATTCTGGTTCGTCGGGGGAGTGTTCCAACCGTCAGTCAATGCCATTGGAAAGCTCCAGTACGGTTTGAGCGACACCGCCACCGGACAACTGGCAGCCACCACAGCCATCGGGATTGCCATCGGCAGCGTCCTGGCCGGGATGTTGTCCCGCTCGCGCTTCCGAGCGGGACTCGTGCGCGTGGCCGCTGTGGGGCTGATGATCTGCCTGGGAGCTCTGGCGATTCCCGGAGAGCAGATGCGGGGCGATAACTCTGCCAACGCGTCGTCGACTGCCACTGAGGTCGTCTCAATCCCATTCGAGAACGAGGCGAAAGCGAACGGCAATTTGCGTCTCCCGTTCGTCACTCTGACGGGAGCGGGTCTGTTGCTCATGGGGGCGGGTCTGTTCGCGGGGCTGTTCGCGATCCCGTTGCAGGTCTATCTGCAAGCGATGTCGCCCGCGCATCTGAAGGGGCGGATGATCGGGGCCATGAACCTCATCAACTGGATCGGGATCGTGATCTCGGGAGCGTTCTACGAAATCGGCAACCAGGTGCTGATACGTGTCGGAGCCAGCCCGAACGCGATCTTCGGAGCCATCGCCGTCGTGATCCTGATCGCGGCAATCCGCTTCCCGATGCAGGACGAATCGCTGGATGCGGCGGATGGCGGATGGCTGATGGCCGATGGCTAGAATGCTCGAAAGAGTCCCGGCGAGCCCCCGGCGTGAGCCGGGGTGTTCGTACGAGGGAACGTGCGCTGGTCAGATTGGACTGTTACGATGTGATCTTATGGGGGCCGAATTCGATTTCATCGCGACGCCGTCGGATTCGG
>JANPCU010000386.1:0-2936 GCA_031431195.1 Planctomycetota bacterium | reverse complement strand
GTCCGTCCTACGACTTGATCCGGCCCGCGTTTAGTATAAGTAGGGACGCGACCATCGGCCTGACGCTACGGATGATCGGGACGAACTCCATCTGATCGAGTTCGTCTCGATGGCGTCCTCCCAGTCCGTATCAGCCATTTTCTGGACCGTGCGATCTTGCAAGATCACGGCATTATTGATGACAAAAAAGACCTGGCCCCAGCGGTCCTGAACGGTCTCGAACAGCTATTGCATCTGCTCGCGCGGCCGGACATCGGCTGCGATGGCCAGGCCGCGCTTCTGGCACGGAGCGACCGTCTCTTCGTCCCTCGGGCGTCCGACCCCCGCTTCATCATCAAGGTACTTCACCACCACCCTCTCCGGCGGCATGCAGTAGATTCCTGGTGGCTTAGACCAGTCCTTGACCGCTGCCAGTGATGACGGCGACTTTGCTTCGCAGATCGATGGGTATCATGAAGCAGTCCTGACACAGTGGATTATAATTCACTCAACGGCAGAACCGTTTTACTTCGCAGGCTGTTCCACCGTGACGACTTGATCAACCCCCACCGACTCCAGCTTCTGCTCCTGACCGCCGGGCCAGCGGATCGTGGCCGACTCGATCTTGTCGTTCGCCCCGAGACCGAATGTCACCGTCTTCTCACACTGCGACTGGTAGCTGCGGGTGGGCATGACCAGTCGAGTTTGTTTTTTTCCGCCGGCGACGAGGGTGACTTCGGCGCCGATGGCGTCGCGGTTGCAGGTCGTCCCCCTCAGGGCGAAGCGGACCCAGTGTGGTCCCTTCGCGGACTCATTCCGTAAGAGTCGTGGGGCTTGACCACACGCACTTTCCAGAATGTCAAGATCTCCATCGTTGTCGATATCGGCATAGGCCGCCCCGCGCCCGACCATTGGCTTAAACAGGTCGGGACCGCATTCTTTCTTAGTGAGAGCCAAGAACTCGGTCGCCTGCGCCGGGCCTGCGTTCCAGAACAGCTGGGCGGGTTGCTCGTAGCTCTGGCTCTCTTGCACCTTAGAGATGTCTTCTTCGAGGTGGCCGTTGGCCTGAAACAGATCCAGACGGCCATCCAGATCGGCATCGAGGAACAGCACCGCAAACGTCAGCACTAAACGCGTCTGTGGACCCAGGCCGGAAGAAACCGATTCGTCCGAAAACGAAGTGGAACCATCTGACGCGACGTAGAGCGCCGTCATCTCATTCGCAAAGTTCCCCACGACGACTCCGCAATCTTCGGTGCCTTCGCGAAACATCCCGACATCAATTCCCATACCAGCGCGGGCGGTCCCATCAGGGCTGAAGGCGATTCCTTGAACCCGCCCGATCTCCTCGAACTTCTTCCCCTCGCGATTCATCAGCAGGAAGTTCTGGACGGTGTCGTTGGCGACGAGTACATCGATCCACCCGTCATGATCGAGGTCGGCAAACGTCACACCCAGCGACTTGGCCGACGGCTTGCCGGTTTGCGGATCAGTGACCTGGATGCCCATCGCTGCGGAGACATCCGTGAACGTCTGGTCGCCGTTGTTGCGATACAGCACCGGGAACGTGGCATCGAACTGCATCGGTCGACCATACGCCCGCTCGACCCCCGTCAGCTTGAAGTCCTGCTTCCGATCAATCTCGGGCGACCAGACAATGTACTGGCAGACAAACAAATCGAGGTCGCCGTCGTTGTCATAGTCCAGCCAGCCAATCCCGCTGCCCCAGGCATCCTTTGCACCGCCGACGCCCGCCACGTCGGTCACCTCGACATACTTCGCGTTGTCATTGCGGAACAGCCGGTTCTGCCCGACTGTCGTGAAGCACAGGTCGGTGTCTCCATCATTGTCATAGTCACCGGCGGCGACGCTCATGCCATAGAAGGAGACGTTGAGTCCCGCCACGACCGTCACATCCGTGTACTTGCCCGTCCCATCGTTCTGGTAGAGAGCCTGCGTCGGCGGCGGCTCCGGTGCCGGGCGGGTATCCCAACCCCAGCGTTGGCTGTTGACCAGCAGAATATCCTGGTCTCCGTCGCTGTCGTAATCGAGGAACGCACACCCGCCCCCCATGGTCTCCGGCAACAGCTTCTCCCCCGCAGCCCCGTTCTCGTGGACGAAAGTGATTCCAGATTCCGCAGTGATGTTGCGGAAGGGCACCTGCGGCAGTGTGACCTTGGAATCCTCCCGAGGTTTGATCGGCTGGACCGGCTCAATCGGCCCGACCACTGGCGTCGGCGGTTGATTCCAGGATTTCACCGCCCAGAACCCACCACCGATCAACAGTAAACCGAGCAGTGCGATGGCGGAATACCAAAAGGCGACACCGATCACGGCATCGTCACGTTCTTCCTCCCCATCGTGGGGAGGGGTATCTGGGGACTGAGTCATGGGTGAGTGGCAATTCAAGGAAGCAGCAGCGGCCGCCGAAATGGAAGACCGTACGAACACAAGTGTCCAGCCTCCCAGCAGTCGCCAACTTTGTCAAGGAGGGGAGTCGAGACACGCCGGGCGAGGTGTGTGCGTCCCCATCGTCGATGCCTGTGACTCTGCCCCCTTTCCCCACTGGAGATACGGATTTCGGGAAGGATGTGGCTGTGGGGCCAGGGCCGGGGTGGCCGGATGAAACGGCGTTTCGCACCAGGCCACATGGGTGAACCGCCAGTCCACCCGCCGCCCCTCACCAGGCCCGCCTCCGCCCCCCACGCCCGCCTCATCGAGTGTCTCGACTGGCCAGAGCTGCCCCTCTGAAATCTGTGAAAATCTGTGCAATCTGTGGATGAACAATCTGTACCGGAGAAGCTCGATCCAGGACGATTTGGTCCACAGATTTCGCAGATTTTCACAGATTGGTCCTCAAGCCCGCGAAGAATTCACCACGGAGGCACGGAGAAGACCTCCACTCACCCCCAAGCCCGCCTCATCAAGTGCCTCGACTGGCCAGAGCTGCCTCTCTG
>JANPCU010000385.1:0-87437 GCA_031431195.1 Planctomycetota bacterium | reverse complement strand
ACCCAACCACGCCCCCCACCGCCCCCGCCCCTTTGTCCTGGGGATTTTTTTTTGTTTTTTCCGGGCGTCACCCGCCGTCCCTGTATACTTTCAAACCGGGCCACGCTTCGCCACCAGCATTATTTCTTGGAACCAACGGGTTGCTTGCGGCGAGCGGTCTGCTTTACACGAGCCGTCTTCGTGTCCGAAGCGACCACCTGATACATCGCCATCATCCGCTGGGCGTGGGCTCCCATCAAATCCCGAAGCGACTTCGGCTCCAAGACCTCGGCCTGCTCTCCATACCCCAGGATCCACCACGAGATCTCTCGGATGCCCTCGACAGTCGCGTGGAAGTTCAGCGACCCGTCCGGATTCCAGACCAGCTTTTGGGTGGCATGCCATAAAACCTCTGACACATTCTTGGCCACCAGCGGCTTAAACCGCACCACGACGACGACCTCCGGCTTCTCCCGGATCATCTCCCACGCATTGCCAAAGTGTTTCTTCAGCGAGAAACGCGGCGGGATGTCATACGCATCATTCGTCAGCGTGCTCCCCTCGATCCGACCGACATGAAACGTCCTCAACTCTTTGTGCAGCGACGACCGCCCGATCACGTACCATGACCGCTTCTGAAAGAATAGCTGATACGGACTCACGAGCGTTGAGATGAGATCCTGATCGAGCAGGCTGAAGTATTTCAATCGAATCTTGCGTCGCTTCTCAATCGATTCGAGGATGCGATGATAGTGTTCCTGAGAGCCACCGAGCGGATGCTTCGGATCCAGTGCAATATGCACATGCTCTGAGATGCTCGAAAGATGACTTCGCAGAGACGCGGGCAGATTGGACAGTAGCTTCAGGACCGCATCCCGTGCTGCCTCTTGAAAGGGGATTCCGAGTTTCGGGTCGCCCAGTTTCTCGCCCAGCAACAGCAGCGACAGCGTCTCATTCACTGTCAAATCGGTCGGCGGTAAAAACGTCGACGGAGGAATCCAATACCCCTGTTCCGCATCGTCATACAACAACTGCACGCCCGAATCTTGCAAGACCTTCAAGTCACGAAAGATTGTCCGCTTACTCACCCCCACAAAGCTCGAAAGCTCCCCAGCGTGATAGCGGCGTCCCGATTGCAGGTACTCCAGAATCTGGAGCAAACGACGAATCTTGCCGACAGTACTCACGAGACTCGCCCAAGCATCAAGTCATTGGAATCTCAACCACGAGGAGGGGGAATCCCTCACCAGAACGTATCAATTTCGGGCATCGCAGGAGGGTTGTACAGCCCCCAACACGGTGTTTTTACGCTGGCATGCCGATTTCCACTCAGGCCGAAGTATTTTCCTTCCACTCCATACAACCAGTAGCCACCCACAGGGCGATTTCACAGCGGATGGGAGCGACTCGCAATCTTCTCAGCGGGCCGATCTCTCGGGCTGATCGTCTTACGGCACCGAGTCCCGGTCGCGATATGACCTGAGCATCAAACCGGTCCCAGCTGCCAGTAAGACGATGATCCCCAGGAGGTGTGACACTTTCATCGTGATGAGGAACTGCATCCGGCTGAGGATCTCGACCACGATGATGGCGATTCCCAAAGACATGAGCGTCCAGCCCCAGCGCTGCCGGGAATCGTAGAACAGAGCGGTCACCCCGATGAAGAAGGGCACGAACACCAACCCCGAAGAGGTTCGACTTCCGAGTAAGCCGCCGAACATCCCCTGGACGCCACCCGCGATCATCCCGATGCCGCTCGTCACGACGACGGAATCGAGAAACAAATACACCGCCAGTCCGGACAGCACGAAGCCGATCGCAAATTCACCGATCCCGCCGGGAGTGCCACCAGAACCACGCATCGCTTCCTCCGAATGTGAGCCTCTCGACGGAGAGGACGTTGAAACAACACTCTACTCCACCATGAACTCGCGATGCCATCCACTGCCCGTTCCGGCCCAGACAATGACCTCGACGGCACTCTTCTTCGTCAGCTTCACTGTTCATCCAGCGGTTCGATGGCCAGACTGCGACCCGTCTGGGATGATCAGCTTTTCCCAGCTCACTTCCTCCCAGCGATTCGGCCCATTGATCGTGAGTACACCGGCTGCCCCCACGACTCCCTCCGAGAATCTCAGTCTCCACGAGATGCTGCAGATTATGGATGTTGCTCGCGCCATTCGTGAGGAGCAGCTGACCGTCGAGCAGCAGTTCCAGATCGAAGAGACGCGGGCCAAGATTCGTGAGCGGTTGATCGCCTCGGCCCAAGTCGCCGGAGACAACGTCACCGCCGCTGAGGTCGATGTCGCCATTCAGCTGTACTTCGACAATCTCAACGTCTACCGCGATCCACCCTGGGGCTTCCAGCGCCTGTTGGCTCAGTTGTATGTCTGGCGAGTGCGATTGGTCAGTGCGCTGGCAGGCGTAGGAGCCATCGGGCTTGGTGTCTGGCTGGCGTTCTTCAATCCGTCCATGCCCTGGTCCTCGCAGTCCCGAGCCACGCAAGCCATCCGTCAGGCGGAACTCGAGGCCCGCAGCGTTCTCGATCGGTTGAATGGCTTCGCGAAGAAAGACGAGGCGGCCACACGCGCCATCAACGAACTGACCAAAGAGTTCCACGCGGCTGAAGCCTCCGATAACGTCGCCGCGATGCAGCAGTCACAGCTGCGAATGGCGGAGCTTCTGGCATTCTTGGAGGAGCAGTACGAACTGCAAATCATCACGGGAGCCGGACGTTACAGTCTGGTGACGAAGGAGTGGACCCTGGGAGAGAACTCGTTGGGCTACTATGCGATTGTGGAGGCCCGATCCCGCGATGGTCGCATCCTGTCTCGGGCAATCAAAGACGCCGAGACTGGGGAATCTCGGTCCGTATCGCAGTGGGGCGAACAAATCCCGAAGGAAGTCTACGAACGCCTGAGGGCTGACAAAGCGTCCGATGGTGTCCTGAACGAAACACGTTTCGGAGAGAAGAAACGCGGCTCGATGAATGAGCAAGTGCTGCTCCTCGACCCTGACGGCCAACCCGTGAAACGGGGCATGCAGATCACCGACTGGGACCGTTCGTAGAACCGATTTCATTCCGACCTACTTCCGACTTCATGATCAATCCCCAGTGGGTAGCCCGCCTCACCGACTTTCGCCCCGCGTGGTGGCTGCCCGGGGGGCACGCGCAGACGCTTTCTGCGGCGTTCTGGAGGGGACCACAACCTCCCGAGCAGGGAACCGCCCGGCGGATCGAACTCCTCGACGGAGATGCACTCATCGCGCTGGATGACCGGCCTCCTCACTGGCAGCCGGGTGATCCCGCGATCCTGATGATGCACGGGCTGGGTGGTTCGGCCCGCAATCCGTTTCTGGTGAGGGTGACGGCCAAGCTGTCGCAACGCGGGATCCGAGTCTTTCGTCTGAACCTGCGGGGCTGCGGGGCCGGGGCAGGGCTCGCTCGATTGCCGTACAACGCAGGGAGGTCCGGCGATCTTAAAGCGGCGGTGAGTGCGGTGATCGCCTGGTGCCGCGAGCCAGCCCGTGGGATAGGCTTCCAGCCAGTCATCACTCGGGACCAGCTCTCAACGAATGCTCCATGCCACGAGCTGACACGACCTGAAAACCTGCCCCCTCAACCCGGCCCTCTCCCCCCCAGCCACGATCACTCCGCCACACACACCGATTGTGGGGGAGAGGGAGCTGAGCAGGGAACCCTCGAATCTTCAGAGGCTCGACAGGCTGGAAGCCTATCCCACACTCCGCTGACGCTGTTCGGCATGTCGCTCAGCGCGAACCTGCTGCTGAAGTATCTCGGTGAGGAAGGCTCGCACGTCCCCCGGGAGGTTCACCGGGCCATCGCCATCAACCCCCCGATCGACCTCGCTCGCAGCGTGAGAACGCTCGAACATCCGCTGAACCGCATGTACGACCGGCACTTCGTCCAGGCGCTCATCGACCATGTGCGAGAGCAGTCGAATCATCGTTCCGATTTCGCGGCTCTCCCTGACCCACTACCGCGCACATTGTTCGACTTCGACGACCGCTTCACGGCCACGCATGCTGGCTACCCTGACGCCGCGGCCTATTACACAGCTGCGAGCGCCCAGTCTCGCATGCCTCACATCCATGTGCCGACCCTGATCCTGACCGCTGCGGATGATCCGTTGGTTCCGGTGGAGATGTTCCACGAGCAGCGGGCGAATTGGCCAGAGCCGGTCCAGTTGGCAATCACACGCGGCGGCGGCCATCTCGGGTACGTGGGACGCGGGCATGCCGATCGCGATGCCCGCTGGCTCGACTGGCGTGTTTGTGAGTTTGTCACCGGAAGCTAAACGACTCTCACCAGTCACGCACAGTCGGGCCTGCTGACAGTCAGTCTGCCGCCCCGACTCCCAAATCCTCATACACCGCCGTCAGCAGCTCCCGGAGCCGCCGGTTATGCGGCGGGTGGCGGGGTCAGGAGGCTTTGCGGATGGCCCCGGCGTCGGGAACCGTCGCCTCCCGGCGTCTCGGCCACAGCGATGGAGCCTCACCGACCCCAGCCTCGAACTCCACGTCCCCCCGATCGGGGCCATCCGCAAAGCCTCCTGACCCCGCCACCCGGGTTTTCTACTCACGGAAGACCAGATGGGACGCTGTCTAATTAATCGGACTCTCACCAGTACCATAAAGTCGGCCATACCTACAGACAGTCTGACGCCCTTACTCCCGACTCTCGACTCCCAAATCCTCATACACCGCCGTCAGCAGCTCCCGGAACCGACGATTGTGCGGCACCTCGCCGGGGTAGCCGTTGGCCACGGCGGCGACCGCCAGCCGATGTTCCGGGTCGGCGAACCCAATACAGGACTGCGAACCGCCATGCCCGAACGACTCGGGCGACGCCCGCCGACCAAAGCCATACGGGATCGTATTCGCCCCATACTGATTCGAGTTAATAATGAGTCCCAGTCCGAAATCGACCGTGTGCTGAAAAGTCTGGTCGAACCTCCCCCGCCGGTGTCGTGCCATCATCTGACGCACAGCTGCCGGACTCAGCAGCGACCGCCCCTGCCATGTCCCCTCGCGCAGCAGCATCTCATAGAACCTCGCCAGCTCCCGCATCGGTCCGCGACAACTGCTGCCGGGCGCGGGTGAGGTGACCGTCTGTGGCAGATGACTGTGGTTCATCTTCAACTCACCAGACCCGGACACATAAATTCGTCCGAGACGTGGCTCGTACACCTCATACTGCGAGTCCGGGATCGCCAGCCAGGTGTCACGCATTCCCAGTGGCTCGAAGATATCGGTGCGCAACACCTCTCCCACCGGACGCCCGCGCAGTCGTTGAATGATCTCGCCGAGGATGAACCAGCTGCGCTGCGGGTCATAGGCGTGTGCCTCACCCGCGACCGCCCCAGCCTTCAGCGGAGCCGCACAGATCCGGGCGATGATCTCGTCCCACGCGGTACTCGGCCAGCCGAGTGCGACCGCCTCGATCCCGGCGGTGTGGGTGAGCAGGTGCCGCGTCGTCACACACTCCTTGCCCTGCTGGCTGAACTCGGGGATCACCTCACGGACCGGTCGATCGAGATCGAGCAATCCCTGCTCAACCAGTTGCATCACCGCCAGTGCCGTGATCGGCTTCCCCGCACTCAGCCACGGGAGCATGTGATCGCGGGTCAGCGTCTCGCCCGGCTGATTCTCCCCGATAGCGAGATCCACGACCGGTTGCAGATCGCGTGACACAAACAGCTGCACCCCCCAATGCAGCCCGCGCGTGATCCCGCTTTGAATCACCGCCAAAGTCTGCGGGAGCCGGCTCTGGGCCGCGTCGAGGGTCGTGATGGGAGGGTTCATCCGGGAGATTGTCTCTGCGGGAGATCGGTTTCTCAACCGGTGGCCGAAGTCATGAGAGGAAAGCCCACCGGTTGCCACCGGTGGGCTTTGTGCCCATCGCTTTCGTGTTTCCGATTCACCGCGGCGAGGCCGAGCGAACCATGACCTCGGGGTGAGCGATCCACGCTAAGAAGTACGGCTCGGAGGCCCCCTGCTCGCGGAGGGCGATGAAGAACGGCTGGTCGAACACGAACTGGCGGGGCTTGGTGGGGTCGAAGGGAACTTCGGGAAAGCCATTCTCGCCAACGACCATCGATTCCGCTTCTGCGATGAGTTCGGCACCGGTCTCGTCGAGACGAAAGAGAATCGACTCACGAGCGACGCCAATATGGTTCTCAATTCCGAGTCCCTCGACCCTGACCCCGTGTAATTCCTCAAACTGCTTGGCGAGACCAAGTTCCAGGATGGGGATTTCTAAGCGTTCGGCATCGTGTAGGTCCGCATGCACTCGATGCGGATGTGGGGATTGGAGTCTGCCCTCGATTGAGTTCCACATCATCTGGAGTGAAGCTCCGGGCTCCGTTCTCGCCAGGATGATCTCATCTTTTTGCGGACTGACCGTCTTGAGAAGTAATACGAAATCTTCGTCGCTGATGTAGTCTCCGACGACGACCTGTTCATGTAGGACGACCTCTCCCAGCCCCTGCGTCGTACCCGGAATACGTCCAAATGACATGACCTCGGTGGATGTCTCACTGTCTCTGAAGGACAGGGGTTTCGGGAATCGATCCATTTGCTCGACGAATGGCATCGACTTCACTAGACACGCATAGAGCCGCAGATCGGGGAGACTGTCAGCTGGCAGGCTCTCGATTTGCGGCACCAGTTGAGGGAACTTCTGCTGAACTCGCTCCCTAAGTTTAATGGTATCGGAGGGATGGGCACCTGTCGTCAGTGCCAAGTAGGTCGCGGGATCTAATGCAGTACGATTGAACGGTGCCGCATTCAATCGATTGACAATGCTTGGCTGCGGTGTGGTCTTCACGACACCGCCGACTTGGGCCCGCAGTTCATCCCAGGTCATCTGGAACGTGGCACACCAGATCAGATTGTTGGTCGGATCGAGAGTTTCTGATGAAGTTGCCAAGACATCGGTCCGCTTCAGGTCCGCCACACTTCGAGTCTCCATCGTCTTCGACAGTGCTAAGGATTCCGTCATCTCTGCGGGCCAGTCGGGACCGGAATACATCAACTGCCCGTAACGCGGAGTCAGCAGGGAGGCCAGTAAAGTCTGATCAATGTTCTTGCTCAGCATGCGCACGGCACCATCCATGAAGGAGCTGTATGATCCGGGTCGAGTTTGGCTTCGGAAGACTTCCGTCCATTCACGAACCCCAAGATCGCGCGGCTCTAGCCACTGGGCGACGGGCGGTCCTTCCACGAGATGAATCGTATTGTAAGTCCCATCAAGTGCTCGCTCTATCGAGATCGCATGCTGTGCCGGCCAAGCCGTTCTTCTCCCAATCACCCCATAAAAGTTCGTTCGCCCCGGCTCGGTCCCCCAGTGCGGCGACTGGAATACCTCGGGACACTGCACAGCCAACTCCCGATTGTGCGGGCCATCCCACGGCTCATCAAAACGATACTTCGCCGCCAGTTCCGCCTCCCCCAGATACGGCAGCAGCAGCGTTCGCCAGCTGTGCCACATGCGACCGTCGGGGCCTTGGACGAACGCGGGCGGAAACGTGTGATATGTCTCGTGATACTGGTGCAAGGCCAGCTCGATCTGCTTGAGCCGCTCCTTGGTCATCTGCCGAGCCGTGGCCTCGCGATACTGCATGATCCCCTGAATAAGCAGTGCCCCCACCGGGAAAGCCACGATAGCGATTAAGAACAGCCGCCAAAGTTTCTCTGATCGCGTCATGGTCAATCCCCTTGTGTTGCAGCGAACTGGGTCGGTGATCCGGGTCATGAGAGTGAATACGCCGTTCTCGGAGTGAGTGTTGGGACCACGATAGAATATGAGTAACTCACGCCAGCAACCCCAGGCAGCGGCCCACGATGCGAAAAAGGCAACTGTCAGAAAGCCATGAGGGTTCGTCTCCACAGATCTTGTCGTCACGAGTCGTGTCCGTTACGATGTGTATAGCCCATGTTATGAGTACACACGATGCGCACGAACATTGAAATCGACGACCAGCTGATGTCCGACACGCTGAAGGCGACCGGCCTCAAGACGAAGCGCGAGGCGGTGGAGCTAGGGCTGCGGACGTTGCTGCGGTTACAGCAACAGGGCGAGGTCAAGCGATTTCGCGGTCAGCTGAACTGGCAAGGTGATCTGAAAGCGATGAGGACCGATCGATGATCCTCGTCGATTCCAGCGTGTGGATCGACTACTTTCGGGGAACTGTGACTCCGCAGTCCGACCGGCTGGACCAATTACTCGGGACCGTCCCGCTGGCCATTGGCGACTTGGTGCTGGTGGAAGTGCTGCAAGGCTTTGCCAGCGACAAAGAGTTCAATCAGGCCAAGAAGCTGCTGTCTTCATTCAAACAGGTGGACCTGGGTGGCCAGGACATCGCCATCCAAGCTGCTCAGAATTACCGGACCCTCCGATCCTTGGGGGTAACGATTCGCAAGACGATCGACACCGTAATCGCGACCCGCTGCATCGAGAGCGGCTACACACTACTGCACAGCGACTCGGATTTTGAGCCGTTCGTGAAACACCTCGGGCTGAAGTCGGTGTTTTAATTGGAGATCGCCACTTGTGGTCGTCCATGTGGAATAATAGTGGAGATTCGTCCGGGAGAAAGGCACGGCGCCCGCCTGCCGAGGCATCGCGGGAAGGTTCTCGCGGGATCAAAATGGAGAGCCTCGACCGGTTGACGCTCGCCGCCTCGGCAGTAAGTAGACAGTCGGGTGGCGGGGTCAGGAGGCTTTGCGGATGGCCCCGACCGAAGTGGACGTGGAAGTTCGAGGCTGGGCTGAGAGTCCATCGCGAGGGGCGAAGCAGCGTCCGGCAGGCGACGACTCCCCACGCCGGGGCCATCCGCAAAGCCTCCTGACCCCGCCACCCGTCGATTTCAACCAGCTGGGGATCAAGATGCGAGGTTACCACGACTTCGGAGTGGCGTTGCAAGATCCCAGCGGCGGTCTCAAGTCCAAGGGTGAAGCGTAGGCCCATAGTCGGAAGAACAGTCCAAGCTGAGCGACCCGGGTTCGCAGCCTCGCACGGTTAATCAGCACGGTCAAACTCGCTGCTCCGCTGAAAGCCTGTGAAGCTCAAATGTGCCGCGTAACGTCAGCACCTCACGCGTGAACGCAAAGGCGGAGTAACCGACAAGCAAGCCGACGAATTCACGCCCTCGAAGCAGGTAAAACGCGAGAGCACACAGCACAACCATGCTCCCCCAAAATGCGTAGACGTAGAGCCGCCCGGTACGTGATGAACTTAAAATACGACGAACGTCCATCGCAGTCTGTGCGGTGAGCAAGGATGCAGAGGACTCTCGAAGCGAACGAAGCTGAATGACGCCAGCACAGCCACCAAGCGCGACGCCAACCCCCAAGAAGGGCCACGGTGTCGGTGAGGAGAGGAATGCGACGACAAACGCGACGACGCCCCAAATGACCAATAGCTTGATGTTTGTCCGTGGCTGAAGGCTGGAGTGCATGATGCCCGTAGTGCCGCCTAACTTGTGATTTTCGGAACGGAACCCATGAACAATACCCGACGACATCAACTTATCAACTCCCGACCAGAAAGCGGGATGCATTTCCTCGAAGGGAGTTGTCGCTCGGCGTGAGACTTGGCTGATTCATCCATGTATTCACAAGTTCACCCCAACACCCCCTGAATCAACTCCCCATGCACGTTGGTCAGGCGGCGTTGGATGCCGTTGTGGTAGAAGGTCAACCGCGTATGGTCGATCCCGAGCAGGTGCAGGACGGTGGCGTGGAAGTCGTGCCAGTGGGTGCGGTTCTCCACGGCTTTCCAGCCGATCTCATCGGTCGAGCCGTAGGCCAGGCCATGCTTCAGTCCGGCACCCGCCAGCCAGGTCGAGAAGCCGTATTGGTTGTGGTCGCGACCAATGCCGAGGACATCGGAACCCGACTGCGTAAAGGGGGTGCGACCGAACTCGCTGGTAAAGAGGAGTAGCGTGTCGTCGAGCATTCCACGCTGCCGCAGATCGCGAATCAACCCGGCCAATGGCAGGTCGATGCGACCGGCCTCCTGCCCGTGATTCTTCTTCATATCCTCGTGCCCGTCCCAGTTGATACGGGGCGAGCCGAACGCTCCGCCGGAGTAGAGCTGGACGAACCGCACGCCCTTTTCCAGAAGCCGTCTCGCCAAGAGGCACGACCGCCCGAAGTCGCGGGTCTCGTCCTGGTCGAGGCCGTACTGCTGATGGATCGCTTCGGTCTCGCCCGCGAGGTCAGTCACCTCCGGCACGGCCAGCTGCATCCGCGCGGCGAGTTCATAGCTGCGGATGCGGGCGGAGAAGGCGTCCTCGGCTCCGTGGCGTTCGAGATGCTGGCGGTTCAGCCGATCGAGCAGCTCGCGCGACGCCACATCCGTCCCAGCTGCGATCGGCCGTGCGGGAACGAGGTCATCGACGGCCTTGCCCTGGCTGCGGAGGATGACGCCTTGATGGCGCGCGGGAAGGAACCCGTTGGTCCAGTTGATTGAGCCACCCGCTGGCAAACCGCGCGGGTCAGGGATCACGACATACGCAGGCAGGTCTTCGGTCTCGGCACCCATCCCGAACGAGAGCCACGCCCCCGCCGTGGGAAACCCGTTGAGCCGGAATCCGCTGTTCTCTTGAAACGTGGCCGGGGTATGGTTCGAAGTCTCCGCATACATCGAGCGGATCACCGTCAACTCATCCGCGACCCCCGCCAGATGCGGGAACAGCTCCGACACCCACAACCCTGATTGGCCCCGTTGCTTGAAGGCCCAGTCGCTCTGCCTGAGCAGGCCGATCTGACCGAAGAAGACATCTGCTGCCTCGATCCCGCCAAACTTCTTACCATGGTACTTTTCAAGTTCGGGCTTGTAGTCAAAGCTGTCGACTTGGCTAAGGCCGCCAAACAGGTTGATGTGGATCGCTCGCTTGGCCTTCGCCGGATGATGCGGCCAGGGGACGGACGCCTCGGGAAGTGTCCCCGCCGCCCGCGCGGTGTCGGGGCAGAGCAAAGTGGCCAGCGCCGCTCCACCAATGCCCTGACCGACCCAGTCCATGAACTCCCGGCGACCGAGGAGTGGCGGAACCGAGCCCTGCGAGGTGTTCAACATTGGACCGGCATGACGTGTGGAATGGTTCATGGCAAACTCTCCCGACGACTAGACGACCCGGCATCACTCTTGAGCATCCTAACGACTCACGACGAGACCGTGACCGGTTGAACAAGGCTTTGCTCTAACCGTCCCAACTGCTGGTCGATGGTGTTTAACTGGTCCGCCGACAAGGGTTGGTCGCCGAAGCGGACGGCATAGAACGATTCGACCAGTGCGAACGCGATTCCCGTAATGCCTGCCGTGCGAAAGCGGGACTGGAACTGTTCCTCGGCACGGAGGGCGAACTCGCGGGGAGTCAGCGTCTGGATATCGGCCAGTCCGAAACGCTGTAACAGATGGAGCAATCGGGCATAGAACTCGACGGTGATCGCTCGCCGTTGGGCCAGTTCGCGTTCGCGTGTCCACCCCTTCCACCGCTTGAAGATGATCCGTGCCAACCACGCGCCACCCGCCATGATGACGAGCAGAAACAGAGCCACGGTCCCCCCCTCTCCACTGAACCACCGGCTGGGGGACGCGGACAGATTCTTGAGCTGGGTGAGGAGTGGAAGTTCCCCCTGCATCAATCCCGCAAAGTTGTTTTTTACCATCTCGCCCAGATCGCGCAGCGGGGCGTAGACCAGTTCATCCTGTTGCGATTTGCTGTAGCTCATCCCTTGGAACCACATCGAACGAGTCTGGTCGACTAAGTCTGGTTCGGTGTCCTTCGCCTTGGTCGCCACCTCGGTGTCGCGATCGCCGGGTGTCGGGTCAAACGTCACCCACCCCCCATCGACAAAGCCTTCGACCCAGGCATGCGCATGCAAAGCCCGCACTTCAAGGCGGCCGGTTTTCTCGTTGTACTCCGCTCCTTTGAATCCGCTAATCAGTCGCGATGGGATGCCGACTCCGCGCAGCATGAGCGCGAGAGCCGACGCGAAATACTCGCAGTGCCCCTTCTTGCGGTTAAAGACAAAGTCCTCGACCGGATCGATCGACGCGTCGTCCACCGACAGATCGAGCGTGTAGCTGAATTCGTTCGAGTCGCGCAGGTACTCCTCGAGCACGCGAGCGGTGGCCTCGCTCGCCGGACTTCCACGCGGGCTCGACCGCTCAAGCACCTGCTTCGCGAGTTGTGTCAATCGCTCCGACGGGGTGGGGAGCAGACGTCGCAACCAATCGGGAACGCGATCGAGCCGAATCGCTCGATGCCACCCCTCGGAGGCACGTGGGTCGAAAACGGTTCCGGGGGGAGTGACTGAAACCGCGTAGGAATAGGGCTTTGACATATCGGAGCCGTCATCTCGCTCCACTGCTTCAGACAACACGTGAAAATAGAGTTGCTTGGGGGCCGTCACTCCTCGACCTCCCTGGAATTTACCGGTATGGAACAAGGCCGCTGATTCCAAGGGTTGCAGCGTGATATTCAGTCGGATAGGGCCATCCGAAATAAAAGGTTCTTCCCAGCCATCACTGTATCTGGCCTTCGTCCAACTTCCGGCTGTGTAGAATTCCAGCACCGCACCGCGAAACAGTGGTTCATCCCCCACCGCAGCTGCCAGCTCAGCGGGAGGGATCGATTGCCCCGTCTCGCCGTCGAGAACCTGGACCTCCATGACGAGTTCGTAACTCTCCATGACCTCCCCGATATCACCGAGCTTCACGTTCTCCGTAAAGCCGGTCGCCCCGCCCGCTCCCCGTAGCGGGCTATCGCCAAAGACGTTCATGTTGCCGATCCAGACGCGCGGCGTCAGCACGAAGAACGTCATCCCCACGACCAGAATTAACGCAAATGTCACCACTCCGCCGCCCAGGAATCGAGGCGAAATCCAGCGCCCCTGTTCGTCAGTGCGAACGCCGTTCTGGGCGTAGCTGTGCCCCCAGAAGGGAGCCTCGACGAGCATCTCGGAATCAGGCAGTTTTGATTTCGGAGCCAAGAGTTGAGGATCGGCCAGCAATGCCGCCCGCGTGAGACTGAGCAGCGACATGGTCCAAACGGTCGAGGCCGTATACACAAACAGCGCGGCCCCGAACCACGGCTGGTTGTTCGCCAACGGGGCTCCCACGGCCACCTGGAGTACGGACAAGGCGAACATCCACCACATCCGCCGCAGATCTTTCTGTTGCAGCAGAAACGTCCACATGAGATAGACCACCAAGTGCCCACCCGCTAGCAGCCGAGACTCGCCCTGCCCTTGGAATTCCAGCAGTGCCAGTCCCATCGCCCCCAGAGCAGTGATGTTCAGCAGCAACCGGGGAGGACTGAGCCACCCCAGCAGATCGATGACGAATAGCGTTCCCAGAGCCAACGGCAGTGTGATGAGCGCCAGCGGAGCCTCTTCCGCAGCGGCCAAGATCGCAGCTGCCAGGCAGATTTGCAGAGTCAGGCTGATGTACAGCGTGTTACGAAGCGTTCGCACCCAGTGGTTCTCCTGAGTGAAGAGGATAACCGTTGCCGGGTGGGAGAGTCGAGGAAGATGATAGAGATCGGACGTTGGTGTGTGGCGAATCGATGATCTCCACCACAGCCCCTGAAGCCTGACATCCGGCCTCTCGGTTGAAACAATCATTTCGAACAAATCGTCAGGTCAACCAGAGGTGAGCACTTTCGCCGTTCATTCAGCACTCCGTCGGATTGAAAATCAGCGTCACGAGTGCTAACCTCCCCACCCTTCCCGTTGCCCACGTGGCGGAATTGGCAGACGCGCTAGGTTGAGGGCCTAGTGAGGTAACACTCGTACAGGTTCAAGTCCTGTCGTGGGCACTCAAGTGGCGAAAGGACTTACGGCAAATCGCTGTGAGTCCTTTTGCATTTGACGACGTGGCTTTGCCACGGTTTTGCCACACTTGCTGGTCTTGTAGGGACGTTGTAAAGGGCTTCATTGTCGTTGACCAACCGGGCGCTAGCCTTGCCTGGGGAGGCCAGAAAATGGCAACATTGGAGCAAATCAACGGCTACCACCTGCGGTTCCACTTCGGCGGGAAGGCATTTCGGCGGTCTTGGGGGACCACCAATGACGATGATTGCGAAGCGATCAAGAAGCAGGCCGAAGTCCACCTGCATCACATCAACGTCGGTCTGATAGACCAGCCGCCTCAGAATGCTGAGGTGATCCAGTCAATTTTGTCCGGTGGCAAGAGTGTGGCAAAGTAGCTGTCCAATGTGCGTCGATTGCTGATGACAGGTTTGTGCCTGATCTGGTAGAGATCGTGGATGAAACGGACTTCACCACAGGATCTGACATCGGACGAGCTGCGGGCCTGGGTTCTGCGGTTGCAGGAGCGGCTGGAGGTGCTGGAGGTTCGGGATCGGGAGCAGTCGCAGCTGATCGAGCGGCAGGCGAAGCGGATGGCGGAGTTGGAGCAGGAGAACCGGCAGCTGCAGCAAAAGAATCCGACGAGCGGTTGGACGAGGCGTATTCATTGCGAGCGGAAGAGCAGCGGCGGGAAGCGGCTGCGCGGGGCGGCGAGTCTTCGAAGTAGAAGAGACAGAAATCCGCGCGACGCGGGCGGATTAATACGGCTCAGAAGTTGGCGCTGGCCACGCGGCACGAGGACATTTGGCCGAGCGAGCATGCGCACAGCGAATGCCATTTGCGGTATTCGCGAGCGGTGTGGCGGATTATAAATGGTCAGGCTGTACCGCTTCACGCTGTCGTTGTTGAAGCAGGAAATAATAAGAACTGCGTGGCCATGAACCGCCGCCGCTGCGGCTGGAACGAAGCCACCCTGCTCGAAATCCTTACGGGGGCCACGAGTGAGTGACCGCTGGCCCTGTTTCGTAGCCACGTTCCCCAGAACGTGGGCGAATTGGATTGAGTTCCCGCCCTCTGGCGAGGGGCAACTACGTCTCAATTCGGACCGCGTGAAGGACAAGCTGGCATGCGCCAGGTAAACTCTCCGCTGGCAATGGCGATGAAAGCTGGGAAAATGCACGCGAACGGGGCTGTAGTGACTGGCCCATGATTGTCGGTGTGTGGGAAGATCGTTACCGCATCGTTCACATGTGTAGCACGCGCCCATCGACGGCCAGGGCTGCCTCTTTCACGGCCTCAGCCAAGGTCGGATGTGCATGGCAAGTGCGGGCGATGTCTTCGCTGCTGGCTCCGAACTCGATGGCTGCTACGCATTCGGCGATCAGTTCCCCGGCGTGGGAGCCGATGATATGGATTCCCAGCACGCGGTCAGTCGTGGCATCGGCCAGGATTTTCACCTTGCCATCGGTGGTGCCGGTCGCCCGGGCGCGGCCATTGGCGAGGAACGGGAAGCTTCCTTTACGGTACTTGCGGCCCTGCTGGATCAGTTGCTCCTCAGTGAATCCCACGGTAGCGATTTCGGGTTCGGTGTAGACCACGCCGGGGATCGCGTCGTAGTTCACATGGCCGTAGCCCGTGTAGAGATACTCGACCGCCGCCACCCCCTCCTCTTCGGCTTTGTGGGCCAGCATCGCGCCGCCGACCACATCACCGACGGCGAGAATGCCCGCAGCTGAGGTCAGCATGTGCTTGTCGACCGTGATGAAGCCGCGTTTGTCGACTTGCACACCGACGTTTTCGAGGCCCAGCCCGTGTGTGTTTGGCTTACGACCGACCGCCACTAGAACGCGGTCGGCCTTCAGAACCTCGCCGCCGTCGATCGTGACCTGGCACTCCTTCTTGACGACCTTGGCCCCCGTGACTTTGCAACCCAGACGGAACTCGATCCCCTGCTTCTCGAAAATCTTTTTTGCCTCAGCGGCGATCTCGTTGTCCATACCGGGCATGATTCGGTCGAGGTATTCGAGGACTGTCACCTTCGCCCCCAGACGCCTCCAGACGGTCCCGAGTTCCAGGCCAATCACCCCGGCTCCGATGACGATTAAATGCTTAGGCACTTCCGGATAGCACAGCGCCTCCGTACTGGTCCCGATGCGGTCGCCATCCATCTCGATGCCGGGCAGCGAGGCGGGGGTGCTGCCAGTGGCGATGAGAATGTGTTCGGCCTGGAGTTCCTGTTTCCCGTCTTTGCTCTCGACGGCCACACGACCGGGAGCTGTGATCGTCGCCGTCCCGAGAATGCGGGTGATCTTGTTCTTCTTCATCAAGCCGTCAATTCCGCCGCCGAGGGTCCGGACGACCGACTCCTTGTGTTGCAGCATCGTCGCCAAATCGAGCTTCAGCTGATCCACCACGACCCCGCGCGCGGCCATCGTGTGCTGAGCCATCTCGTACATGTGGCTCGACTCGAGCAGAGCCTTGGATGGAATACAGCCGACGCGGAGACACGTCCCGCCGAGCAGCGGTTCCTTCTCGATGATGGTCACAGACTTCTTGAGCTGGGCCGCTCGAATGGCAGCGACATAGCCGCCGGGACCGCCGCCGATGATGATGAGGTCGGTCATGGGGGAAATTGTCATGAGGGGAACAGGCGAGCCCCCGGCGTGAGCCGGGGTGTCCAAAGGAGAGAACTTGTTCTGCGGAAGCGGAGCGAAATCAGGTTCGCTCGATCAGAATCACGAGTAATCGATCGCAACACCCCGGCTCACGCCGAGGGCTCGCCAACCTCAGATATCAAGGATCAACCGTGTCGGGTCTTCCACCACATCCTTGATCCGCTTGAGGAACGATACCGCCTCGCGCCCGTCCACGACGCGGTGGTCGTAGGTTAGGGCGAGGTACATCATCGGGCGGATGACCACTTCGCCATTGAGGGCGATCGGGCGGTCGACGATGTTGTGCATCCCGAGGACGCCGGATTGTGGCGGGTTGACGATGGGGGTCGACATCAGCGATCCGTACACGCCGCCGTTGCTGATCGTGAAGGTGCCGCCGTCCATCTCTTCCATCGACAACCGGCCTTCATTGGCTCGCTTGCCGAAGTCGGCAATCGCCAGCTCGATCTCCGAGAAGCTCATCCGCTCTGCACTCCGCAGGATCGGAACCACCAGCCCCTTACCTCCGCCAATCGCCACGCCGATGTCGCAGTAGTTGCGGAAGATCAGGTCTGTGCCATCGATGCGAGCTCCAATCGACGGGAACAGATTGAGGGCATCCACCACGGCCTTCACGAAGAACGACATGAATCCGAGCTTGATCCCGTACTTCTTCGTGAATGCATCCTGATACTGCTCACGAGCCTTCTTGATCGCCGTGACATCGCACTCGTTGAAGGTGGTCAGCAGGGCGGCATTGTGTTGGGCTTCGACCAGCCGACGTGCAATCGTCTGCCGCATGATCGACATCGGCTGACGGCGTTCTTCACGCACGCCCGACAACGCCGTGGCGGCCTTTGACGGAGCAGAGGTGGCTGCCTTCTGGACGTCCTCTTTCAACACACGACCACCGGGGCCAGTGCCCTTCACGCCCGCTGGATCAACCCCGGCTTGAGCGCCCGCTGCGGCTGCGGCGGGCATGACATAACCCCCCGCCTTCCCAGTCGGTGCAGCTGCTGCTGGAGCGGCGGCGGGCGGTGCGGGCGCGACGCCTGCCGGTCGCGGAGCGGGCTCCATCTGGGCGATGACCTCATTCACGAGGGCCTTGTCCCCGTTCTTCTTGAGGATCTTGGTCAGAATCCCCGCGACCGGGGCTGGGACATCGAAGGCTGCTTTCTCGGTCTCGATGACGACGATGTTCTGGTCGACATCGACCCACGTCCCCTCTTTGACCTGCCATTGTCCGATGAAGGCTTCCGTGATCGAATCGCCCGCTTTGGGGAGCCGAATGTCAACTGCCATGATGTGTCCGTGGGGAAGGTTGAGGGTTGAGCGATGAGGGTTGAGGGTCTGACGGGAGCGTGAGCGAGCCAGGGTTGTACATCATGTCGACCTGTGTCGCTCAACGCTCAACCCTCAACGGCCTTCATCCGAAGGCCTGGGCCAGAATGTGTTCTTGTTCTTCGTGATGGACGTGGTGCGATCCAGTCGACGGGCTGGCAGCGGCCTTGCGAGACACGATGTCCCAGTCGAACCGACCCAGCAGCTTCTCGCCCAGCCGGGCCCGCAGGAATCGCCAGCCGCCCATGTTCTCGGGCTCGTCTTGCACCCAGCGTGTCGAGGTGCCCGACTTGAACGGAGCGAGGGCTTTCTCCAGAGCAGCGACCGGCAGTGGATAGAATTCTTCCACGCGGACGATCGCCACATCGTTGCGTCCGAGAGCCGTCCGCTTGGCCAGCAGATCAAAGTAGACCCGCCCCGAGCAGAGCAAGATCCGCTTGACCCCGTTGGCATCGACCGCCTCATCCCCGATGACCGGCTGGAAGGTCCCCTTCGCACAATCCGACAGAGTCGACACGCACGCGGGCAATCTTAACAGCTGCTTGGGGGTCATGACGACCAGCGGCTTCTTCCACTTGCGGAGCACTTGCCGCCGCAACAGGTGGAACATCTGAGCGGGCGTCGAAGGCTGAACAATCTGCATGTTGTCTTCGGCTGCCAAGTTCAGGAACCGCTCCAGCCGGGCACTGGAATGCTCCGGTCCGTTCCCTTCGTAGCCGTGGGGTAGCAACAGCACGATCCCGCTCAGTCGTTTCCACTTCATTTCCGAGCTGGCGATGAACTGGTCAATGATGACCTGTGCGACGTTGACGAAGTCGCCGAACTGAGCTTCCCAAACGACGATACCGTGCGGCGTGTCGAGGCTGTAGCCGTACTCGAAGCCCAGGACGCCGATCTCCGAGAGCGGGCTGTTGTGACAATTCACCCAGCCCAGCTTGTCCTGGATGTTGCGAAGTGGGCAGAAGTGGGTGCCATCCTCGACATCGACCAGTACCGCGTGCCGGTGGCTGAACGTGCCGCGCCGCACATCCTGTCCCGACATGCGGAACGGATGCCCCTCTTCGAGGAGTGTGCCGTACGCCAGCATCTCAGCTGCGCCCCAGTCGAGGGGGACGTTGCCCTGCGACATCTCGCGACGTTTGTCGAGGACCTTTTGTACGGTTGGATGCGGCTTGAACTCTGCAGGGTATTCGGTGAGCGACTTCAGCACGCGGCTGAGGTCGGTCTCGGGCCGACCGGTGTTGATATGGTCGGCCAGATGGGCAGGCCCACCGTGGTAACCCTTCCAGATATTCTTCAGCGCCATGTCGGCGTTGTCGTGATCGTGGAGCGTCGGTGTCGACGTATCGTGGGCAGCCTTAAGTTCGTCGTCGAGGGTCTTGCGGGACTTCTCCCAAATCGCCGTAGCTTCCTCAGCGGTCACGCCGCGATAATTGACGAGCGACTCCTTATAGCTCTCAAAGACCGACGGCTTGAGGTCGATCTTCTTGTACATCATCGGGTTCGTGAACCGTGGCTCGTCCGTCTCGTTATGCCCGCGACGACGGAAACAGTACATGTCGATGACGACATCTTTTTGGAACTTGGCGCGGAACTCCATCGCCAGCTTGACCACTTGCGCGACGGCCTCGGGGTCTTCGCCGTTCACATGGAAAATCGGGATGTCGAGCATCTTCGCAATGTCGGTGGCGTAGCGACAGGACCGAGCTTCCCGGACCGAGGTCGTGAATCCGATCTGGTTGTTCACCACGATGTGGACCACGCCGCCGATCTTGTAGCCATACAGTTCGGAGAGATTCAGCGTCTCCTGGGTCACGCCTTCCCCAATGAAGGCCGCGTCTCCATGGATCAGGATGCAGCACCCCTGCTCTCGCTTATAGTCGCGAATCTCGTCCATCTTCGCCCGCAGACGCCCCATCGCCACGGGGTTCACGAACTCCAAATGGCTCGGGTTGAAGCAGAGCGACAGGTGGACCTTTTTCCCGTTGGAGAGGATGCGGTCGGAACTATACCCCAGGTGGTACTTCACATCGTCAAACGCGAGATGCTCGTGCTGGTCCTCGACTTCGCGGAAGATCTGGCGGCCCTTTTTGCCCATCGTATTATAGAGGACGTTCAGCCGACCCCGGTGGGCCATCGCCAGTACGATCTCCTTGCACCCTTGCTCTGCGGCCCGCTCGATTGCCTGATCCAGCAGCGGGATCAGTGTCTCACCTCCATCCAGCGAGAACGTCTTTGACCCCTTAAACTTGTCCCACAAGAACTTCTCGAAGCAGACCGCATCGGCCAGCCGGGCCAGAATGCGGTGCTGGTCTTTGATGTCGAGCTTGAGGCGGTTCGCCGTTTGCTCCATCTGCTGCTGCAACCAGGTTCTCGATTGCAGACTTTCGATGTGCATGTACTGCACGCCGATCGACCGGCAGTAGGTTTGCTTCAGCCACTGAATGACCCCGCGCAGCGTCCGAGTATCGGGACCACCCACCAACTCGGTCGAGACTTCGCGGTCGAGGTCGGCATCCGTGAAACCGTAGAACGTGTGTTCGAGTTCCGCCGGAGCCTCGACCTTCACCTTCAACGGGTCGACCTTGGCCGAAATATGCCCCAGCGAGCGGTACGCCTGAATCAGTCCGTCGACGCGCTCTTGCTGCACGGCGATGTTGAGCTTCTGTTCCGCGCGAAAGTGATTCGAGCCTCCTCCGCCCGGAGGGTTGAACATGCTGCGGGCTTTGAAGGGCGGCTCAAAGCTCACTCCCCCCGTGGGCGAAGGCTTCCCCTGCCCGTTCAGCGAGGTCCGGAAATACTCCGCCCAATCGGCAGGGACGGACGAGTCTCCGTTCAGATAGCGCGCGTACAGGTCTTCAATGTAAGGGAGGCTTTGGCTGTTGAACGCAGCGGAAAACTCTGACATGGTGGACAGGGTCCGGAGAGGAATGCACGCGCCGTTGACCGGAATCAGAACCGACACGAACACCCCACTGGGTGAACCACAGCTGGGTCAACAGCTGTGGAGGCAATCGCCGCCGCCCGAAAGGATCATGAGAACCCGCCGGTCCGTGGCGTCGCAACGTGATGACAATACGATGAATATGTCACACGAGTCAGGAAATCAATCCCGCACGGTCCGTCTCTGGAAATTCTATCGCGATCCCCAGTGTCTGACTGGCGGTTTGTTGGGGGGATTGAGGTCCGTTCCGAAAGAGAACGAGGGCACCGTCAGACGTTCTTGCCCCCGTCGCATCGTCCCCTCGAATCGGCAAGAATTGCCGGAGAGTTGAGTTTCTGGCTCAAGTGCGAATCGGGCCAGGCCGTTCAGTTGCGTTCCGCGATCTCTTTCCCAGGTAGCAGAAACAGGCAACCAAACGGGTTGTGCATCGGGCTGCCAGCGGGGAACTCACACTCCGACTTCGAGGTGACATGCAACATCTGACCATCCTCCAGAACCAGGACGTGATCTTTGTCGACCGGCTTGTCGCTGTGGCACATGTAGCGCAGCACGTCGATGATCAGATCCCCCGTCGGCTCGATATCGGCGCGACGCATCTTGATCTCGGGGAGGCCGAACACGTGCATCCCCATCGTCCAGGCTTCCGTGTCGCCCCGGACGACGCTCACGAAGGCAAAGCTCAGTGCGTCCGCGCTGCCATCCTCGGCAAAATCGAGCCACTGCCCCCCGCCATGAGCCAGCCCGCTGTTATCGATGAACACACCCGCTCCGCCCGCTTCCAAGATGGCCGCAGCGGCCTGCGTCATCGTGCGAACTGCCTCGAGTGAACCGCCCGGTCCGATGAGTCCCATGTTGACCGAGTAGCGATTGACCCGATCGAGTTCATCCGGCGTCGCCGGTCGGCGACATGATGAGGCGAAGATCTTCGCGAACTGCTTGTCGGGCTGCATCGGAGCAATCTCGACCCGCTGCCCATCGGGCAGAATCAACCCCTCGGGCGACAATCGGCACCCCGGCGGCATCCGCTCGACGAGTTCTCCCGGATGCGCCCATGTGCCGGGAATGCGTAGCTTGATCTCAATCGCTGGAGTGGTTTCAGTCATCGCGGGAACTCGCAGGTGGTGAGTTGGTCATGGCCTTGGCACCAGAGGCTAACTCACCGGTGTCTTTCGACGCAAGAACCTCGCGTCACAATCCCCTCGTCCCACAACCGCAATTCAAACAATCTTGAGTGCTTCAATCCGCACGGCAAACCAATTCACTTGGCGTACGGAGAGGGGGTTTTGCACGCCCAACACATTTCCGATGGCCTGAAGCCTTTGTACCCCGCAGGTGTTGAACATCATCGTCCAGGGGCGCGACCGCAGTTCGCAACTCTGGACGATGATGTTTCGGCCCCTTCGGGGGGGAAGAGGTCGGTTCGACAGAGGTTGTTATCTGGCTGACCACCGATGACAGAAGACGTCCTCTTCGGATGCGGTTGTGCCGCGCTGTGTTCATCGGGGTTGATGCTTCTCGCGGGGAGCGCTGAGGCACTTCGTAGGACAGACGTCCTCGTCCGTCCGTGAGGAAAGCCTCGCAGAGCGACGGACGAGGACGTCTGTCCTACGTCTCAATCCGTCCCGCATGAAGTTTATCTACGACTCCAGCCTCGGGAAAGTCGTCACTCTCCGAGACTCACGCCATCCGCCGACCGGTCCACTCGGTGGCCGCGCCGCCGTGTCTCCCGGCGAATTGCCGATCATCGCCTGTCGCTCTTCATGATCTTGTGAACCACTTTCTTCCCTCCAGCGGATGAGTAGCGCTTTCCAAGAGTGATCACAAGATCATGAGCCACAAGATCATGGGGAGACTCTCAGATCTCGAATCGCATCATCTCGTAAGGACTACTGACACCTCTCACCGACTCCTGTTGCTCCGCTTTGCCGGTTTCTGTTATCAACCCGCTCCACAACGTGTGGCCGAATTTGCCGAAGCCCCATCGGTGCCGTCGACAAGGATGTCGATGAGGTCGTCAGGGAGTTGACCCAGTGAGCAGCCCAAACACCTATTCTCTCCGCATTCTGTTCGTCGATGACGAGGCCGGTCTCCGGCTGGTCATCAAAAACGAACTCCAGAAGCAGGGACACGAAGTCACCGTCGCCGAGGACGGAGCGGCGGCCATCCGTTTGCTGGATGACCACCACTACGACTGCGCGATCATCGACCTCAAAATGCCCAACGTCGACGGCTGGGGCGTCATCGAACACCTTAAGAAGGTGGCACCGGATACCGATTTCATCATCTCGACCGGCCACGGCAGCGTTCCAGAAGTCATCAAGGCCATGCACTTGGGGGCTTATGACTTCGTCCCCAAGCCCGCCAACCTGACCACGATCTCGACAGCTGTGAACCGCGTGGTCGCGAAGCACCAGCTGCGGAACTGCACCCTGGCCCTGCAGAGTCAGGTCAAATCGGCGTGCGGCACGACTGACATCATTGGCGAAACGCCGTCGATGAACCGGGTCAAGAATCTGATCAATAAGATTGGCCCGACCGATTCCAATATCCTCATTCTGGGCGAGACTGGAACTGGCAAGGAACTGGTCGCCCGCCGGATTCATGAAGTCAGCCCCCGTGCGAACATGCCGTTCGTGGCGGTGAACTGCGGAGCACTGCCGGAACATCTCGTCGAAAGCGAACTCTTCGGCCACAAGAAGGGCGCCTTCACCGGGGCCGAAACCGCCCGCAAGGGGCTCATCGAAATCGCCAAGGGCGGCACGCTGTTCCTGGATGAACTCGGCGAACTCGATAAGCACATGCAGGTCAAGATGCTCCGCTTCCTGGAGTCGGGCGAGCTGCGCCGCGTCGGGGAGAACGAGACGATCCATGTCGATGTTCGCATCGTGTGTGCCACGAACCGCAACCTGCAGGACATGGTTACGGAAGGGAGCTTCCGCGAAGACTTGTACTTCCGCGTGAACACCTTCGAGATCCGCCTACCTCCGCTGCGCGAGCGCAAGGAAGACATCGCTGCGCTGGCTCGGACGCTAGTCGCGCGGCACATGAAGCGGGCTGAGATCCCCGAAAACATCCTCGCCCCCGAGACTATGTCGCTACTCCGCGCCCACGACTGGCCCGGCAACGTCCGTGAGTTGGGCAACGCCATCGAGCACGCTGTGATCCTGTCCGACGGCAAGGTCATCCACGCCGACGACCTGCCCACCAGCGTCGGCGGCAGGGCCTCGCAGTCGGAGTCGCGCCCGTTCCTCGTGACCAACTTCCCACGAGCGCTGACCCTCGACGACATCGAGCAGGAAGTCATCCAGCAGACCCTCGAAAAGTACAAGGGCGACAAACCCGCCGTCGCTACCGAACTCGGCATCGCCCTCAAGACACTGTACAACAAGATCAATCTCTATCAGTCCCGGCAGAAGTTGTCGGCGTAGGTCGTGGTGAGGCTCGTCCCCCGTCCAGGCCTCACGGGGGAGGGGCTCATGCAGGTGGACGAGACTGCTGCGCAGCCTGAATGCGGCCAGCGACGATGCGTCTCTCAGCCAATATCGGCCAGAGTTCGCGTCTCCAAAGACTTCCGAAGTCTTCCGAGACTTCGGAAGTCTGGCGGGTATGTTTCCACGGACCGATCGCCTAATGCGAACGGACAGAAAAAGCTGACCGTGGGATAGGCTTCCAGCCCGTCTTTTCGCGGGAGTTGACAGGCTGGAAGCCTATCCCACGGGTCAGACAAGTCTGACCGATCGCCTTAAGGCCTTCCCGGTCCCGGGGTATCGTGGATGGACGGGGCGAGTGTTCTCTCCCGGACCGGGCGGTGCCGACTCAGGCTCAGACTTGGAAAATAATCCCCAACGGACAGGTCTGATCAGCCCAGCCCCCATCGGAGATGGACCAGCTCCCGGTGGTCCGCTACGAGATTGCGTCGACCTTGGTTGAACGCAATCTACGGGAATCGACTTCGCCAACGGCATCGGCCCGCGCGGGAACGATATTTTCCGCAAACCTGGGCTAAAGCTCACAAGATTTCGAGGTTTCTACCGCATGTCATCACTGATCATGTTGTTCGTTCCCCCATTCAACAGGACTCGCCTCGAGAACACCGACCCTTTCGTCGCTCGAAACAAACACCCCGACAGACGGCAGTTATCGCACTTCAGAAACTCCACCAACGTCTCCCCGGAATCGGTGATGAGACAACTCGTCACGTTGCACCACGCACAGCGGTCCAGCAGCAGGGCGGCCCCTTTCGCCTGCACGTCATGCATGTGCAGGCCGGTCAGCGTACAGTCGCTGCACTCCCGCAACTCGACTCCATTCTTGCTGGTCACTTCTTTCTGGTCCGGGTTGCGGTCAAACAGGTTCGGACCGAGGACTAAGTGCGAGCAGTTCTCGGCCAGGATGTTGTGCTCAAACCCCTCCCACAGCGTGTTCCCCTCGATCACCACGCCTCGGGCATGTTTGAGGTGGATGTTCGTCTTCACATCGCTCAGGACGTTATCCCCAATCACGAACGTCCCGACCATCAGCGGGTTCTCCTTCGAGGCCCCCAGCATGCGGATATTCGCCGAGCCAATCGGGTCGCGGTCATGTTGCAGCGTACACCCGGTGATGACTCCCTCGCGCACGGAACCCCGACGGCAATCGAGCAGCAGATTGGCAGCCAGCGGACCATCGCCGACGTTCCCCTCAATGTCGCAGCCGGTGATTTGCAGGTTGCGAATCTCGCTCTCACGGCAGACGATGCCCCCCTGGCGGTTGTAGCTGATGTGGCTGTTGGCGATGTTGATCTGGTGCAGGTTGACACCGTCCAGGAACACGCCGATGCCGCGATTGTCGTACAGATGGCACTCGCTGATCTGCACGTTGCGGTTGCGCGTGACCAGTCGGATGGCATGCGTGACGTTGCGGATCGAGAGGCGGCTGAGCGTGGCCTGCATCGTGCCCGAGAGTTCGATCCCGCTGGCGTCCCCATGCTTGCCGACGATCTCGATGCCGTCGATCATCGGCGTCCGTTGGCGCTCCCAGACTCCGGTCTGGACCGTCTTCGGGTCGGCTGTGCCGTTGTGTGTGCCGATGATTCGCAGAGCGGGACCAGAGGCCTCCATTTGCAGCCGCGCGAGTCCGTCCCCGGTGATCGAAATCGGCCCGGTCTTGTCGAGGCGAATCTCGATCGTCTTAGTAATGCGGTACGTCCCCGGCGGGAACTCCAGCGGCTTCAGTGCGGCATCGACCGCTCTTTGAATGGACAAGGTATCGTCCGCGATGCCGTCGCCCACTGCTCCGAAGTCTTTGATGTTGGGGGCGATGGTGATCTTGGCCGTGGGGGTGGGCAGCACGACCTCATCGGGAGGTGTCGGCTCGACGGCCTGATTCTTATCCTGGGCCTGGAGCGAATAGAGCCACACCAAAAAACATAGCCCGATCGACCGTGCGAGCAGGAACCGCCCTTTAGATGCCATCGATGAGATGCCCACCCGGGGGGCCGTCGAGACCGGGGATTTCAACTCTGTCGCTGCCATCCGGGATTGCCTCGTCTGAACCAAATCACATGGCACAATCGCCAATGTCGTCACAACCGGCATAAGCGTAACTAGGCCAGTTCAATCAAGCCAGACCGGGGCTTCCCAGGTGTCAGCGACCAATAGAAATGTCACATGGATTGACCATGTGAAAATGTCACAGGGGGGCACCCGGCCCCCTCGGCGGCGGCGGAAGGGGGGAGGGGCGGCCAGGGCCTCATCCACTGTCGCATCTCGCGTGGTGACATAGATTCCATGCCGATCCGAGTACAATGATCGTGGCAGTCCGTACGATTCGACATACCCCTGAAAGACCCGCATCGCCGACTCCAACGACTCGCTCTCGAAGAACCTCGCATACGTCCAATTCGTCGCATCATCGATCATCACCATCAAGGTCCACTGCGGCCCACGCCCCTCCAACCACGCATGCCGCGAACCATCGATCTGCACCATCTCACCAAAGTTCGCCCTGCGCTCGCACCACTTGCGATGCGGGCTACGCAGCGGCTTGGGCTTCCACAAATCGGCCGCCATCAACCACCGCCGCAACGTCGTCACTCCCACACCCAACCCATCTTCCTTCGCCAAGTATTCCGCCGCCAACGTCGGACCAAAGTCGCCGTACTTCTTCGTGTACAAGGCCAACACGCGCTGGCGATTCACCGGCACTGACTTGTGGTTCGATGCCTTCCCCCGACCCCGATGCACCAACCCGCGATCACCCAGTTGTTGATACCGGGCATAGCTCCGCAACGCCTGACGATACCCCAACCCAATCAACTCCGCCGCCTTCGTCAGCGTCAACTCCCCGCGCACCACCCGCGCGAACACCTCGCCCCGCCGACGCTCTTTGCCACTCATCTTCAACACGCTCATGCCGATCTCCCAAAGGAGACCGCATGATGACCACCACTGATACCCCAGAATGTGACATTTCTATTGGTCGGAAAACATGACGTTTCTATTGGTTGCCGACACGAGTGAAGTCGAAATCTAGTTCTCCACGGGCGTCGGAGACGATGCCAGTTGCTCATACGAGTGCCGGTGCCAGCCGAAGCCGAGGGGGTTGAGGTCGGCCTGCTCCATGTGCATCATGACGTTACTTGGAAGCGAGGCAAAGACCTTCTGCACGCTGCCGTCGAACTGAGCGAAGATCTGGCCGATTCCCACATTGTGGAAGTACCGCCGCAGGTTGAAGCTGCTGTCGATGTCGGTGTTGTAGACCGCCGGGGTCAGGCCGATTCGCATCGAATGTGGCATCTGCTGCAACGTGGTGCCGTGGAAGCTGACCTGCCAGTTTCCCGCTGCGTCCGACTGGACCATCTTTTCGCCGAGCAGCCCCCCATCCTCGTCGAATAGAGCCACGACGAGCGTCGCCCCGGGTTCGGTGATACCAGTGAACATCGGGTCCGGCAGAGGAGGCAGGATCCCCAGTTGCTGCGGCGTTTCTTCGTGGGTGTCATCGCCTCGCATGTTCCGCGGATCGAAGAATTTGCTGTACTGGTAGTCACTCAAGTAGCCGTAGTCGACATGGACCTTGTTCTCGAGCGGAGCCAGTGTGACGAAGGTGGTATTGTCGTTCACGCCGTCCGGGTCTGCGGACTGCTCTCGGAAATCCGGTGGGGTCACGACGATCACACGGTACTCGCCCGCAGGCAGGTTCCCAAACGTGTACTCACCATTCGGTCCGGTCAGCGTCTGGAGTGTGAAGTCAATGATCCCGTCCCCGTTGATATCGGCCCGCAGCTCCATCAGCTTGCCAGAGAAACCAGGTTCCGCCGGATCGACAGCCTTGTTCCCGTTGGCATCCTCAGCCACGCGGCCCGAGATGCTGCCCAGACCTTGGTAGCCGAAGTCCTGGGCGATGTTGTCCTCATCCGCTCCGAGCATATGCTGCGAGGCGTTGTCGAGAGGGCCATCTTCGTCGAAGGTCTGGTTGGAGCCACTCGGTTGAGCGACAACGACCGTGTAGTCCCCGACTGGCAACTCGTTGAACAGGTAGTTTCCCTTCGGATCGGTGAGAGTGGTCGTGGTGTAGTCTGCCACCCCATCACCGGTGAAATCAAGATTCAGCGTGACCGTCACGCCGCCCATACCGGGTTCGTGGGCATCTTGAGTCCCATCTCCATCCAGGTCGAGCCACACACGGTCGCCGATGGAGCCGGAACCCTTGTAGCCGAAGTCCTGATCGAGGTTGTCCTCGTTGACACCCAGGGTGACAGCCGAGGACTCATCGAGTCCACCATCGGCATCGAACGTCTGTGTTCCGCCAGCTGGCGTCGTTAGGACCGAGACTGTGTACGCACCCGGTGGCAGATCGCTGAACAGGTAGTTCCCGTAGTCGTCGGTCGTCGCCGTCGTCGTGTAGTCGACCGCTCCATCGCCGTTGAGATCGACTTCTAGCTGAACGGTGATATTCGGGAAGCCCGGTTCACCTGCGTCCTGGATTCCGTCCTGGTCCGCATCGAACCAGACGCGGTCGCCAATCGACCCCTGGCCGGTGTAACCGAAGTCCTGAGCGACGTTGTTCTCGCCCGCACCCAACGTGTGATCGGACGTATTGTCGAGGGCCCCATTGGCATCGAACGTCTGGTCATACCCAGCTGGCTGCGTGACTCGGACGGTGTAGTCTCCAACTGGCAGATTTTCAAACAGGTAGTTCCCGTTCGCATCGGTCGTGTCGGTCAGTGTGACATCCACAGTCCCGTTGCCGTCGAGATCGACATCGAGTTCGACCGTCACGCCATCAATGCCCGGTTCGCCGGCGTCTTGGACGCCGTCGCTGTCGGCATCGAACCAGACGTGATCGCCAATCGAACCGGTGCCTTGGTAGCCAAAGTCTTGGGCGGTGTTGTTTTCAGCGGTGCCGAGGGTGAGCTGCGAGGCGTTGTCCGTCGTTGGGCCGGAGTTGTCGAACGTCTGCGTCGTACCGCCGGGCTGTCCGACAGTGATCGTGTAGTCGCCGACCGGCAAGTCATTGAACGCATACAGGCCGTCTCCGTCTGTGGCCGTCGAGGTCGTGTAGTCGGTGGTTCCATCACCATCGAGATCGAGATCCAGCGTCACCATGACGCCGCCGATGCCAGGCTCTCCAACGTCTTGAGATCCATCACCATCCATGTCGAACCATACGCGGTCGCCGATTGAGCCCGTTCCCGCATACCCGAAGTCCTGGGCGACATTGTCCTCACCGGCACCCAGTGTGTGGGCTGACTCGTGATCGAGGCCGCCGTCGCTGTCAAAAGTCGGGTCGAAGCTCACTGGCGGAGCCACTCGCACCACATAGTCCGCAGCGGGCAGTCCTTCGAACAGGTAGTTCCCGCTCGCATCGGTGGTCGTCGACAAGGTGGCGTCCACTGCTCCATCGCCATCAAAGTCGATATCAAGCTCAACACTCACTCCGCCAATGCCTGGCTCGCCTGCGTCCTGGACACCATCGCGATCAGCATCGAACCACACGCGATCACCCAGCGAACCGGTCCCTTGATACCCGAAGTCCTGGACCACATTGTCTTCGTTCACACCCAGCGTCACGTCAGCTGTGTGATCGTTACCCCCGTCTGGATCGCCCGTGTTGGTGCTGCCACTCGGAGGGGTAACCGTGATCGTGTAGTCACCCGGCGGCAGCTTGTCGAACTGATAGGCCCCATCGGCTCCGGTGGTGGTGGTTGTCGTATAGTCGACTGTGCCGTCTCCATTGAGGTCGACATCTAACTGCACCGTCAGTCCATTGATGCCCGGTTCGCCCCCGTCTGGCGTCCCGTCCCCATCGACATCGAGCCAGACCCGATCCCCGATGGAACCCTGACCGACGTAGCCGAAGTCCTGAGCGGTGTTGTTCTCGCCATCACCGAGCGTCAGGAGCGATTCGTTATTGGGAGTGATGAGTCCGTCGTCGGCATCGAACGTCTGGTCGTAGCCCGCTGGCTGGGTCACTCGAACGCCATAATCTGCAATCGGCAAGTCGCTGAAGATGTAGTTGCCATTCGCATCGGTCGTGGTGGTCAGGGTGAAGTCGATGGTTCCGTCTTGGTCATAGTCGACATCGAGATCGACCGTCACACCATCGATGCCGGGCTCTCCAGCGTCCTGGACTCCATCTTCATCTGCATCGAACCAGACGCGGTCGCCGATTGATCCTTTTCCGGTGTAGCCAAAGTCGACATTGTCGCGGACCTGCCCCGCCGTCAGAGTCGTGTCGGTGGTGGAAGGCGTCCCAATCCCGTTCAGGTCGAACGATTCGGTCAACCCACCGATGGGGAGCGTCCCGGTATCGACCGAAACGCGGTAATTCCCAGCGGGAAGTCCGCTGAACTCATAGACCCCATTGGTGCCTGTCACGGTCGAGAGCGTGACATCATCTCCATCGCCGAAGGTTCCGTTGATCCCGGCGAAGACCATATTGACTGTGACTCCGGCCATACCGGGTTCGCCGCCATCCTGCACTCCATCGTTGTCGATGTCGTACCAGACCCGATCGCCGAGGGCCCCGAGGGTGAGACTGCTGGAATCGGCGTAGTTATTCAGCCCCACCCCCGGACCATCCGACCCCGTACGCTCGCTACCCACGGGAGCATCGGTGCCAGTGGGATTGCCCGTAGTGCCGCCACCGGGCAGTGAGGTGTATTCGACATCGACGGTATTCGACAGTGTCGTGTTGGGGTTCACAATCGTCGTCGTGTAGTCGATCGTCACAACCTGCCCGACGGCCAACTGATCAATCACGATATCGAGAGCAGCAGCGTTCGAATTATCGATAAACGTCGGAGCCACTCCGCTGAACGAGACACTGACTGTGCCTGTCTGCAACAGCAGGTCGGCGGGGATAGCATCATCAATGTTAAGGTCAAAGGCGGCAGCGTTCCCTGTATTGGAGAACGTCAGCCGGTAGGTGACTTCGTTCCCGTTGAAAGAGAGCAGCGACTTCAACACGTCCACGATTGCAGGTTCAACGACCTCACCGCTGACGGTGTTTGAAGTGGCCACGACATGGCCGTTGATCTCGACATCGAAGTTGTTGTCAAGGGCGGTGCTATCCTGGTTCGACGCCGCGTTGTTCACGATGGCGTTGAACTCGATGATGATCGTTTCAGCATTCACGTCCGTATCATTGTTGATCAGGTCGCCCAGATCGAACGTGATGTCCTGTCCGTTGGTCGAGATGCGACCCGCGGGGAGAGTGAAGGACGGAGTGGCCGCATCATTGTCAGCCCCCGCAAGATTCACTGACTCCCCGACATCGCTGTCGGCGATAAACGAGACCTTGACCTGCGCGTTATCGATCAGCGACATACCACTGGGCAGGTGATCGATGATCCGATACCCAGGCGAGGTGCCTTCCGGCAACGTGACCGCCAGTCGGTAGCGAACGATCTCGCCCACTGCCAGCGGTCGCGGATCGGCTGAGGTATCAGCGGTTCCCTCACCGGTGTGGGCCTCGGAGGTGGCGACGATGCTCTTCACGGGCACCGGCGGAAGGATCGTGATGTCGGCGGAATCCGAGTCGTTGTAATCCTCGGCTCCCGTACGCTCGTTCGGGTCGACTCCATCGAGACTGGTCCAAGCGATCGAACTCGTGTTCGTGACCGTCTCGTTCGGGATCACTGCACCGGAAAGAGTTCCGGTGACAACGATGGTTACGGTCTGGCCTTCGAGCAGGTCGAACGAGCTACCCACTTGCGTTCGCAGCACTTCACCCGGAGTGATTTCAAACAGTGCGGAGAGATCGCCGCTGGCCGAGTGCGTGACACTCGCGATCGTAAGACCATCGAGCTTTACACCGGGAAGGGCGTCCTGGAAGGTCACATCAAACGCATCCGTGTCACTCAGTGCTTCATGGGAAATGACGAAGGTGTACTGCACGCTGTCGCCCGAGTCGCCGGTTGTTCCAGACCCATTCACGACCACCGACTTGTCGACATTCACAAGCGGTTCGATGACCTCGATATTGGCAGCTGAAGTCGTGCCGGTTGTCTGGCCCGCTCCGAACAGGTCCCATGTAAACTCAGCTGCGTTGTTGAGGAGAGTCGGCGGAGCTTCCGGGGCTCCGACATTGCTCAGCACGTTGTCAATCAGAACGGTATACCGCAGGGTGATCGTATCACCCGCCGCATTGTCCGCGACGTTGTCGAGGTCTCCCAGATTGATAGTCAGTTGTTCGCCGGTGGCTGACGTCCCAGTCACTGAGGTCCCAAACGAACCGACATCGCTGAAGTCGTTGGCTCCAACCGTGGTGGTCAGATTCCCATTCGAACGGGTGATCGAGTCGAGGCTCACAAAGTGCAGGCCGCGATCGAGTGTATCGACGATCGCCGCATCGAGGGTCTGACCCTCGGGGAGCGTGATCGTGACTTCGTAGATCGCTGTCTCACCAATGACCGCTTGATTGTTCGCGTTGGCAGAGTTCGAAATACTCGTCGAGATCAACGACTTGCTTATCAGCGGCGAGGTAATGCGCACATCGTCTGAACCCGAGTCGGTATAGTCGTTGGCCGCGCCACCCGGATCGGTTGGATCACTGGTGCGCTCGACTCCGAGTGTGTTGTGAATGCTCTGGGTCGTCGTCACATCGCCAGTTAGACTGGTCCAATCAACATCCGCCGTGTTGGTGATCAGTTCATTCGGCTGAACGGTCGGATCAAGGGTCACATTGAACGTGATCGTGATCGTGTCACCATCGGGGATCGAAGCAGCAGCCACCGAGATCGTGTTGCCCGCCGAGGTGTTGACCAGCCCCGTGACACCTGCTGTGGGCGTCACGGTGATCGCACCAGAGACGGTCATTCCCGTGGGCAGCGCATCACTGATCGCGATGTTAAAGGCATTCGCGTCGCTGGCAGCTGTGTGAGAAATGACCAGTGTGACGGCGTGTGTGTTCCCCGCATCACCAGTGGCTGGCGTGATCGTCTTGGCGATGTCGAGCGTCGGCTCGACGATCGTTACATTCGGGGCCGAGTCCGAGACCGTATTGCCGCCCGCCCAGTTCCAATCGGCATCGTTGTTCCGCAGATCGCCACGGTCATTGGACCCACCGTTGATGACGACTGCCTGATAAGTAATCGTGATCTTCTCGGTCACGGCGTTGTTGGTGTCAGTGTTGGTGATATCACCGAAGTTGATCGTCATCTGGCGACCAGCGTTGTCGGCTCCGACTCCGACTGATGCAAATGAGGCCGTCGCCGCTCCAGACCAGCTCACATCGCCCGGGTCATTGGTGACGATACTGGTCAAACCGACAAAGGCGAGACCGCGATCGAGCGTGTCGATGAAGGTGACGCCGCTCGCCGTGCCCTCCGTCAAATCAATCGTCACGGTGTACGTGATGATCTCGCCAATCGCGACATTGTTACCGAGCGTATGAGCCTGATTCGTCGCCGTGATGACCTTGTCGATGGTCGGTGTGTCGGTCGTGACCAATGCGTTGTCCGTGAGATCGGTCACCGTGTGATCGGTCCCGCCTTCGACCCCGGCATAGTTCTGGAGAATCGCTGTGTTGGAGATTGTTTCGTTCGGTTCGACCGAAGTCTCTGCCACCAAGTCGTAGGTGATCACGATGATGTTGCGACCATCAGTGGCATTGAAGCCGTCGATTGCTCCGGCGTCATTCTGCAAGGCTCCACCTGTGCTCGGCGTGGCCCCCGGATCATCGAGACGAATTCCCAGATCGAACAACCCGGTCCCGCCACCGACATTCGTGTAAGTAACACTGGCACCGGTTCCGTCGGTTACGGTCAGATTCAGACCGCTGCCGGGAATCACGAACCCTGCGGGGAGCAAGTCGCGGACCTCGACATCGAAGGCCCCCTTGCGGCTGGTGCCGGTGTTCTCGACGACGATCGCAAAGGTCACCCGGTCGCCCGCGTCAATGTTCGACAGGTTGGCATTCAGCGGAGTCGTGTCGAGATTCGTCGAGTTGAGAGTGCCTCCGAAGCGATAACCCGCTGATCCGGGCGAGGTCACGGATGTGGGAGCGACTGCACCCGTAAAGCTACCGCCAGCGTTGTCGGTGGCGATCACTCCCTTGGTGATATTCAGAACCGGCTCAGAGAGGATGATCTGGTTGATCGCATCATCGACCTTGTTGGTGTTGAACGAAGAGCCTTCTTCCTGTCGCACCTGGTTCGTCAAGAACAGTCCATCAGCAAACGGCTCATCTCCGACAGTGACGCTGAACAGGATGTCGATCGTCGTCGAGCTGTTTCCCGTATCGTCAAAGTCGCCATACGTGAACTCGACGCGGTTCTCGCCGCCGACCGTCACCGTGCTGAGTCCAGGCACGATTCCAGAGAGGCCGGTCGCCCCACTAAACGTATCATTGACGTGAAAGTGAGCCTGCCCAGCTGTGGGTGCTAGGGTGGAGTGAGTGTTGTTGAGAGTAATCACCTCTCCAGCGGAGAAGACCGGCAGCGGCAGGTAGTCAACAAACTTGAGATCTTCGACATCGCTGTTCGGAAGCGTGGCCGTGAAGCGATAGGTCACCACGTCGCCGGGTGCGACTGTGATCGTGCCAGCACCGGCAATCACACCGTTGACGGCATAGATCGTTTTAGTAATTGCTCCCCGGACGATCTCCAAATCAGCTGCAGTGTCGTCGGTTTCGCGTTCTCCATTCGCGGTCAGGTCATCCACATTGAGCACAGCTCCATCGATGACGGCTTCATTGTTGAGCACGTCACCCTGGTCGACTGAAGAGTCGCCCGATGGCGGGGACACATCGAACTGGTCCTGAATCACGACCCGATAGGTAATCTGTCCCGTGGTGCCGCCAAACGGAAGTGGTGCCCCCGCCGGAGGAGGTCCACCGCCGGTCCCGCCGTTCGGGATCGCCCCCCCGACGAGTTGGCCATCCGCGAAGGAACCGCCCCGTCCCGCCAGTTCATCCGAGATGCGGAAGCTCAGCGTCTGCGAGCCATCGACGCCGGAAACGGGGGCCACAGTGAAGTTGGCTCCAGCGAATCCTGAGTTAGTCAGATTGCCGTGCTCGCTGACACTCAATGTGGGTGTGAACGTCCCATCGAGACGCAGACCGTCCGACAGGATGTCAGTGATCGAGATATCTTCGAAGCCAAAGTAGTCGGAGATTTGGAAATCGAGCGTGTAAAGAAGTACGTCGCCCGGCGAGTAACCGACAGCTCCGTTATCGGTCAGGATCGTCAGTCCCTTCTGGACGGCGATCGCCTCGTTCTGCAGTTGATCATCGGGACCGGCCACGATTTCGTGAATGACGATGTTGTTCTGGACCGGATCGCGACCATCGAGCGGGTCCCAGTCGAAGTTGGCCGAGACCTCGTTCTCTGTGATCGTCGTGTCCGCTGAAGTGGGGTCGATGACATCGTTGCCGACGGCATTGAACTCATTCACGTAGAAATCAAACGTGACGGTGAAGCCGGTGTTGCCCGCTCCCCCGATCGCAGTGCCGATGTTGATCGTTAGATTGTTATCCGGCGCGGCGTGTGGATCGGTCATTGTCGTTGGGGTGTCGACAATCGTGACACCGCTGACACTGGCACCCGCATTCGCTGTGACGACGACATTGCCGAGAAACACGATCTCGGGCGGCAGCAAATCGGTCAGATTGAAATCGGTGAGCGTCTGCCCCTCGGCGATCTCCACGACAATCTCGTAAGTCCGGGGGAAGTTGGGACCGGTGGCGGTCTCGCTCTCGGGGGCGAGGTTCTGCTTGGTCATCTTCGCGAGGATCGGATCGATCGATCCCGTCTCAGTCCACAGCGAGGAGTTCGTGGCGGCATCACTGAGGATCACCGGGTCCGAACTGGTGTTATCCAGCGGGTCATTCCCGAACATAAAGGCTCCGCGAGCCTTGAAGTCGAGTGACACACCCAGGTCCGCTAGATCCGACATATCTGCCGAGAACTGGATTGATGCGGGCGGCTGTCCGGGAGTGAACGACCCGAATGGCAACTGGGCCACAACCAGCTTATCGCCGGGGTTCCCCTGGACCTTGAGCGGATTCCCCAAGGCATCCTTGAGGAACGGATGGTCGACCTCTCCAGACACACCAAAGGTCAACTGGACCGTGGTCACCGGTGCCCCGAGATAGGTGGCGGAGCCGATGATGTCGATCCCATCATCAAGGGCCGGGTTGGTTCCGTCCGCTCCGTTGACCGGGAAGATCAGGTCGATGATCGGTCCATAGCCTTCAGTCGAGCCGATATTGTCGAACGCGACGGAGAAGGTGAAGTCACCCCCGATAAAGACATCGTCCGCCGGAGTCTGGATCGTCACATCCGGGACGGCATTTAAGAGGACGATCTCTTCCAGCTCTTCGAGCAGCAGGGGCGCGGAAGCCTGGGGATGAGCCCGATGGATACGCTGTGTGGCGCTCCCCGTGAAAGGAGAGTTCGTCCAATTGCTGATGACACGGCGAATCGTCGAAATCAAGGTGCGGCTCCAAGACAGTCCAAGATGCAATGGACCGGGAGCAGCACCCAAGGGCTACGGCTTACTCCCGAACCTTTGGCAGCCGTGCCTCTTGAGCGTTTTGTTTGGCGGCTTGAGCGGAGGGTGAGTGGTCGTCCCGGGCGGGGGGACTGTTCACCGCTTGCTTAAGCAACTGAATCAAACGCTGCGCAGACCCATAGGACAGGGCGATCCGGGTATGGATCGGGATGACGGGTTCCCCTGTCGCCGAATCCCGGATGAGCCCCGATGCACAGTCGAGCATCACTTCATCAGGGGTCGTGCTGACGATGAAGTGACCTGCGTACTTGGCACACGGGTCCGCGTAGTCAATCCGTGGTGTGGATGAATCCTTTGTCACAATCGACATCTCCTGAAAAGTAGATGAGAAGAGTTTGAGCTTTCGGAACCGAGAGAGTTCACTCAGTTTCTCCCATCGGAACAGCCCGAGTGTTCGTCACAACCGGTGATCGGCGGTCAGCGGTCAGCCAGAAGCTGAAGCAGAATCTTCTGGCTGACGGCTGACGGCTGACCGCTGATAGCTGATAGCAGACTGCTCACGGCGACGCTACCTCATCTCGGACATCTGCCACGCGCTCTCAACTTTCGCTTCGACCCACTCGGTCGTGGCTGTCCAGAGATGCTTCCCGAACGGTTCGGAGTCTCCCGAGAGTGTCAGTGCGACTCGTTCGCCGCTGAAGAAGTGCAGAGATTGCTCCGGCGTCAACACGGCGCGACCAATCAGGTGAGGTCGGAGAAGTTGCCAGCCTGGCGTTTGTGAACTGCCATCACTGATGGGCTGAACAGGCAGCGGTCCGCCCAGATGAGCAGACAAGGCCGGATGCGGCGGCTCCCATTCGGCGGTCGGTCGGAATCCGTTGAGCGTCACTGACACCTCGCGGTCACTTGCTCCACACGGAATCATCCGAGCCGTGGAGAGCGCCGGGCCGGACGTGGGAGCCGTCGAGTTCGTCACTTCATGTTGGGGCACGGCATAGAGGACTTCTTTGGCATCGTCGCTACCAATTTCACAGAGTAGTGTCCCGCGTTCGACCCATTGGCCGACCAGTGGATCGAGATCACGGGCTAGAACACGACCGTCCTGGGGAGCGCTGATGCTGAGGCCCGCCAATCGCTGACGCGACTCGTCGAGTCGCTCCTGGATCGCAGCCAGTCGCTCCTCCTCAGAGTGAAAGGCGGACATGGTTCCCTCCGCGAGGAAGTATTGGCTGCGGTGCTGCGCTTCGGCGAGCTGGGCCTCGTGAATCGTGATCTCTGATTGAAGCTCGGGGTTACGCAGGCAGAACAACAGCTCACCGCCGTTGACAGTCTCTCCCGCCTGCACCTCGACACGTTCCACAAAACCCGATGCTTCGGCCCGGATGGGGATTCGTTGTGAGTAGTCAATCACGCCGTGGGCGATACGCTGCCCCGGCCAGGGAATCACTGTGAACAGCGCAGCGAGCAAGCCAGCGGCCATTGTGAGCCCCCACGCTGCTCGCAGCGGACGGGGGCGGATATCCGGATTCCCTGCCAGTCGCTGCACTGCTCTTAACAACGGCCAGGCATAGCTCAGAATCGCTCCGCTGACCGCCAACATGAAGCCGAAGCCATGCAGCAAAACAGAGCAGGCGATCAAGATTCCCAGCCCGGTCAACACTCGCCAATAGAGCGCAGCCCAGCCGTACGCAGCGATGAATAGACGCCGACCGAAGCGACCCTGTTCCGTGGATGGTCGGTGCACTCCGAGCAAGACACGCTGCCATTGACGAGAGACAGCGAGCTGTCCGTGCCCGGCCAGGTTGGGGATCTGCAGCCACTCACACAGAATAAAATATCCATCGAATCGCATGAGCGGATTCATGTTAAACAGAACCGTGATCACGCTCGCCGAGATGACAGTGTTTTGCAGAGCCTGCCGGAGCATCCCCGGTTCGCAGTGGCTCCAGGCGATCGCAGCCAGCCCCGCCAGGACCCCTTCGCATAACATCCCGGCAGCAGCCACATGGATGCGTTGCCAGCGCGAGGCGAACTTCCAACTGCTCGTGACGTTGACCCATGCTCCGAGCGGAGCGAACAGAATGAACAACACGCCCCACTCTCGGACATGCCCGCCATACTTCTTACAGACGAGGCCGTGAGCGAGTTCGTGAATCCCCTTCAGGCCGAGCCAGACAACCAGCAGCAGCCACCACCGATCGGGACCGAGAATGCCACGCATCTCGGCTGTGAACCGGTCCCACTCGGTCAGTAAGACCATGGCTCCCATCAGAGCAATCACGGCCCCGAGGACAGCTCCCACACCACCCAGCAGCCACCGCGTCAGCGGCAGCATGGCATCGAGAAAGCGGTCGGGATTCCCCAGCGTAAACTTCATCGAGAGCGGGTTCAGCCAACTGAGCCGGGATCGCAGCCTAAGTGCTTCCGCGCGCTCTGCTTCGCCCTGAGTCGGATGGGCCGTCAAATGCCCGAGCCCGGTGGTCAGTAGCCAGCGACCGATCTCCAGGACCTGCTCATCCGTCAGTTCGAGAGCCGGTTCCGCTCGTCTGGCTTCAGAGACGATTGTCTCCAGCGATGCGTTTCCATCGATCCGCGAAAGGATCGCAAACTCGCGTTGACCAATGCGGTAGAACTTATCGCGTGTCTGATCTTCCACGACGAATTCTGACACAACGCCGCCATCGCGGCTGGGCCGACGGAGGAACGCGACACCCTCCCGCAATCGCAGAATCCACGCCGCCATCTGAGCGGCAGCTGGCGGCTCGGGCGATGGGGGCTGGACGGTTTGTGGGGCTGGAATAGACATGGAGGAACAGCGGTCGAATCGCGACTCAGTCAGCTCATCGAGCAGTTTCAGAATTGTTCTTGGGTCGAACAAGTGACAGGGGGAAGAGGTTGGAACACTAATCTCCACTCATCTTCACTGATCCGATTCAGAGTGATTTCTGTTCCGGATTCGTGTGAATTAGCGGTGATTAGTGTTCCAACATCCTGGCTGAACACGAACTCGAGGCAGCTCTTAGCGCAGGCATCTACCAACTCCACTGAGTGCGGAGCTTCTGCCAGGGACGGTGGAACAGAACCCACCACAGAGACCTCTGGCCAATGGTGATCTGAGCTTGGCCATTCTCGCCGGGGCGCAATGCCAGATGCTGATCCGGCAGACTGGCCAAGGCGAGAAAGACATGGACTCCATCCACGGTCTCGGCATTCGGAAGTAAGCGTTCGACGTGAGCCAGGAGCGGCCCGCCGGGCTGGCTGATCAGTCCAATCTCGACAGACTGTCCCACCGCGATCTGGTCGATCTGGTCCACCGGAATGCGCAGCTCGACCCGCATCTTGTCGAGCGGGGCCACCTCGAACAGCGATTGTCCGATGCGGACCGGAATCCCCTCGGCTCGCTTGAGATCCTCGCTGAGGATCACACCGCTGACCGGGCTGGTGAGTTGGAGATGACTCAATCTCGAGTTCAACAGGGCCAGACGTGCGCTGGCTTGAGCGAGCTTATGCCCGTCGAGAATCGCTTCGACCTCTTTCCCTTCCGCGCGGTTCACATCCTGGCTGCGAATCAAGCGATCGACATCCGCCTGAAGTTCCGCATGTTCTAAGCGTAGTTCGGTGTCATCCATCCGGGCGAGAACATCGCCTGCTCGCACGGTGTCGCCCGCTTCCGCATTCACCTCGCGCAAGATTCCCGCGAAAGGAGCGGCGATCACGCGGCGTTGCACGGGTTGGACTTGGGCGTCACAACTGACTCGAAAAGGGACTGGCAGAAGCAAGGCCCCGCCGATCACCACTGGCACCAGCCAGGGAAGCGAACGTCGCAGCCATGATGGTTGCACGGACGCTTTCACGCTTCCCCAGCGATCGCGACGGGTCACAATTCGGGTGATAGCGCGCTCACCGCGCACTAGAGCGTTGCGGACCACCGGCTGCCGTTCCAGCGAATCCTCGGTGGCGATCAGCCAGCTGCCGACCACGCGGTCATCGACCTCTCGCAACGGTCCGCAAAGAATGTGAGTGGCCCCGTGCTGGCGACTCAGACCAGCGAGTGGATCATCCACGGGATGCTCGCTCGAAGACAGCCACGACTTGACCGTCCCGCTCTTGTTCGCATGTTTAAGTACGGCTTGCACCGCTTGCGACAATGGTGACCGGCGGTCGATCTCAGCAGCTCCCGACAACCCCAGCAGGTGACAGGACTCGCCATCACCCAGGCCGATCGCGATCAGCCCCGTCGGTAAGATCTTCCGCAACTCTTCGACGCACACGCGAGCTGCGGCCGGGCCGGAGCCAGACTCGGTCATCTGCACGATCGTTTTCAGCAAGAACTGGTCGATCTGCGCCAGCTCATGGGACTGTTGGGCACTGGTTCGAGCTTCCCAATGCAAAAGATATCCGCACAGCAGTTGAAAAATGACGAGGAACGATTCCAACGGTTCGGTCCCGAGCAGCAGGACCACGGAGAGGACTTCGGTCACTTCCTGCGGATCACCGGCGGGAGTGCGGGTCGCGACTCTCTGCCCGATCGGGACGGAGAGCGCCACCAGATTGCGACGTTGATCCAATTCGGTGATCGACGTCTGCGGGGTCTGAGCCGCTTGGACCACATCCGCCAGGCAGAGCCGCCCCAGCTCTGACTGCGGCAGCGTCAGGTCCGTGCCATGAACCGAAGCGACCTGCCCCTCGCGGGTGACACGCCACAGGTGAATCGCTGACGGATTCATCAACTGCTGCAGCACCCCAGTCAGCACGATCCGGGCCGCTTCACGGTTGTGGCAGTTCCCTAAGCTCGTGAGTAGTGATTGTGTCAGGGCCTTGAGATCCAGGTCGCCGATTTCGACGGCTTCGCGAGTTTCGGTGAACGGTTCCAACGGCCCAAGCGGTCCACGCAACTCATGCGGTCCCCGAGAGTCCGAGTGGGAACTGGGAGCACGAGGCGGCAGGGATTGGGAGGGGGATTTCGGTTTCACAGAGAGTCATTCGACTTCCGTCGTTGATCTGATCGACACCGTTTCTATGACAACCATTCGTCGGAGGTGTAACGGTCTTGCGATTCGCAAGGATTCTAGCACGTCGTCACTCAGGCTTAGGAAGAAATACGACTACCGGGAAGCGTTCTGTAGTTCGGCGCAGAGTGTTGGACCGAAGACAAAGCAACCGATTCAACGGTTGATTCCCAAGGAAGGATTCCGTGATGCAGTCCACACGATTCGCACTCCTACTCCTCGTTGGCTTGGCATTCCAAGGCTGTTGCAACTGCTGTCTCGATAACGGTTATCCGGTGTGGAAGTTGCGTGGTCAGACTCCCCTGCCCTGCAAACAGGAACCCTGGGAACGGTGCGGACCTTACGTCCCACGTGGGTGCGAGAATGCCGTCATCGAGTCTTATACAGAACAAACCGTCGGGCATCATTTCTTCTAAAGCCGGTACTCGATCACTGTGCTCTCATTCGCGGACCGCTCCGTGGAGTGATTTTCGAAGCTGCGTTTATACTCATTGTTCAGGCCATCTACGTTACTTTGGGGAATCGACAGGCTGATTCAGCACCGCTGCGGAAGCTGTTCGTGAGCGGTAGCGGCAACGTGTTCCACTGCGAACCGAATAACTACTATTCTCGATGGTCACGCGGACCTGAGTGGTTCCGGTTCGAGCATCAGTCACGGGTGAAACGAACTCCACTTGACCGCTGATGGGCTGGGATTGATCGATGACTTCCAGAGATAAAATGTCACCCGCTGTGAGAGAGACAGCCTCGCGAGCGGAAAGGTGAAAGGTCGCTCGCAGTCGCTTGATATCAACCAGTGTGACCACGGACTTCGCTTGTCCCGGTGCTACGAAGTCTCCTTGTTCTGCATCCACTGCGACCACAACGCCGTCGATCGGACTGACGAGAGTCCGTTGTCGGATTTGCGCTTCGAGGAGTTCGCCTTCAAGGCGATGCAAGGATAGATTGTCTTCGACCGACCGGACCCTGGCTCGCTGAATCTCGACGTCGGCCCGCTTCCGCTCGACCTCCAGTTCTGACGCTTCATTGGATTCTTGGCGGAGGGCCTGATACCGCTCATACAGACTCTGCTTCACTTTCAGTTCCGCTTGTGCGGCTTCCAGTTCACCAGTCGCCTCGGCTTTGGCCAGGGTGATCTTTCTTTGGACTCGTAGAACCTCACAATCGAGGGCCCCCAAGGACTGGCCAGCCGCGACTCGTTGTCCGACTTTGGCGTCCAGCGTCTCCAGAGTTCCCGTCTGAGAGGGGATGATGACCGCCGTACGATACGGTTCGGTAAACGCCTCGACGGACTCCCCAGCTGAGGCCCCCTGAATCAGGAGAAAACTCCAGATGGCGGTCATCCCGTATCGGAAACGGGGACTCACCTCTCTGTCCGCTGCCAGTGAACTCACGACTGCTCTCTCCCACAAAACTTGATCCGTTTTGACTCCCCGAGAGCATAGGACAAAGGAAAATACCTGATAAGGTCAACTTTGCGGGTCGTCAAGATTCTCAGTCAGAGGCCCGGCAACCTTCGAAACTCGGCGTAACCCGGCGAGTGAGTACAGGAATCTCATCTGCTGCGAACGATAAAAAAAGCACAGTGCGAAAGTTGTTGATGATTCAGCCAGATATTCGTCTTCTCCCGGACTGACCCGTTTACCTTCGATTCAATCGACCGAAGAACGGATAACCCCATTTGGGGAACAGGGATCGTGCTGCAGTTTGGTGATGGAGCGCCTCGTGATCAATCCGTTCTCTTTTGCCATTTCCTCCACCCTGCTGGCCATTCTCAGCGGTGTTATACTGGCGGTGACTGCATCGCCCGCTTGGTCACAGGTGACGACGGGTCTGCTCGATCAAGAAGTCGAGCAGTCCTCAACCCAGATCGACTTGTCCGAACCCTGGTGGGAACCGCAGGTCGGGCGGGCCATCTCACCCACGAATGAAACACTCCCAATCACTCTTGACGAGTTGCTGATCTCGACGCTGCAGTACTCGCACCAAGTCAAAGTCTTCAGTGACATCCCACTAATTCGTGAAACGGCGATTGTGGAGTCGCAAGGGCGATTTGATTGGCATGCTTTTGCCGACCACAGTTTCGAGTCTGCCAGTCACCCCGTCGGAAGTAATCTGGATACCGGCATCCCCGGGGTCGATCGCCTGAATCAGAATGAGTGGAACACCTCTGTCGGACTTCGCAAACAGACCACAACGGGCGGTACAGTCGAGCTTCGGCAAGGCTTCGGAACGCTGGATAACAACTCCCGCTTTCTGGTTCCCGAAAACCAGGGAAATGCTCGAATCAGTTTGAACTTTACACAGCCTTTATTGAACGGTGCTGGGCGGCCCTACAACACGAGTTTAATTCTGTTGTCAGAGATTGACGCCAACATCGCACAGGATGAATTCGCTCGCCAATTACAGTCGCACCTTCTTGAAGTGACTCGGGCCTATTGGACTCTCCATCTGGAACGATCCCTGCTCCTCCAGAAGCAGAATCTCTATCGACACGGTCTCAAGGTCCAGCAATCGCTGAAGGCCCGAGAAGACCTGGATGTCGTCCGCAGTCAGACCGTCTTGGTGGATGCCGCCATCGCGGAACGAAAATCGGATCTGATTCGAGCCGCCGCTGCTGTCAGAAACTCAGAAGCACGCATTCGTGCCTTAGTGAACGATCCGAACCTGGATAGACCCGGGACCGAGTTTGTCCCGCTGGACATCCCGACTCAAAACTACTTTCCGCTGGTCCTGGCTGACGTCCAGACGACGGCCATTTCGCAACGACCCGAGATCCAGCAGAACATCAAGCAGATTCACGCAGCTGGGATTCGCCTGAATATGTCGAAGAACGAACTGCTCCCTCAACTCAACGCGCTCTTTGGAGTCTATGCCGAGGGACTTCAAGGTCAGTACAACGTTCCCGATGCCTTGGGCGACCAGTTCTCCAGCGGTCGTCCCAGCGCGACAGCCGGGCTCCTGTTCGACATCCCGATCGGAAACCGCCAGGCTCGCGGTCGCTATAGCCGTCGCGAGATTGAATTGCGCCAGATGCAGAATCAACTTGCGACGACCATGGCCACTCTGAGTCTGGAAGCGGAAGTTGCCGTTCGTGAAGTGGAGACGAGCTATGCCGAAATGCATCTGCGGCACCAGTCGATGATTTCCGCGATTGAACGGGTCAGTGCTCTGCGGAACCGCTGGGAAAAACTCCCCGGCGAAGACCAGAGTGGCCCCCTCTTCCTCAACACGCTGCTCGAAGCCCAGTCCAAGGCCACGAAAGCCGAATCGGATTTTGCGAGTTCCAAACTCACCTACTCCCTGTCCTTAATGAACCTCAAGAAGGCGATGGGGACGCTGCTCAAGCATGAGATGATCCGAGAATTGAGAACGCACGACGGAGTCATTCCGCAGATCATCCTCGACAAACAGTCCTCGACAACGGAGACGATTGAACTCCAGCCCACAGTACTGGAATCGGAATCGGAACTGGATCCCGAATAGTGCAGAGGTCATCGATCAGATGAGTCTGGCCAGTCGGATAGACCTCCCGCTGGTCATCCTTAGCAATCAGACTGCCGGGAAACCTGTCCCACAGTGAACTTTCTCTGACCACTCGCAGAAACTGCAACGCTTGAGCCGACTCGACCACAGGCTACAAAATGTCTTTACGCATTGGCCAAGCGAATCACGAGTGCAGTTTCGGAATTGATCTTGAGGAGAGGCAGACAGGAATGTCTGCCCCACTGAGGAGTAGCACAGACATTCCTGTCTGTGCGTACTGAAGACGAACTCTAAAACTGCTCGAGTACCTCGTCCACGCTCAGATTTGGGGGAGGCAGGCTTGCCCAGGAGAGCGAAGCTCCAGCTGAGCCGCAAGCCTGGTGACACGTCGACTCGCCGTCGCGGCTCGTCCGGAGCCTCGCCCTGGGAACCGGTAACGCGAGGCGTGAGACAGCTCTGAAAGGGCGTCACCAACTGCGTTTGTGTCGCCCTTTCAGGGCTTAAAAGGTCTCCCAATCCCACCCCCAGGGCGTGGCCCTGGGCTGTCGAGTGCGTCCCCTTCAGGGCCCAGAAGCGTCACAAAAACACCGTTTGGCTCAACTCTCAAACTGACCCGTCAAGCCCAGATTTTCATCAGCCCCGGGTGGCCCTGCCGGCCGGTGACGCACAACCCGCAGTCTTAACGTGGATGAGGCACTGGCTTAACCGGTTTTAAATGGACAGCAGTTATAAAGACAACTTAGCACTTGAACTCGTCGTTCAGTTATAAGCTGTCTGCCCGCCACGATATATTAGCAGTTTGTTTCAGCTATTATGCGCTCCTGTGTGATATTGAGCACTGACCGTGGCAGTCACTTTGTGGCAGTATTTTCAAATATTTGTACCATTGCTATTGTGGAATCTTTCGCTGGTGATACTCTGGGGTGGGGCTGCTACTTTCTAGCTGTTCCTTTCTGACTTCTTGGTTCTACAGTTAAAGGGTGGGCTGATGAGAAACATGTTTCGCAGAAGAGTCGTGTCGGCAGCTGTCATGGGTATCACGATGCTGGGGATGCTGGTGTCGCCGGCGGCGGCGGAGGTCATTGTCGCCAGTAGCAACGATTGCGGTATGCCCAGCGTGAATGCGGCGGGCAATCCTGGCCGCGTCATTGGCGGGCAGCCATGCAAGAGGTACAAGTACACCCGCCTCAAGCTGTTGGTGCTCGTCGCCCGTGGCGTCGTCCCGAACTTGTCGGGTCGGCCCGCGGTGTTCCGGAATCTGGGTTGCGGTATCCGCGATCCCCAGACCGGCCGCATCGAAGTTGCGGATAGTGACTTGACAGTGGTTGCGATGCCCTTCCGAACGACCGAGGCTCTGGCCGTGCTCGTTTGCACGAAGAAGTTGCCTTAATTTGCCAAGGGCTTGGCCCCCATCGCCAATGGTGGGGGCCAATGAGGGCCACTGTGGGAGGGCTTCAATGCGGATTCACCCACGGGGATTCACGTTGATCGAGTTGCTGGTCGTGCTGGCGATTATCGGAGTGTTAGTCTCGATCACCTTGCCAGCCGTGCAGCAGGCCCGCGAATCGGCTCGTCGTGCGCAATGTCGGAGCCAGCTGCGACAGTTGGCTCTGGCCCTGCACAACTATCACGAAGTGCATCGCGTTCTGCCCGCAGGGGCGATTGTGCGTGGCCCCGCTTTCCCAGTCCTCTCGGGCTGGGGCTGGGGGGCCATGATTTTACCGTACGTAGATCAGTCGCCGCTGTACAGTTCACTCGATTTCAACGTGGGGACAGCTGTCGGTGCCAATGAACTCCGCGTGAAGACGACTGTTCCCCTGTGGCGGTGTCCCACGGACACAGCGGATGAGAAATTCTTAGTGAGTACGTGGTCGGGGGCGGTCGTGCGATCAGCCACTGGCAATTTCTGTGGCGTCGAGAGCATGCTCACGGGGATGTCCTCCGTCCGGTTTTCTCACGTGACGGATGGACTGTCGCAGACGTTACTACTCGGAGAGCGAGTCACGCTGCTCCCTTCGATCAGCAGTTCCCCGTTCACCTCCGGCTGGTATGGGATTCTGGCCAATCAGAGCAGCTATGTGTTTAACTCCATGCCTTACACGCAGGCTGCAGCCGGATTTCCGATCAATTCCACGATGGGTTCCCCGCAAAGCTTTTCCAGTCGACATGTGGGGGGTGCGAACTTCGCGCTGGGAGATGGCTCGGTGCGCTATGTGAGTGAGTCTATTGACGGGAGACTCTTCGAGGCTTTGGGAACCCGGAATGGTCAGGAAGTCGTGGAGTTCTAAGAGATGACCGGACGACTCATGAATTTGTCGATACTCGGAAGGCAGCTATTTCTCGCCGCCTCCATCATGGCGTGCAGCGGATGCGGCAGTGCGGCCATCAGTGACGCCGCAGCCCTCGACACCCAGATTGAAGACCAATGGATGTCGAATCGCAAAGTGGTCGAAGCGATTCCGTTTCTGGAGAAGGGGGGCCAGTATGAGAATCTCGGAATCGAGGGCGAAGTCCCGATCGATAAGCCCCATGTATTGCCGCTGCTCAAACGCATGCGCGATGAACTCTCTCTGAAGCCAGTGGCAGTCCTGGAGGGGCCGCAGCATGCGATGGCGATCCTCATCGAGATTCCGAGGGATCCCACGCAGCGAAAGCAGATGGGCAATATCTTACAACAAGCCGCTGACGCCTTCCCCGGACTGCTGATGGACAATTGGGGGCAGAAATGGCTCTCACTCGATTTCCTGGATCAACAGGAAGTCGCGGTTCTCAAGAGTTCCGGGAATCTGGAGCCACTTCAGCAAGAATTGAAAACACGTCGGCACAGCGGGCCGTAGAACGGTTACGGGATAAGCGTTTGACTCGCGCGACCATCATACGTGTTGGTTACGTCCGGCGATGTGGCCCCGACGCTGATTGAGCAAGACTGGACTTGCCCTCGTTGGGGATGGGGCAGTTTCTGTCCCAGGTCACTCGCTCACGACACTCGCACGCCGATTAGGGACGGGCAGACGGGCAGGATTGCCCATCCTACGGCGTGACGTCATCCTCGATTCGGGGTACAATTCCCCAGAACTCCGGACTCTCGAAACCACCAGTCAACTATGTATGAACCTGCTCCGTCTCCTGATCGATCTCACTGGAACGTCAACAAGACCACGCTTCAAGAGTCCAAAGACGGTCGCCCACCAGGGGGACCAGAGGACTGGTTGAAGATGATGTGGCCGCTGGCGTGTGAGGCATGGGCGATGAAGGGAGAACCGGTCGATGAATCCCGACTTCTGCGACATATTGTCCGCGTTCAACGAGGCCGGGGTTGAATACTTGGTCGTAGGGGCTTATGGGCTTGCGGCCCACGGTTTGGTCCGCGCGACCGGTGATATAGACCTTTGGATTCGTCCGACGGCTGAGAATGCGTCCAGAGTTATGGTGGCTCTTCGATAGTTTAAAGCGCCGCTCGGAAATCTGGCTGAGTCGGACTTGTTCTCACCAGACATCGTCTTTCAGATCGGGTTGCCACCACGTCGGATTGATCTGCTGACCTCGATCGCCAATGTTGAATTCGATGAGGCATGGGCGGATCGTCGCCCCACCACGGTTTCTGGTATCCAGTTTTGCGTCTTGGGGCGCACGATGTTCCTGAAGAACAAGCGGTCGACCGGACGTGCCAAGGACATCGCCGATGCGGAGTGGCTCGAAGAGAATCCCGAATGATGAGGCGAGCGGTCCTCGGCTCCCCCGCTGCTTGAGGATCTGCGAGAGGCGAGATCAGCACTGACAGCTTGACACCTCCATGAGGCAGGGAGGCGGCTAAGCCTTCTTCTTCCCCTTCGCGGGTGGAGCGAAGCCGCGTCGCAGGGTGTTCTCGGTCACGTTCACCGGGATCAGGAACTGAAGCAGATAATCGCGTCCCCCGGCCTTCGAGCCCACGCCGGACATTTTGAAACCGCCGAACGGTTGCCGCTGAACCAAGGCTCCAGTGATCGGGCGATTGAGGTATAGGTTCCCGGCTTGCAGTTCGTTCCTCGCGCTTTCGAGGTTCTTGGGGCTGCGGCTGTAGACGCCGGCGGTGAGGGCGTAGTCGGTCTGGTTGGCGAAGTCGATGGCCTCGTCGAAGTTCTTAGCCGAGATGATGCATAGCACCGGGCCGAAGATTTCCTGTTGAGCAATGCGGGCATCGTGCGGTACATCAGCGAAGACGTGCGGAGCGGCGAAGTAGCCCTCCTTGGCCAGGGCCTTGATATCGATCGAGACGATCACCCGGTGCTCTTCGGTGCCGAGGGCGATGAAATCGTTGATCCGCTTCTGGGCCTGCTCATCAATGACCGGGCCAAGGACAGTGCCGGGGTCTTCCGCCGAGCCGACAATCAGAGCCTCGACCGCCGGTTGCAGTCGTTTGAGGAACGCCTCATATACGGAGGCGTGTACGATCACACGCGAGCAGGCCGAACACTTCTGCCCGCTATAGCCGAAGGCACTGCTGATGACTCCCACGACCGCCTCATCGAGGTCGGCATCCTCGTCGACAATGATGGCGTTCTTGCCCCCCATTTCGGCGATGACCCGCTTGACCCCTTGCTGGCGGGGATCAGTCTCCGCAGCCAGCTTGTTGATGGAGAGCCCCACCGCGCGTGAGCCAGTGAACGCCACGATGTCGACAGCGGGATGCGAGACCAGCGCTGGGCCCACGTCTTCTCCCACACCGGGCAGGTAATTGACCACGCCATCGGGAATCCCCGCATCGCGGAGAATCTCCATAAACTTGGCCGCCACAACGATCGACTGCTCGGCGGGCTTCATCACGACCGTATTGCCACTGACCAGCGCCGCGACGGTCATGCCGCACAGGATCGCCAGCGGGAAGTTCCACGGGGCAATCACCACGCACACCCCGCGCGGACGATACAGGTACGCGTTCTCTTCCCCCAGTGAATCACAGGACAGCGGAGAATCCAGCTCCCGCATTAAATGGGCATAGTACATGCAGAAGTCGATCGCCTCGGCCACGTCGCCGTCCGCCTCGGCCCACGACTTGCCGCACTCATGCACTTCCCACGCAGCCAGCGTTAGCCGCTGGTTCCGCATCTCCGCAGCGATGACTTCGAGGTAATCCGCTCGCTGCGTCGCCGGAGTCCGCGACCACTGTCGCCACGCACGCTGGGCCGCCTGGACCGCTTGATCGGCATGATCAACCCCAGCTGAAGCGGATGTCCCTACGACCTGCTTCTTGTGCGAGGGGTTCTTCGACGTAATCCGGGCGCGGGTGTCGACCGCCTTGCCATTGATGACCAGCGGGTAGTCAGCTCCCAGCTGAGAGCCCACGTCGTCGACGGCGGCTTGCATCGCCTCGCGATTCTCCGGGACGCTGAAGTCGGTCGGCGGCTCGTTGGTGAATTCGGGCAGTGGGGCAGTCTCAGTCAAAGTCGTCACGGGAGCAGCCTTTCGTTCAGCGTCGATCCGGGCTCCAACCTCCTCCGGATTCTGCAGCAGTTCTTCAATCGACAAATCGCGGTCATACGCATGCTTGAGGAACGAATCGTTGGACGTGTTCTCCAGCAATCGCCGAACCAGATAGGCCATCCCGGGGAGCAAGTCCCCGAACGGTGTATAAATCCGGACACGGTGTCCCCGTTCCGCAAAGAGAGCCGCCTGCTCCTCGGCCATTCCGTAGAGCATCTGGATTTCCCACGCCTGCTTCGGGATGTCCATCTGCTGGGCACAGGTGACCGCGTGAGCGAGGCTGCGCAGGTTGTGGCTGGCGATCTGCGGCCGGAGCCAGGTCCGCTCCTCGAACAGCTTGCGGGTCAGCTTCTCGAAGTTGGCATCGGACTGCCACTTTTGCCGAAAGACCGGAGCCTGCCAGCCGCGATACTCGGCGTGGATCGTTTCGTAATCCCAGTACGCCCCCTTGACGAGGCGGATCGAAATCGGCGTGCCGCGCTCGTCGACCCACTCCCGAAACTTCAACAGGTCCGACTCCGCATCGGCGAGGTACGCTTGTATCACAATGCCGACATCGGACCAGTCGCGGAACTGGTCCTCCATCAGCACTTCGCGGAAGATCTGCTGCGTGAGCCCTTTATAAGACGACTGCTCCATGTCGACATGGACGTAGGCATCGTGTTCGCGGGCGGCGAGCAGAATCGGTCGCAGGCGGGCCTTCACGGCGTTGGAGCTGCGAACCGGGTCGATCGGTTTGAACTGGCTGTAGAGAGCGGAGAGTTTGAGCGAGACTTGGCAGCGCGGGAGGAAGCCCGAGTCATCGCGGTCGATTAAATCGTTCTCGGGCCACTTCTCGGCCTGCGGAGCGAGAGTCGTAATGAGGTCGAGATACTGCTTCTGGTAGGCTTCGGCCTCCGGTTCGCTGATGACTGCTTCGCCCAGCAGGTCGAGCGTGAAGGCTAACCCCGCCCGCCGCAGCCGGTTCACGCTCTGGTACACCTGCTCCGCGTTGTGTCCCGCGATGAACCGTTCGGCCATCTTGCGGACATTGTTGCGGGCGTTCACCGCCAGCGCCTTGCCGAGCAGCGAATCCGCGTCGCCCACTTCCAGAGCCAGCCGGGCTGCCAAAGGCAGATGCGACTGCACATCTTCGAAGTATTCCTGCAAATGCCGGGCGATGGATTCGCTCGACTTCAATGAGGGCAGCACGTCGACAAAGCGGAACATCTGCACCTTGACCGACGGATCAGACATCGCCCATTCGAGCAGATGATCGAGCCACCAACGGCGGTCAAAGATCGTCGGTCGCCGGTCATCCAGCGCAGCCCACAACTCCCGCCCCAGTTGGAGCGTCTGGGCATCAAGCGAAGGCGGTAAGGATTTCGTTGCTTTCCGTGCCACTGTGTCTCGCGTCCGTGTGTCGGGTCCAACGTCGGGCCGAGTAGTTTAGGCGAAACCGGGAGCGTTGTCGTGTCCTAATCTCGCATGACACTTCGCATCACGAATCACTAGTCGGTGCTGGCGATCTGTCGTCTCGGCACGGAAGGGAATGCGATTCCAGATTCGAGTTCGGGCAATTGCATTGCAAGCCCCCGGTTGCCATCACTGTGAATCGGCGAGTTTTGTGAGGTTCGGAGGGCATGGTTGAGCCTACGAAGCCACAAAGCGGCGGTATTGGGCGGCGTAGGTGCCGTTGAGAGTGAGTAATTCTGCGTGGGTGCCGGACTCCACCAGTCGTCCATGATCGAGGACTAGCACGAGGTCGGCCTCGCGAATCGTACTGAGGCGGTGAGCGACGACGAAACTGGTGCGACCCGCGAGGAGTTTGGCGAGGGCGGTTTGCAGGCGGTCTTCGGTCTGGCTGTCGATGCTGCTGGTGGCCTCGTCGAGGATCAGAATCCGGGGGTCAGCGATCATCGCGCGGGCAAAGCAAATGAGTTGTCGCTGGCCGAGGGAGAGCGACACGCCGCGTTCGCCGACGGGGGTGTGGATGCCTTGGGGTAGGGCGGCGATGAGGTCGGCACAGTCCAGCTGCTCGAAGACCCGCCGGACCTCGTCATCAGTGGCAGTCGGTTTCGCGAACCGGACATTCTCCGCCACGGTGCCGAAGAACAAGAAGTTCTGTTGCAAGACGATCCCCATGCGGTGATGCAGGGCGTCGCCGCTCAGGGTCTTAATGTCGTGGCCGTCAATCAGCACGCGGCCCGAGTTGGCCAGGTAGAACTTCGACACCAGATTGATGATCGTCGTCTTGCCACTGCCCGTGTGGCCGACGAGGGCGATCGTCTGGCCCGGCTGCACGACGAAGTTGAAGTCGATCAGCACGGGCCGCCCCGCTTCGTACTCGAAGTTCACTTGCTCGAAGGCCACCTCCCCCTTCAGATCGGTCAGCGCGATCGCATCCGGCGGATCAACCCAATCGGGCGGCGTGTCCAGCAATTGGAACAGCCGCTCAGCTCCGGCCATCGCGGTCATCGCCTGGTTGTACTGGTTGCCGAGGATCGAGATCGGGGCGAAGAACAGATTCGCCATGAAGAAGAACCCGACCAGATCGCCGACATTCGTGGTACTCCCCGGCTGGAAGGCCCGCCAGCCGCCGACAATCAACAACAGCGCGATGAACACCTGGCTGTTGAGTTCCAGCAGCGGCAGGAACTGGCCGTGTGTCCGCATCACCACGGTGTTGAACTTCGAGTGGTCTTCAGCCAGATCCTCAAAGATGCGGGCGTTTTCTTCCTGCCGCACGAAGGCCTGCGTCACGCGAATCCCGACCACCGACTCGGCCAGTGTGGCGGTGATCCGGCTGAACGACTCGCGCATGTTCCGCAGGGCCACGCTTAGCTTCTTGTGGAAGTGCTGATTGATGAACCAGATGACCGGAGCCAGACCGAGCACGATCAGAAACAGCGCCCGGTCGTACCACAGCATCGCCCCAGCTGCGAGGATCATTTGGCCGACCTGTACGAGGCTGACGAACAACACGTCCTGGACCCCCAGACGCAGATCCTCGACATCGGAGGTCATGCGGCTGATGACGCGGCCGACCTTGGTCTGGTGGAACCAGCGCATCGGCATCCGCTGGATGTGGGCGAAGACGGCCTTGCGGATGTCGGTCACGACCGCCTCACCCAGTTCGAGGGCCAGCCGCTGCCGAAAGTGCATCACGATCTGCGTGGTGAGTGCGAGCACCGCAAAGATCGCCGCCCCCCACATCACGCCGGGGACACTCTTCTCCGCCACCGGCCCGCGAATCACAGCGGCCACCATCCACGTCAGCGCGGGGAGCTGAAACGACCGCAGCCCCACCGTAACCAGTAGCCAATTTCGCTTCGAGGCATAGGGCCGAGTGAACTCGAACAGCCTCGCAATCAGCCGGTAGTCGAGCGGGCGCTGGCGCGGCTCATCCTCCCGAGCGATATGCTTGGTGAGGGAGCGGTTCAGCGTCGTGACGGTGGCGGAGGGCATCGAAGGGGCAAGGAAGGCGTGTCGAATCAGTTGATGGATACTGTAGGCAAACTGATCACAGGCGTCATGGGCAATCCCTGGACTTCCGGCTGACGGTTCGTTCCCCAACTGCCGTTGCCAGAGAGTGATCGCATCCGATAAATTTCAACCCGCCTGCATGGCCTCTCCCTCTCCTTCCTGGCCGCTTCCACACAATCATGGCTGAAAACCGCAACTTTTCCCCGTCTCAGCAGAAGATCATCAAGCGGTTCTATGACAACCGCGATCAGCTGGATGAGCAGCATCTGGCCGAGAACGTGACGAACCTGTATCTGGCGACGGGTGAGAAGCAGAAGGCCAAAATCTGGAAGACGGTGGAGGAGATGATGGGCCGGCTCGGTGTTCCCGAGAGCCGGATCAAGCACATTCTCGACAAAAAAGATCCGGCGATCCTGGCCGAGGTGGTCAAGGATCTGCAAACTGGCAAGATCAAAAAGCCCGCCCCGCCCGCCAAGCCGTAGAGTGATGTTAAGCGCTCAGTCCACGCTGAGATTGGGGTGAGCGGACAGCCCTATCGGGAGGGCGAAGCCAGTCGTGAGCAGCGAGTTGGGATGACATTTTCTAATACCCTCAGCTCGACAGGAGTCTCGCCTCGGGCTGATCAAGAATTGGTCTAGACAGGTCGGAATGGAAGCCGAACCATCCGGTGCTTTTGTGACGCTTCCGGGCTTCCTCACTCCTCGCGTGGCCGGTTCCCAGGGCGTTGCTCTGGGCGATCAAGTCGTGACCTTTCGGGACGTCAAGCACGAGACAAATCCCGGTAGAACAAAACCAGATGTCTAAGCCATATTGTCATCAGCCCAGCCCCGAGTGCGAGACACACTTGGCCTTTCCAGCGATGGGACACGGAACTCCGCCCAGCCTCTGCGTCCGAGGAAGTCTGAAACGCAGAGGACGCTGAGATCGCCGAGGAAGAACAGAGAAAGAGCAGAGCAGAGACGTGCCGTCGACCGGGAGGTAGCCTCACTCAACCCCCAAAGATTCTCCGCGCCCTCTGCGTTTCCACTCTGGTCCTTCGCCTGCCAAAAAAACGACTGCCCCGACCCGAGGAAAACGTCCGTCGCCGTGGTGACGCTCGTCCCCCACCAGGCTCCTATGGATTCGGTGCAGCCACGGCCTTCGTGTCCAGCGCCGAGAATCACCCGATCAGGAGGAGTCCGCCGAGCGATCCTCGGGAACAATCACCCAGTGCGTCTCGCCCGCCCGATGGGGACTCCGGATGGGGAATTCACGGTGAATCCTCCGCCCGTGATATTCATCTCTTCTTCCCGGTAGACCACAAGCATGCTTGTAACTCGGCGGTCTCACGGTAGATTAATCGGAGGTGAATTGAAGTGCATGGTCGGCGAGGTGAATGATGTTTGGGCATCTCGTTCCTTGTGGCGGTGGTCAAGCGGTTGCACTGAGTAAGGCGCGGCTGGTACTCCGGCTGAAGCGTGAGGCGGGGGCCTATCCGGCGGCTCCCGATGTCGAGTTGCGATTCCTGGAGGGGTGGTGGCACGTCCGCAAGATCGATTCGGGTTGCCTGCTGGAAGTCAACGGGACGGCGAGTGCTGCTTGTCGACTCAACCCGAATGATGTACTGAATATCTCGGGCAAGTTTTACCGCATTACGTTCGAGGCTCCCGCGAGCGAGCCCGAAACTCAGGTTGTCGCGGCACCCGTTGCGTCTGTCTCCCCCGCTCTAAAGCCAAGCCCGCCGCCCGCGAAACCGGCTCGTGATCTCGAACTCGGGTTGCTCGTTCCCTGCGGAGGCGGTCCGGCCATCGTCTTACGCAAGCCAAGCATCGTGATCGGTCGCGGTTCTGGCTGTGATGTGGTGCTGCCGTTTCCGTTTGTCTCCTCGCGACACTGTTCGCTGGAGTGGAGGCAGGGCCATTGGCAGATGACCGATCTCGACAGCAAGAACGGGACGACCGTGGACGGGATGGCCTATCACCAAAAGTGGGTCCTCCCTGGGAGCGTTCTCGGCTTGATGGGGAAGCGGTTTCAGGTCGACTACCAGCCGCAGGGAGAGCGACCCTCGCTGGCGGATGACGATGAAGCGGTACTCCCGACACGTTCATTGATGAAGTTGTCGGGCTGCAGCGACCAGCGACTGGATAAGTTGCTGCGGTCGAAGCCGGAGGACGAGGAGACTCGACCCCGCTACTCCTTGGACCACTGAGTCGACTGGTTTCATCACCTCCGGACTGTCAAGACTCTGGAATCCTAAGTTCACATCCCCCCTGCTGCTGCCGCCCGGAGAGACATCTTGCCTCACATCCTCGTTGTCGATGACTCGCCGGTGGATCGAGTGCTGGCGGGTCGAGTGCTGCTGAAAGAACGGGACACGACTGTCTCGTATGCCGTGGATGGGGCCGATGCCCTCCGCCAGATTCGGCAACAGCTCCCCGATGCCGTGGTCAGTGACTTGCAGATGCCCGAGATGGACGGCTTGGAGCTGGTGTCGGCCATCAAGCAGAGTTTCCCGCTACTACCCGTCATCCTGATGACTGCCCAGGGTAGCGAAGAGATCGCCGCCGAGGCCCTCCGCGTCGGGGCGGCCAGCTACGTCCCTAAGGCATCGCTGGCGAAACATCTGGGCGATGTGGTGTCACGCATCGTGTCCTCCGCGTCGGTTGATCGCAGCCAGACGCGGTTGATGAACGCCCTCTCGGAATGCCATTGCCGATTCACACTTCAGAATGATCCGGGGCTGATTGATCCGCTGGTGGGGCGTCTGCAAGAGATGCTGCGCTGCCTGCCGCTGGCCGATGAATCGGAACGACTTCGGGTCGGGATCGCCGTCAAGCATGCCCTCCTGAATGGGCATTATCTCGGGAACCTGGAACTGCCCGCCGACACCGAAGACCTGTTCTCGACGGACGCGGTTAACGTGGTCCAAGAGCACAGCCTTGACCCGCAATATGCCCAGCGGCGATTAGTCGTTGATGCCCGGCTGTCCCCCGAGGTCGCCGAGTTCCGCATCCTCCACGAAGGCCCCGGCCTCGACGGCACCCAGCTGGCTTTGTCCCATGATGTGACGCGCGTCTCGTCTCATGTGATTCGAGGCTGGATCCTGATGCGGTCGATCATGGATGAGACACTGCTGTCCGAGGATGGTCGCACGCAGACGCTGATCAAGCGGGCGGTCTCGCCGGCTGAGTTCATACTGGAGGAGTAAGGCGAACGGACAGAAGAAGCTGACCGTGGGATAGGCTTCCAGCCTGACTTTTCACTGGAGTTGACAGGCTGGAAGCCTATCCCACGGGTCAGACAAGTCTGACCGATCGCCATATGGATTCTTCACGAGGGCGAGGATGAACACTGTCCAAACGAACAACCCCGATCAGCTGACCGGGGTTGTTGCGAAATGAATGTGATGGTGTATTCCAAGAGGGTGTGCTACACAAGTTCTTCGATCGGCTTGCCGTTCTCGATCATGTAGGTTGGACGACCGGCTTGGTTGTTGAACTGGATGCGGCGGTCGATGTTGAGAACATGGAACATCGTGGCCATCAGATCCTGCGGGGTGATCGGGGTCGTCTTGGGGATGTCGGCCTTCTCAGCCGATTCACCGACGACTTGACCCATCTTGAGACCGCCACCGGCGAGGGCGAGAGTGCTGAGTGGGGCCCAGTGATCGCGACCCGCCGAACCGTTGATCTTGGGGGTCCGACCGAACTCACCACTGACGACGAGCAGCGTGTTCTCGAGCATGCCGCGTTGATCGAGATCCTCAACCAGAGCGGCCACTGCCCGGTCAACTTCCGGTCCGCGTTTGTCCATCTCCATCTTGACGCTGCTGTGCATGTCCCAACCACCGAAGTTGATGGTCACGAATCCACAACCGGCCTCCACGAGGCGGCGAGCTTGCAGCATCTGCTGGCCGAGTCCGTCGCCATAGCGGTCGACGACGCGGGGGTCTTCGTACTTGAGGTCGAAGGACTGTTGCGACTTACTGAGGATCAGGTTGAACGCCTGTTGCTCGAACGAGTCGAGCCCTTCCATTAAGCCGCTGCGGTCCACTTCGCGTCGGACATTGTCGATCCCGTCGAGCATCTGACGGCGATTGCCGAGACGCGCGTTGTCGACAGACAGAGACATGTTCCGGCGGGCTTCACCGCTGGGGTCGAACGGACCGAAGGCCGTGCCGAGGAATGACGGTCCATCGGCATAGATCCCGCCCAGTCGGACATAGGTCGGGATGCCGGTCGTCGGATGATTCGTGCCACGGACACGGGAGAGAATCGAGCCGGGAAACGGTCGATCAGAGACCGCCCCGTTGTCGGCCAGACGATTGTCGTAGCCGGTCATGATGTAGTGGGTGCCGCCACTGTGACCGCTATTGGTATGGGCGAACGAGCGCACAAACGCCATCTTGTCGGCGATCTTCGCCATGCGTTCGAAGTTCCCGCCCAACGTGACACCGGGCAGCACGGTCTTCACTTCGCCGGTGACGCTGCGGTATTCCGAGGGAGCAGTCATCTTGGGATCGAAGGTCTCGATCTGAGTCGGTCCCCCGCTGAGCCACAGCCAGATGACGGATTTCTGGGGCGTGGCAACGGGAACTCCTGCCGCTTGAGCCTGGCCCCGCATCAGCTGGGAGAGCGTGACTGCCGACAAGCCCAGCCCACCGACACGCATGAAGTTCCGTCGGGAAGTGCCTTCGCAGTTCTGGTGCGTGGGGCCAAAGCGAAAATCAATCATGAGAACTTCCTGCCAGTCGGTGACGGTTTCTCAAAGTTTGGTGAATCGAGTCATTGCTGTGAATGATCGACAGCCCATCAGCGTAAGTTGATACATACTATCCCAACTGTCAATCTCGATGCAAGAGAGTCCCGTCCCGAATGCAAAACTGAGTGCAAGACGGTCATAGCCTCCCCAGCGATTGCACACGGAAGGCCGCACAAGTTCTCATCAAGGGGGAGAGTGAAACGCAGAGGACGCTGAGTGCGCCGAGGAAAAGCAGAGAATGGAAGAGTAGTCGACCGGGAATCGGCCTCAGATCGAGGGATTCTCCGCGTCATCTGCGCCCTCTGCGTTTCAATTCTGGCCCCTCGCCTGCCAGTTAACGTCCGCCCTCGTGATGACACTGGTCAACCACCCGACTCCCCATGGTCAGGTCAACCCAACGCCTCCTTCTTCGGTCGCACAGCCCGCGCCGGGATTCGCCCAAGCCTGCGGAGTTCAGCGGGCGATCCTCGGGAACTCTCACCGAGTGCCCCTCGCTCTCTGAAAAACAGCCACGCGGATTATTGACGGTTGAGGAAACCGGGGGCGTGTCTGTTCGGCAATCGACATCAACTTCGATACGACCGGCAGGATCAGGCTAAGCGTCAGAGCCAGCCCACGTCGAGGCTCAATCGCTGTTCGGCCCGGTCTCGGTCGTTTTCTGATGGCCGACTGAAGGCGAGGCACCGTGTCCGACGAAATCTCAGAGTGGAATCGCGCGGAGGCGTCACCACGGGACGAGCCCGTGATCAGAGAGGTTTCTGGTCGACTGTTTCCGTCACTGAAGAGATTGGAGCCTGCCTCCCATGTCACTTGCCGTTCAACTCTCGGATGATCAAATTGCCATTCTCGGATGTGCAATCGTATTCGGTGGATGTCTGATCATGATGCTGATCAGCCAGAAAATCGGAGACAAAGTGCGGGGCCCGGGGCGGCGCACTACGCCGAATGTCATGCCCTTTCCGACTTCCCGTGTCGACTCCACGGGTGACCGCAAGGCGGCGTGACATCGTATTTGGTTCAATTGGGTCTGGCATCCGCCGAAGACACGTTGTTACCATCAGGCTCTTCGTCTCGTGGAGTGGCTCCACGGGCTTCCTCCACTGACGAGAGGTTCTGACTCATGAAATACCAAACGCTGGGCTTTGGGCTGGCCATGTTGATGCTCGGCTATTGTTGTGGTTCCGGCTCGCGACCAGGGTCAGCGAGTTTGATCGCTCAAGACGCAGATGCTGGTTTGTCGGAGGGGACCGCCTCCAAGGTGCAAGTGGCCCACGAGTCGCTGAAAGCGGCGATGGATGCCTTGCAGCAGGATGGTCTGTACGAAGGACTCAGCGAGTCTCCGAACGCCTTCCTGATCCTCAGCGGGGGAGGAAACGCCATGGAAGATCTCCAGTCCGGGCAGGGTGTCGATCCTGAGTCCTTTGCCGCCCTCTATGCTCGCCGGGTCAAACCGGAAATCCTCGACGCTCTAACCACCGATGAGCAGGGGCGATTGCTCCACAACGATCAGCTGGTGCGGCTCTATTCACGGACTCGGCTGGAGAAAGTACTGGCAGAACGAGCGAAGCTCTCTCTGTCCGGAGGAAAGTCTCCATTCGGGGCCGTGAAGTAGTCCGAAGAGACCGAGCGTGTCGGTCCTGCCGACCACGCCGAGGTGATCCGTCCTCAGGACTGCAAAAGTGCAAGAATCGGGACGGAATCTGTTAGGGGGTCGGTCGAGTGAGGTGATAGACTCGATTCTTGGCGCGGATCGTGCCAACACTGCGCTGTCCTGTCTGATGTTTCCAGTGTCCGGTACGTCTGTGGGCGTACTGTCTGTCCAATATCAGGGTCTTCCTGAGGAGTCGGAGTATGCGTTCCCTCAAAGTGAATGCGTTCGCTTGGCTGGCTGGTTTGGCTGCTGCGGGTTCTGCGTGGGCAGCTGACCCGATTACCGAGGCCGCTGTGGTTTACAGCCACCAGGCGCTGGACGGTCACGCCTACTTCGCGGTTTCCTTACAGGGACCAACCAGCTTGGCCGTCGCTGTTCCGCACGACCATGTGATTCTGGTCGATACTTCAGCGAGCCAAGTCGGTGAACACCGCACGATGGCGATCGAGGTTCTGCGGGGACTGTTGTCGGCACTCCCGGCGACAGACCGAGTGCAGGTGTCGGCGATCGACATGCAGTCGACCTCACTGACGAAGGGGTTCGTGTCTCCTCAACAGGCAGCCACCCTGTCGATCACGACCTTGGAAAACCGCCTGCCTGCCGGGGCCACCGATTTGATGTCGGCACTGAATGCAGCCACAGCCCAAATCCAGACGGGTCGTGCTTCCTCGATCGTCTACATCGGGGACGGGATGAGTTCGGATCACCTGATCCAGACTAGCGAAATGCAAGCGCTCGTGACGAAACTTCGGGAGCGTCAGATCCCGATTCATGGTTTCGCCGTCGGAGCCAATAAAGACCTGCGGATGGTCGGAAATCTCGCTCAAATGACCGGCGGGATGGCCCTGATCGACCACGAGTCCGTCGAGGCAGCAACCATTGGACAACAGTTGGCCACGGCGATCGATCTGCCCGTCATTTACCCGACTTCGCTAGCGGTCCACTGGAAGGACGCGGAAGTCATTCCTCAACAACCGCTGCCTCTGCGATCGGATCGCGAGACGTTTTATTTAGCTCGGGGACAGTGGGACGCGGGGGCGTCGCTCTCGGTGCAGACATCCGAGGGTGAGCTGTCCTGGAACATTCCTGAAGCCAAGTTCCAGAAGGGCAATCAGTACCTGACCGGTTTCTGGGACGAGGCGACCGCTGCCAATGGGCAGCAAGTGCCATTTGCCGGAGTTCAGTTCCTGCAAGCTGCGAGGCAATCTTTCGCGGATCGAGTCGAACAACTCGAAATCACAGCTGACAATTTGCTCTTCCGGGGTGACATCGCTCAAGCGGATGCCGTGACGGATGAGCTTCGCCAGCTTGATCCGGGCAATGTCCACGCCACCGGGATCAAGAACCGTGTGGGCAAACTGAAGGTACAAACGGTCGCTCTGCAGGAAGAGGCTGCCGAGAAAGCCCCTGTTGACGCTGCGGCCCCAGCTGTGGAAGCTCCGGCTCCCGAGCTGCCTGCAGCCGAAGCCGAGTTGCCATTGGGCAATCGATTGAATCCGATCGATCTTTCACCCATCGCTCAAGAAGAGGCTCGTCGCACGGCCCGCACGCAGAAGTTGCAGCAGCAACTGGAAAGCGACATCAAGCAAGCGAAGCAGGCCCTCTCGATCTCTCCAGACGCGGCAGTGACACTCTTGGAAAGCAGTCGCGGGGCCATTAAATCCGCAATGGACATCGACGCTGACGACAAGGCCGGCCTACTGAAGCGGGCCGACGCGGCACTGACGGACCTCAGAAATCAGCAAGAGGTGCTCCAAATCCGCATCCAAGCCAGCGAGCAACGTCGTGCCGAACAAGAAGCTCAGGAGCGTGTCATTGATTTCGCAGCTGAGCAGGACGAAAAACTCAAACAGCTCGTCGACCGTATTCGGGCCTTGATGGACGATGGCTATCACGGGGATCCGAATGCCTTTGAAGAGGCCGAAGCAGTAGCCCGCATCATTGAATCTATGGCCCCCAACTCGGCCACCGGGGCTGCCACGGTCTTCGTTTCGGAGGCGGCAGGTCAGCTCTCCAAGTCCGAACACCTGCAGTCGCTGCGGTATGACCGGTTCCTGGAAACCCTTTATCAGGTGGAACTCTCCCACGTTCCGTTCCCGGATGAGCCTCCCGTCCGTTATCCCCCCGCCGCTGTCTGGCAACAGCTGACACTCAAGCGTGCGAAGTGGAAATCGGTGGACCTGCACAAGGACAGCAAAAACGAGCAGAAAATCTCTAATGCTCTGGACTCCCCGACCTCGTTGGAGTTCCCTGACAACACATTGAAGGAAGTCGTCGACTTTATTCAGCAGCAGCACAACATCCCCATCCGCCTGGATGAGCAGGCGCTAACCGATGCGGGCTTGGATGCGGAAACCCGGATCAATCTCGTCATCTCGGGGATTTCCCTGCGGAGCGCCCTGAAATTGATGCTGGAGAACGTTAACGGCACCCCACTGACCTTCGTGATCGAAGACGAAGTGATGAAGATCACCACCGAAGAAAAAGCCTTGGAGAAGTATCAGACCCGAGTTTACCCGGTGGGTGACCTCGTGATTCCCATCCGTCCCCTACGGGGTGGTGGTGGCGTCGGCGGTGGCCAGCAGCAACAGCAGGGTGGCCAACAACAAGGTGGCCAGCAACAAGGCGGCGGCGGAGGTGGTGGTCAAGGGTTCTTCAGTGTGCCCCACGCACCACGTGCTCCGCTGGCTGATGCTGGAAAAAAAAACCGGCTGAACTGACGGAATCTACGCAGGCTGCGGACTTGGCGCAGGTTGCTGCCCCTCGGGGACCAGCCAAACAGCGGAACTCGGGGAATGCCCCGGGGGCCGCTGTTGGCGTTTCCCCTCCCAGTTTAGACAAGCCTGCAGCGAACTCACCGCCTGCAGTCGGCACCATTGCTCCTGGAACACTCCGCATCACCGGGGCCACCGAGTTAAAGCCCGTGGCTGGTTTTCCGGACGACAAAGCATTCGGTCCCGAGGTCTGGCGTCCCTTTTTCGCGAAGACCAAGCCCTCGGTCAGACAGGTCCAGCGGCATGTGACCTACCTGACGGAGCAGCAGCTGCACGAACATGTCATCGCGCTACTGAATGCCGCCATTATCGAGGGACAAGCCCAGCCGTGGATGTATGAGGTGCTGGCTGTCACAATGGAGATGGCCAAATACCCCAAAGCCGAAGTCGAGCGGGTCGTGCTGTCCATCGCGGACTTCGGCAACGCGACCTATGAATCGATGATGTACTCGGGAGCCTATCTCAGTAATTTTGGGAGGGATGATTCTGCACTACGGATGTACCGACAGGCCTCACGGATGTCCCCCGATCGCCCCGAACCCTACTCGCTCAGCATGCAGCTCGCTGCCAAAACTGAGGTCACAGAGGATGCGATTTGGGCAGCGTGCGGAGTGCTGCGGCATGGGTGGAGTGTCGACCATCAACGGTTACACGAGCAAGCCGAAGACCTGCTCACCGTGACTCGAAAACGGCTGCAACTGGCCCAGCGGGACGACTTGCTCGCTCAACTCGATAAACAGGCGACCGAGGCTCGGCGTCGCGACATGCAAGTGCGACTCCAGTGGAATGGCACTGGGGATCTCGATCTCTCGGTGACAGACCCCGCCGGAGGCATCTCTTCCTTTGAGATGCGCGAATCTGCGGGGGGCGGCACGCTGCTCAACGATGGTTTTGGCCCTCAGCCGGAAAACTGCCACGAGGACTTCGTCTGTCCGATGGGTTTCAGCGGGGAGTACGCACTAACGGTCAAGAAGGTCTCCGGCAAGATCGTGGGCAACCGGGCGATTCTGAAGATCGTAACCCATGCCGGAAGCGCCGTCGAAAAGAAGATGACACAGACGATCCAGTTCAATGAGACCAACCAAGTCGTCGTGAAAGTCACTCTGGAAGACGGGCGTCGTGAACAGCGAAGGTCTGCGCTACTGGCAGTTCCCCAAGGCGTCGCCCGGGATTGGGAGCGGGTTGCCAGCCAAGCGGGCCGACCGACACGACGGGTCGTCAACCGCGAGGTCCGCCAAGCCGTCGCCGAAATGCAGCAGTCGCGCCACAAAGGCGTCGTCCCCGCCGGAGGAAGCGGAGCATTCGGCGGGGTCGGATTCGCTCCGGGGATCAGTATCATCCCGGAAGGGACCAACCTCGCCGTTCAAGCCGTCGTGTCTGCCGATCGCCGCTACGTCCGAATGGCGATCAGCCCGTCCTTCAATCAGATCATTGATGTGGCGGTGTTCTCCTTTCAGGGCAGTAACAGCGGCACGACGACCACCACGGGCCGATGAGCGGGGAACCCCGTGCTGGCATCCCCCGGATTGAACGTCAGGATCACCATGTCGTCTCTCTCGACCGAACTTCCGACCAATCGTTTGGTCTCTGTCGATGCCTATCGCGGCACGGTGATGTTCTTGATGCTGGCCGAGGTGTTGGAACTCAAGCAGGTGGCCAGCGCTCTTCCGGGCAGCGAGTTCTGGAGCCGACTGGCGTTTCACCAGTCCCACATTCCGTGGGTCGGCTGCACGTTGCACGACCTCATCCAGCCATCGTTCACGATGCTCGTCGGGGTGGTGTTGCCGTTCTCGCTGGCGAGTCGAACGCAGCGGGGGGAATCGACATCTGCGATGACGCTGCATGCGCTACTGCGTTCGGTGCTGCTGGTGTTCCTGGGGATCTTTCTGCGTTCACTGGGTAAGGACCAGACGAACTTCACGTTCGATGACACGCTGACGCAGATTGGCCTCGGGTACTTTTGGCTCTTTCTCTTGGGGCACACGAACTGGAAGATCCAGCTGGCCGCACTCGTGGCGATCCTCGTCGGCTACTGGGGACTGTTTGCGAGGTCTCCGCTGCCGGGGTCGGAGTTCGACTGGAGCCAGACCGGGGTCGCTGCGGATTGGGAACATCACCTGAAGGGGTTCTCGGCTCACTGGAATATGAACACCCACCCCGCGTGGGCCTTTGATGGCTGGTGGATGAACCTCTTCCCTCGCCAAAAAACGTTTACGCACAGCGGCGGCGGGTACTGCACCCTCAGCTTCATTCCGACCCTCGGCACGATGCTGGTGGGGTTACTGGCGGGCGGGTGGTTGAAGTCCGAGCGGACGCCGGGTCGAAAGATCGCGGGACTACTCGGGGGGAGTGCCCTCTGCTTTGGCATCGCCCTCGCAGCTGCTCACTACGACATTTGCCCGATTGTGAAACGGATCTGGACGCCGAGCTGGGTGTTGTTCGCGGGTGGGTGGAGCCTGGCGATCCTGGCGGGGTATTACGCGATCATTGATGTGGCAGGGTATAAGAAGTGGGCCTTTCCCGTGATCGTGATCGGGAGCAATTCGATCGTGGCTTACTGCTCCGAGTGGGTCTTGTTCGCTCCGATTCGGGCGGCGCTGGACCGGCACTTGGGAACGAAGGTGTTTGGATTGGCGGGGGCCGACTATGAGCCACTCCTGCAAGGAGCTGCGATCCTGCTCGTCGTCTGGCTGATTCTATTCTGGCTCTATCGCCGGAAGATCTTCGTCCGGATCTGAGGGGCATGCACCCCATGTCTCTGTCCGTTGGACCCGCACCTGACAAGCCCTTCCCCAGCGTCCTGAGTTCGAGATCGCCCACTTGAGCTGGTCCGCTCCAGGAGGTGGATTGCTAAGGCAGGATGACCTTCTGAAACTTCGGATTGATGGGTCTCTGGTCCGTGTTGATCCCTTCGTGGTCAACGCGGCATTTGACCACGGGCTTGACCCACTTGCCCCCATACGGCGAACTGATGGCAGAATTGCGGACTCGGTAGGGTTTCAGCTGGTCACTGATCTGGGCCAGCTCTTCCGCACTGAAGCCCTCGATTCCCAGTTTCTGAGAGAACCGCAGTGGACCCGAGCCACCAGTCGTGGCCAGGAGAAGCGAGCGGAGTTCTCCCTCGGGGTTGGTTGTGTATCCGTAGATCCAGTAATCCAAGGTGCCGTTCACCTTGGCATTCGATGGATTGGATTTGTCCGAGTTCAATGGAGTCTCTGATGGTGTGGATGTACCGTTGGCGTCCCGAATGGTGAGGACACTCTTCCCTTCGTCCAACTCTCCTGGCTTGGATGGGGAGTTCACCAATGGTGTTTCCACGGGTTTCGAGGTCGAGCCTTCCGTCAACGCGCTGGCAGTTTCTCCGAGGTCACCAATGGCACCTTCCAGACCTTCTTCCCCGCCGCCTCCGCCGCCGGACATCGAATTCGCGGTGACAATGCCCGCCATGCCTGCCAGATCGCCGATGGACCCTTCCAAGTCATCGGGGCCAGCACTACCACCTCCAGAACTTTGTCCGGTCGCTTGAATCAGACCTCCAAAAGCCTTCATGGCGAGGTTCTTCTTGGGGTCTCCAAAGGCTTTGCCCGACATCTTCGTCATGGCCCCGACAATGTCGGAGAAGGTCACCTTGGGGCGATTCTTAACTTCCTTCGCAATCTCCTCGGCGATCAAATCGACATCCGGTCCAATCACGAATGAAGACACCATCCCGGACAGCCCGCATCCGAGCAACATAATCAGCATCCGCGTCGCGGGCATTCTGCCGAGAACCAAGGCCCATGTCTCGCCCGGATTCACAAAGGCCATCCAGCCTCGCCCCGTCTTCATCGCCAGCATGGAGGCTCGGCTGTGAACGGCGAACGTGAACCCGGCAAAGACCAGTAACTGGGTGATGGCGACCAGTGAACGCAGCAGCGCGTCATTGAAGACGAAACGGCAGATGACCGAGCCGACGAACATGGCCAGTGAGACCACCACTGTGGGGATCACCCAGGCGGGTATGATGGAGAGCAGTGACGGCGGCGGAGCGGCGGAGTCGTCCTCGACAATCCCCGTGCCTGCAAAACCGGTCTTCGGGTAGTAACCACATTCGGGGCACCAGTTGGACCGACCCCAAGGAGTATCCGAGCCGCACTTGGGGCAATCTTCTCCTGGCAACGGTGGCGAGCATGAGGCGGGGGCCGTCGTGTTGGCAGCTGTGGGTGCCTTCACCGGAGCGGCCACGGGAGGTGCGACGACAGTGGCCACGGGCGCTTCACGACGCGGCGGTGGGGCCTCAGTGCCCGCCATGCGCAGCATGTCGAGCAGCTGTTCTTGCACTCGCGTCACATCTTGTTTTACGTCGCTGGAAACATCCCGTGACATGACCTGAGTTCCGGCGGAGTGCTGACTGAAGGTGAAGGAATGGACCAACCACGGTCTGTCCCCAAGCCTAGTTCACGTTTCCGGGGGATGCCGAATGTTTCTGAAAAGCCACGAGGGCCTGTGGCCGAAAAGCCACGGGGAGGGAGGCTTATGGTTTATCGTCAGGCGAGCGGTCCGTGGAAACGTATCCGCCAGACTTCCGAAGGAGTGTCGTCGCCATTCGACGCAGGTTCATGGTCCTCCCCCCCAGGGCTTCCCAGGCGTGGAACACCGCCAAATCACATGCCTCCCAAGAACGAAAGGCCACCGTTGGCCTCTCTTTGTCCCGCGAGGGACACCCGACAATAGCCCACCGCTGAAGCCCTCATCTTTACCCACATCTTCGCGGAGCGGCATCGAGGGGGCGGGAGCGTCGGAGGATCTACCGCAGGCGGTTGATCCAGCGGGGTGGTACGACTTCGGCAGCGGGTCGATCGGGAGTGGGGCGTCGATATACTCCGCACGGCTCGGAATGAGACGTCCGACGGACTTCCGAGTCCGTCGTTCCCGGAGTGTTCGCACACGGACGGACTAGGACGTCCGTCCTACGAAATTTCTCTTTCTCCCCGCGAGAAGTATACATTCACTGGAACCCGCGTAAACACAATTTAGTGTCACGTGTCCGCGATTGGGAATGGTCGTCATTCCATCGCATGGCCCGCGAAGGCGAGTACGAACTCGACTGGGGCAGCACCGATCCCACTCCCGGCTGGAACACCCCCGAATGGGGCGAACAATGTCTAGCCGTAGGGTGGGACCAGCCGCTCTGGGCGCAGGCCCACCATTTGCCTGGGATAACGTCGAGTGTGGTGGGCCTGCGCTCCAAAGCGAGCTGGTCCCACCCTACGAATACTTCCAATCCCAAGGGCGGTTCGCGCATCTCGGAGACGCGCGTGCGGATCGCTTGCGCATGTTCGGCACAGAGATGGGCATGCAGGCTGAATGCCGTCTTCAGTTCGTAGATCGGTTCCGCAGTGATGTGCGACGTGAAAATCTGGTGCAGACGCTTCCAGACATAGTGCAGCCGCTTGAGCCACTCGACGCAGTCCTCGACTGAAAGTGAGGTCCGGCTGGCCTCTTCGTAAGAACAGAGTCCGCCGAGAGGCGGAATCTGCGGCAGTGGCTCGTTCATGATGGTCATCTCCCACAGGCAGCATGAGTGATGCGAAAGCGAGGAGCAAGAGAAGCGGTATGTCACTGAGCCCCTGAGACATGGATTCGGTATTCCTGCGGTGCCTCTGTGGACCACATCCGCCGTGTGTGCGTCAGGAAAGTCGGTATCCAAAACCCGATGCATCGTCTATGCAATACTCGTGACAACCACAGGCGACACCTCGAGCGCGACGGACCGGCGGAATGAAAACGCAGAGGACGCGGAGAACGCAGAGTTCGGAAGGAGAGCCTGTTCTCTGCGTCCTCCCCGCCCTCTGCGTTTCACACTTCCGAGACGCTGCGCTGAAGTTGCTCATGCGAGGTGGCCGGGAACTGTGGTGAATCTCTGACGACTTGCTTGAGGTACACTCCTCTGTCATGAATTACCGAGCGCTGACTTCTGTTGTGATGCACACACACTTCCGCCGTATGACAGGTCCACCGGCGAAAATCTGACGAAGTGCCACTATCATGCGGTGATCTTTCCCACACTCGTGTGCGTTGCCGCGTCGATGACTCATCACCCGGGGCTGAAATCCATGCGCGACTTATCGACCGTTCCTGCTGGTCACAGGGCCGCTGGCTCTGAGCGGCGGAGTCGTTTTCCTGGTCCTCACTCCAGCGAACTTTCGCCACGGAGGCACGGAGGCACGGAGAGATGCCGTGACATCCAATGTTGCCTCAGCCCCCAAAGGCTGTTGTTGAGCGAAACTCAATACTCACCTGATGACTCGGCTTTGTCCTGTTTCTCCGTGCCTTCGTGCCTCCGTGGTGTATTCTTCGCTGGCTTAAAGCTTGGATCCCGATGGCTACTGCGGGTTGCTGTGTGGCTGGTGGTTCTGACAAGCTGGGGCGGGCTGGCTAGCGCCTTGGAGTTCCGAGAGGTCCGCTGGGGTTTCAACGGGGCCGTGAAGCGGCATGCCTATAACCTCTGCACGATCGACCTTCTCAATCCCTCCCCCGAGGCGTTTCGGGGCGAGGTGACGTTGACCAAGGAGGGCGGGGTCGGCAGCTCCGAAGTCCCGCTCATCGAGCCCGATGTCTACATTGGACCCGGCGAGGTGCGGACGGTCCAATTCCTCGCGTACATTGCCAGTGATAAACCCGACTGGCGAATCAGCTGGGGGCTGCGTGGGGCGGATGGCTTCGATTTGCCCCGCATGGACCGGGAGTTCACAGCTCCCGTGGCGGTGCAATTCTTCGCTGACCAGGGTGTCTCCTCTCCAATCAAGGGGATCGAGATCTTCTCCGACAGCGACTTCCCGATCGGGGCTCCGGGGACCGAGACACTGGGGAGCGTGGTCTTGGACCATGTCCCGAGTTGGGCAGGCGATGTGCGTCACAAGGCATTCCGCGACTGGCTCGGGCGCGGAGGGCGGCTCTATTTGATCAACGGGCGGGACGGAAAGCCCTTGAACTTCCCATCTCCGCTGGAGGATCTCAACGTTCCCGCCGACCGATTCCTGGTCGGGCAAGGGGTCGTCATGCGGCACGGGATCGTCCAGGACGCGGGGGAGATTCCGGGACTGATTACAGCGGTCGCTCAGGCAGCACCGGACCCCAACAACTTTGGCAACCAGTACGACTCCGACCCGGCCACTTCGGGCACCAATCAACTGTTCCAGACGATGCGGAACATGGTCCGTCCCGATCACAACTGGACGTTGATTTTCATTCTGGCGTTCATTTACCTGCTCATCCTCTTTCCGGGGATCTGGCTGGTCAGCCGCAAACGGGGCGACTTCCGCATGACGTACGCCATGATTCTGGGGACAGTGGTCCTGTTCAGCTGGTTCTATGCCGAGGTCGGTAAGCGCGGGTATGGCGAGTCGACCGGGCTGCGGCAGATGATGGTCGCTTATCCGTTGGGGAACCAGCGCGTCGCTCTCCAGAAGTATGGCAGCTTGTTCGTGACCGACGGAGGCGGGTATGTGATCCCCGCTCGCGGAGATGCAGCGGTATTCGCGGTCGATGCGGGATTCTCCGGGAATGCCCAGATCCTGAACCGTCCCGAGGCGAAAGTCGTGGCCGACATTCCGCCGTTCTCGGCCTGCTCGTTTCAGGAGTCGTCCGTCCTGCAGGCCAAGGAGGACTACTCGATCACCGTGAAGCAGCTGGAACTCAATCCGGGGATGCAGAAGATCGAAGTCCAACTGGGTGCGGGGATTCCTGCGAATCCGCAGGTCTATTTCGTGTCGGCGGGAGTGACGTACACCCTGATGCAGCGTGGGACGGGATGGGTGAACTCGTCGTCTGGATTGCCCACGACCAGCATGTTTCCGACCGAGTACTATTCCGGGTACGGTCGCCTGGATGCGGCTCAACTCCAGAAGAACCTGATCGCAAACCTGGTGCAGATCGCCACTCGGACCGAGTTGAGTCCGCAGTACGGAGGCCAGTCCGATCCACCGACTGCTGGCCCCACATCAACGACCCCGTTTGAAGGCGGCCAGATTCTGGTCTACTGCGATGCCCCCGCCGAGTTTCTGCCCAGCGATTACGCCGCCTCGGGCAAGGTGCTGTTCGTCTCCCAGGTCGACCCGTCGATGGCGACTGCCGCTGATCCTTGATGTGACTGGCCGATGGCCAGTGAGATGGGCTTCCGAGTGCCGAAGTCTACTTGTGAAACTTGCTCCGCTTCGAAGACTTCGCGTCGCAGCTAAACGTCAGACTCCCGACCCCCAAAGGACTTCCCATGAGTTCCCCTGTCATTGAAGTCGACAAAGTCACTCACCTGTTCAAGGACCACCGCGCCTTGAACGGCATCAGCTTCCAGGTCGGGGCGGGCACGCTGCACGGCTTTGTCGGGCCGAACGGGGCGGGCAAGACCACCACGCTCAAGCTGATCTGCACGCTGCTGCGTCCCCAGACCGGTCGCATCCGCGTGTTCGGGATGGATGTCCGCACCGATGTGAAGGCCATCCGCCAGAAGCTCGGGTACATGCCCGACCACTTCAGCATGTACAAGCAGATGACCGTCTATGAGTACCTCGACTTCTTCGCAGCTGCGTATGGGCATGTGTCGAAACGCCGCGAGGTGATCGTCGGCGATGTGCTGTCACTGACGGATATGGAAGGCCGCAAGGACGACCTCATCCAGGGGCTCTCTCGCGGGATGCAGCAACGGGTGAGCTTGGCCCGCGTGCTGGTCAACGACCCCGACTTGCTGCTGCTCGATGAACCGGCGTCGGGCCTCGACCCCCGTGCTCGCATCGAACTGATGGATATCCTTCGCGAGCTGCGGCGGATGGGGAAAACGATCTTCATCAGCAGCCACATCCTCAGCGAGCTGGCGGAGCTGTGCGACAGCGTCACGATCATCGACCGGGGCATGACGAAGTACAGTGGGCACATGGATGACCTGCTGTATGCCCAGGATGGGCACCCGGTCTACCGGCTGCGTATCGAGACTGACATCGAAGTCTGGGCTCCTCGTCTGCCCGAACTCACCGGGGTCGCCACGGTGGAGCCGGTCGAGGGCAAACCCGAATTCCGGCTGACGGCTGACGCAGCGGACATCGACGCGAACTCAATGCTGACCCAACTGTTGGCGATGGGGGTGCCGATCGCCGGGTTCCAGCGGGATCAGCGGAAGCTGAATGATGCGTTCATGGACCTGACCGAGCGGGGCGTGCGGACGTGATGTGAGTGCCCGTCGCCTGGACCCCCAGGTCCGGGCGAATTTTCGGCTCCCTTTCGCCTGGACCTCGGGGTCCAGGCTACGACTGATGATCCCATGAATAAAACTCTCGCACTGCTAGTCCGCGCCCTGCGGACGGAATCCCGCGACATCAAGAGCCACCTGTTCCGCGTGGGACTGGCGTGCGTCGTGGTGTTGATTCTGCTGCTGGGACTCAGTGCGCTTGAATATGAGTCGGCTCCAGGCCGAGTTATGTTCAAGGCGATGACGTGGGCGAATTGGGTGGTTGTCACGCTGGCGGGCGGGACGTTCTTTTCGATCGCGATCAGCGAAGAGACGGAGCAGCAGACGCTGGGCTTGCTCCGCATGGCGAACGTCAGTCCGCTGTCGCTGCTGTTGGGGAAGTGGTTGCCTCGGATGTTGACCGCCATCGTGCTGGTCTCGATCCAGTTTCCCTTTACGTGGTTGACGGTCACGTTGGGGGGAGTGTCGTGGGAGCAGATCTGGTCGAGCTACCTGATGCTGCTGGCCCATCTCGTGCTGGTCGGAAACCTGGGTTTGTTGTCTTCGGTCCTGAATGCCAATAGCGCCAAAGCGTGTGCTTGGACGTTCGGCACGATGATCGCGGTGCGCATCTTGCCGGCCTTCTGTTGGGCCGGGCTCACTTTATTTGCTGAGCGTGGTTGGTTGGCCATGTCGACCGCAAACACTTTCTGGGAGAAGGTCGGTGCGCCGCTACACTCCTGGTCAGCCAGCGGGCGTTTGTGGGGCGAGATTCTGTCGACCTCTTTCAAGGGGGATGCCTGGAGTCCGCAGGTCGTCTCAAATCTGATCGGGGGAGCAGTTCTATTCTGCATCGCCTGGCTGATCTTTGATCGGGCGACGATGCGGCACATGAGCGGCCAGATATCTTCGTCAGTGAACCCCTTTCGCATTCTCGCTTACTACCTTTTCCGTGCGTTTCGATTCCTGTTCTGGCTTGTGTGTTTCGGTCTCGTTCGTTTTCATCTGGAGGAGGATCCGTCAGCCGCGCTTCTGTTTGGGCCGACGCGCAGATCTCGGCGAGTTTGGGATTGGGCGGTGGGCTGGAAGGATTTCTGGCAGGTCAGCGGCGGCTCGCGTAACCTTTGGGTCAAATATGCGCTCTATGGATTCCTCTTCGGCACGATATTCTACATCCTCACGATGTACGATGCGGACACCTACGAAGGGTTCGAGACCTCGTGCATCTACACTGCTGGAATTATTTTTTGGTGTCTGTTGCCACTGGAACTGTGCTTTCTGGCGGCGAAGCTGTTCCGCCCGGAGCTGAATGACCATACGTGGTCAACACTCCTCACATTGCCCAAATCGTTGCCGGTGATTGCCTATTCGAAGCTGGGTGGGGCCATGCTGGGGATGATTCCGACGGTGAGCGTGTTGTCTCTGTGCTCGATGACGTTCATGGGGGAATTGCTCGCAGAAATCTTTCGAGAGCCGGGATTCGTGCTGGGAATTGCTTACGGGTTGACCATCGTGCTGGTGGCGCTGCACCTGGTGACGTTCTTCTCGATCAGTGTCAGTTGGGCCGCGTGGCCGATCGCGATCATCCTGGGAGTGGGGGTCACCTGGTTCGGTAATGTTCTGGTCTGGATATTCTTTGCACTGGGCATGATGGGGATCAACAGCGGCGGCGGTGGCGAAGGAATCATGTATGCCTGGTTCATGTTGTTGGCCATCGGGCATGTGATCCTCGCGGGCGTCACGCACTACGGCATCGGGTTACGTCTGGCCGCCAAGGGGGCCGAAAACTGAACCCTCGGCGAGCGTCCAGCGTGAGCCGGTTGGTCTTCCCTCGGGCGACCAAGACCATCCGGCTCACGCCGGACGCTCGCCTATTTTCCGCCCAGGGCCGCTGTGAACGTTTCCAGCTGGAACCCCACGTACAGGGTCTTGCCCTTCCTGATCGTTGGTGCCCGCAGGTTCCCCGTCGGGCCGATCACCAACGCCTGCAGCTCCTCGGCGGTCTTCGGGTCTGTCTTCAAGTCGATCTCAAACCCCTTGGTCCCCTTGCTGACCACCAGCTTGGTGCATTGACCGACCAGCTCCAGCGCTTCGGGCACTCCCAGCTTGGTCTTGTTCGCCGAGACGACCTCTTTTGCAGTGATCTCCAGCGAGGCGAGTAGAGCGTCCATCTTCTGACAGGTAACGCATCCCTTGCGGTGGTAGTACCAATCAACAGTGCTGGCCATGGGTGATTCTTTCAAAGAGTGAGGGGCGGTGGATGGCGAATGATAGAGCGAATTCCCCCATCGACCAGAGCCTGGTGAGTATTTGTACGACGGACAACGGGTACGCCATCCTACGTGCTGCCACGGCGCGTGCGGTCTGTGCTGCTGGATGGCATCCGATGCGCGCATCAGAAAAATAGCTGGCAGCCAGATTCTGTCCCCTCACCCCGGCCCTGGCCGGATGAAACGGCGTTTTCATGGCTGTCGAGTTGGTGAACGCCAGGGCTCCGTCCGGCGTCGTCAGCTGGCCTCCGACTCAAACGCTGGCGAGCCGGGCGGCGTCAGCCCCCGGACTGGGTCGGCAAGCGGCCTGGTCGGGTGGCTGACGCCATCCGGCTCGCCGGATCGGCGCGCTGGAGGCGCTACAAACTCCGCGACTCCCTCTCCTTCTAATCTCCCCAGCTTCCGCTCGTTTCAACAGGCCAGTATGGCCCTCCCCCCACAGTAGAGTCCTCGCCGGATGTCGCGTCGCTCGTGGGGAGAGGGGGCAGAAACTCAGCTCGACCGACTTGAGAGATGCACACACTTGCATCCGTCCGTCGCGCTGCATCACCACAACCCCAGTGGTGACCAGCCTGGATGAGCCGGAAAACCCCACAAGACTGGTGTTGTTGCGATTCCGGCAGGCTTATAAAATCAAAGTCGTGGTTTCATGAGGAAACCAGACTGACTGTGCCCCGGCTGAAAGCAGTCCCCATGGATGGACACACTGAGGTGGACTCACTGACGAATCGTCGGTGGTTTGACCGCTGCGCATTTCTGGTCATTGCCATCCACATGCTCGTGTGGACCTTGGTGCCGACGCTGGTCAATCGCAATTTGCCATTAGATGTCGTCGAGGCACTCGCTTGGGGGCATGAATGGGAATGGGGTTACGAAAAGCACCCGCCGCTCAGTGCGTGGGCAGCTGAAGCGGCAGTTGTGCTGGGAAATGGAGTGGACGCTCCCCTGTATCTGATGAGCCAAATCTGTATCGGGTTGGGTTTCTGGGGGATGTACCGACTGGGAAAACGCCTGTTCGGGCCTGCGGTAGGGCTGCTGAGCCTGCTGGCGATGGAGGGGATCCTCTACAACAATTTCACGAGTCCCGAGTTGAATGTGAACGTCGTCCAGTTCCCGTGCTGGGCGTGGGCGTTTGACTCGTTCTGGCAGGGGGTTCACACGAAACGCCTCCGCTGGTGGTTTCTGCTGGGAGTCTGCACCGGTGTTGCTCTGCTGGGCAAATACTTGGCTGTGTTTCTGGCGATGCCGCTGCTGGCTTACCTGCTGGTGTCTCCCGCGGGACGAGCCTCTTGGAGGACAGCTGGGCCGTATGTGGCCCTGCTGACTGCCATTGGCGTGTTCGGTCCACACCTGGTTTGGGCGTCCGAACATGAGTGGGTGACGGTGCTGTATGGACTGCGCCGAGCGGGGGGAGACGGTACGCGACCCTGGACCGACCATGTCTTCAATCCGGTGGACTTTTTGGTGGCGATTCTCTTCAATGTGTCCTTGATCATGCCATTTGGGTGGGTCTTGCGGCGACAGTTGCAGCCTGGCCGACTGAGCGATGAACGGGTTCGGTTTGCGTGGTTGATGGCCGTCGTTCCGGTCGCCTCGATCCTATGCCTGTCGTTCCTCCGAGGCTGGGAACTCAAGTCGATGTGGGGGGCTCCGATGCTGGTGGCTCTCACGCTTCCCCTGGCCGCTTCGTTCCGGAGCATTCCGTCGGGGTGGAAGAACTGGCAACCTGTTCTGGGAGTCTGGGCCCTTGTCCTGACCGCTCCAGTCGTGGCGTATCTCGTCGAGTGGTCCGCCACGCCCGCAGTGACTCAGCACGAGCGGCGTTGCGACTTTGAGGGCCGGGAATTCGCCGCCACCGTGACCCAGCTCTGGCATGATCAGTATCACCAGCCGATCCCGTATGTGATTGGTGATGTATGGTTGGCCGGAAACGTTGGCTGGTATTCCACGGATCGCCCGGCGGTGGTGATCTGGAGAAATGGCCCGCAGAGCTTGGACATCGGACGCGATGAGGTCATGCGACGCGGGGCGGTCGTGGTCTGGTCCATCACCGATCGAAAGGGGCGAACGGCTCCGGTCGAGCGACAGGACGCTGCCCCCATTAGCGAGTATTTTGGTCGCCTGCTCCCGCAGGAGATTGTCACCGTACCCGGACATCACCACACGCCGGACATCCGAGTGGGGATCGCCTGGCTGCCCCCGCGGGCAGCTGATCGTGCTCCCGAGACCTCCCCACGACAACCCCGTCTGGCAGAAAACCCCAGCGAGATTGATCTCTCTACCGTGCGATAGGATCGAATCCCCGGGACCACCCGTCCCGCAGTGTCGAACGACAGCACAGCGGCCAACGTCATGAACACCATCCCGATCAATTCGACTGGCACCACTCACCCACTGGCGCGACTGTGCAGTGTGGTGATCCCTGTCTATAACGAAGAAGAGGTCATCCCCGAACTCGTGGATCGACTACAAGCCGCCTGGGAGCGGGTGCCCGAAGTCCATTGGCAGGTCATCTTCGTTGACGACGGTAGCCGCGACCGCTCCGCCGAACTCATCCAGCAGCGCGCGGTCCAAGATCCCCGAATCGCACTCGTGCGGCTCTCCCGCAACTTCGGACACCAAGCCGCCATCACCGCTGGACTCAACCATGTCGAGGCCGAGGCGGTGATCATCATGGATGCCGACTTGCAAGATCCGCCCGAGGTGCTTCCCGATCTGGTTCGGGAATGGCTGGCGGGGGGACAAGTCGTCATTGCCCAACGCCTGTCTCGGAAAGATCGCGGCTGGCGCGGATTGGCGTTTCGGCTCTACCATGCCTCGATTCACTGGGTCAATGATTTTAAGATCACGTCTCAGGCCGGGATCTTTGGCCTCATCGCTCAGCCCGCGCTGGGCCATATCGTTCAGTTGACTGAGCACAACCGCTTCCTGCCCGGACTGCGCGACTGGGTTGGCTTCGAGCGCCGCATCGTCCACTACCATCGCGATGAACGCGCCGCGGGTACTCCGAAACAGAGCTTCAAAAACCTGCTGCGTTACGCTCTGGATGGCATCTTCAGTTTCTCATACAAGCCCTTGCGGTTGCTCGTATACATCGGCTTGGCCAGCCTGCTCAGCGGCACCGGATTGGCATTGGTGCGCATCATCCAGGCCAGCACGGGGCAAGTCTGGAATGGCATTGATGGCATCAGCCTGCTGTCTGCGCTGCTCATCTTTCAGGGAGTCCAGCTGATGGCACTGGGGGTCATCTCTCAATATCTGGCCCGGATTTGTGACGAAGTCCGCGCCCGCCCCATGTTCCTCGTGAAGGAGACTCTCGGCTTGCGGTCGGCACAGGTCGACACGCACCGGAAAGCTGCTTGACCAGATTCCCGTGTGCGTACTACTCTGATTCGCCCGCGAGTGAGTCCCACTTCCCCAGGAGATCCCGATGCGGTTGCTCTCTCTGATGTTTTGGCGTGCCGGGGTTCTGGTCGTACTGGTCCTCGGACCGACAGCTGTGTTCGCGCAGAAGGCTTTGCCGCCGGACCGATTGACGAATGGAGCCCGTGTACTCGTCGCCTTTGAGCCGGTGATTCGGGCAGTCCGCCCTGCGGTCGTGCGAGTGTTGATGGATGATAAGCCGGTAGCACTCGGGCTGGTGGTCTCGAACGAGGGGTTGATCGTCTCGAAGGCCAGCGAGGTTGATCCGATTCGGATACTGACCGTGCAGCGAGGCAAGGAGAAATTGGCGATCAAGCCCGTGGGGTGGTCGGAAGCTAACGACCTCGTGCTCCTTCAGGCGACCGGATCCGGGTGGTCGCCTGCCAACTGGAGCGGAGGAGCCGACCCCGCCATTGGACAATTCGTGATTACTCCGGGGATCGAGAAGCTGCCACTGGCCGTCGGGGTTGTCAGCGTCGCACGGCGGGCCATCGAGAAGGATCCGATTCACGGCGTGCTGGGGATCGAACTCGCGGGCGGACCCGGTGAAGCGGTCATTCGCAACATCCTCGACAACAGTGCCGCCGCCGCTGCGGGTCTGCGAGTGGGTGATACGATCCTGAAGGTCGGCTCGGTCGCGGTGGGATCGCGGATGGAGCTGATTCAAGAGATCGGAAATCACCCGCCGGGCGAGACGCTCACGCTGGAGATTCGACGAGATGGAAAGACTCAGTTCATCCCGGCCACGCTGACGCATCCGTTTGGGGATTTCCTGTCCCGCATCGCTCAACAGAATCGCCTGGGGGGCGAGATCAGTCGACGGGCGAGTGGGTTCCCAGCTGCGATTCAGCACGACAGCGTCCTCCAGCCTGCGGAGTGCGGCGGTCCGGCGGTGAGCATTGATGGCCAGATCGTGGGGATCAACATCGCTCGTTCGGGACGGACTGAATCACTGTTAATTCCGACCAGCGTGATCCAAGAGGTCCTTCAGAGTTACAAGGACGGAAAACTCCCTCAGCTGGTGACGGCCACCCCCGTCGTACCGCCGCCACCGCCCGAGACCGAGAAGCGGGGCGAGTGATCTCGATCTCGTGCGAATCGGCGGCGAGAACGGTAATGTGTCGCCATGACGACCACGCCTTCCCACCCCATGACGCCAGTCTCTTCCTCCCTATCCGTGCCGTGGCGGGTGGGTTTGGGACATGACACGCACCGCCTGGAGCCGGGACTGCGGCTCATCATCGGGGGTGTCGAGATTCCGCATGAGAAGGGGTTCGTCGCTCACAGTGATGGCGATGTTCTGTTGCACGCCATTACCGATGCCGTGCTGGGAGCTGCGGCATTGGGAGACATTGGCGAGTGGTTCCCCGACACGGATCCTCAATACCGGGGAGTGGACTCGTCGGGTCTACTGCGCGAGGCGGTCCGCATGGTGCGGGAGCGAGGCTGGGGCGTCGTGAACGTCGACTGTACGGTGTTCGCCCAAAGGCCCAAGCTGAGTGGCTTCAAGCAGGACATGTCCTCGAATATCGCCCGTGTTCTGGGGATCGATCCGACCTGCGTGAATGTGAAGGCGAAGACGGGCGAACGTGTCGGTCCCGTGGGACACGAGGAGTCGATGGACGCGTCCGCCGTAGTCCTGTTGGCTCGGGTGTAGTGCGACTCGGGAAAGCCCTACGAATCAGCGAGTAAACAGCCGAGGCATCTGCGTAATCGCCCGGAGCTCTGGCAAATGGAGTTGCGGCTCCATGGCCACTCGGCGCAGGCTCAGCGGGTCTGAACTGGATGTGGCATAGCCGGAATCGAAACTGAATCCCCATTGATAACCGGCCTCCCGCACCAGTCGCATGGTGTCTCTGGTGTAAGACCAGGGCTGACCGATGGGGTAGCTGAAGGCAGAAATCGGTGATCCCAGTTCGGCTTCGATCCGGGCTTTAGACTGTTGGATTTCCTGCTGCTGTTGTTCGAGAGTGCATCGAGACAGCACCGGGTGAGTCACGGTATGCCCGCCGAAATCAATGCCTGCCTGGGACATCTCGCGCACCATCTCCCATGTCATCCAGGGTGCTGTGCTGGAGTTGCGAGGAGCGCGGTCTGTTCCAGCGGCCTGCCCGAGGTCATCCAGAAATCGGCTGAGTTCCAACGGGGTCAATGACTTCGCGATTCGCAGTAAGTGACGGAGCGTTTCGCCACGTTCCGTCATCGATACGTCCAGATTCTCGATCTCCCACGTCTTGGAGAGAGTTAAGAATGGCTGCTTCGAGTGCTTCACCAGCCAGGCGATTTCATCCCACCACGCGACCACACCAGCGTCCAGAAATCCCGTCGCCAGAAAGATGACTGCGGGGAGTCCGACCCGCTTTAATGCCGGAAACGCCAACTCATAGTTGTCCCGATATCCGTCGTCAAAGGTGATCAGCACGCACCGCCGCTTGGACCCGCTCTGCAACACATCCGCCAGATCGGCCACTCGAATGACATCGCAGTCGGACTTCAAGTACCTCAACTGGGCTTCAAACTGCTCAGCTGTGGCACTGAACACGCCGGGATCGAATTCGGTCTGATCAGCGTTTCCGAGGCGGTGATAATTCAGTGTGACCAGCCCCTGCCAACGGTCCAACTGTCCCCACCAGCGATGCACCTGCAACAGGTCGCACGCGGCAAGTGCCGTCTGTCGTTTGTGTCTGATGAGGGCCATTCGCCAAGAATCCATCGGCTGTGAACACGAGTTCCATGTAGGTATAGCGACGAGAAGGGAGACATGACGGGTGTTTGGTCTATTCGGGCGTCGAAACTTTGATCTACGATGCAATCTGATTCAGGAGTCCGAGAATGCCGTTTGTGCAAGATTTAACCAGAGTGGCGATTCCGAGTGTCAGTCCGCGCAGACGGCGCGTCTGCGGCTGGTTGGTTGGGCGACTCAACTCGGGAGGGGGGCTCTCCCCTGCGTGGTTCTGCGGACAGTTCCTGCTGCTCACCTCGTTGGTCATGGCCGCTGGTCCACCCGATCGGCTCGCTCTCCTGATCAAACAACAGCTAGCCACTGATGCTCAGTTCGCCGCCGATCTGGAATCCGTGGCGGACACCTGCGAAGTGCCCGCTCTGGCTACCGAGATTCGGCAACTGGCCGTGCCTCTGGAGCAGCAACCGGGAAACATTGACCATCTGCCCACGCACATCCGCCCCGAGATTCCGGCGACTCTGCCCCCGGAAGAAAAAGCGGTTCGGGTCCGGGTGCGGAAGCTGCAGACGGACTACGCTCAAGACTTGTATCTGCTTTCCCGCAAGGCCCTCGCCGACGGATATCCCACCATGGCGTACCGTTTGGTCCGCGAGGTGCTATTTCATGATCCCGACCACGCCCGCGCTCGTGGACTGTTCGGGTATCTCCGGGATGGAGACGATTGGACGACCCACTTTGCCGCCAGCAAGAAGAAGAAAGGAGAGGTCTGGCACGAGGAGTTCGGCTGGCTCCCCGCCAAGAATGTTTCGCGGTATGTCGCTGGAGAGCGACTCTATCAGGGACGCTGGATCACGGCCGAGAAGGAGGAAACTCTCCGGTCCGATTTCAAGAACCCCTGGGAGCAGAAGACCGAGCATTTCTTCATCCGCACGAATCACAGCCAACAGCAAGGAGCCCACCTCGCCGCCTCGGTGGAAGCATTTCACGGTTACTTCATGCGTGAGTTCGCCGCGTTCTTCCGGACCCCTGCCCAACTGGACAAGCTGTTCAAGGATGGCACCCAAGCCAGAAGTGGTGATCTGTATGAGATTGATCACTTCCGCCTCCGGACGGAGTTCGTGCAACGCCTGGCCCCACGCTGCCCCAATGCCGGACAGATCAACGGCATTTACATGCCTTCGGATCGGAAAGCCTACTTCTTTCATAACCCGGACCTCGCTGGAGACGCCTCTCTGGAGACGCTCTATCACGAGGTCACGCATCAACTGCTCAGCGAAAGTTCCCACCTGACAAACCCCGTTGGGAATGCCCACGACTTCTGGGTCGTCGAGGGGATCGCCTGTTACTTCGAATCGTTTCGGGTCGGTGAGAACGGGGCGATCACCGTCGGTGATATCAATCATCCGCGAATCCAAGCCGCTCGTCTTCAAGTCGTCGAGACGCAGGACTACGAACCGCTGGCCCGGTTCACTGCCTATGGCATGCTCCCGTTTCAGCAGGGGGATCTGCCGGTGCTACAGCGTCGTTACGCACAAGCCACTGGACTCGCTCACTTCTTGATGAACTTCCAGAACGGCATTTATCGCGATGGCTTCATCGAATACCTGGTGCAAATCTACAGCCCGGACCGGCGTGTCCGCGCGCGAGCCAAAACCCTAGACCAAATCCTCGGCGTGCCCTACGCGACACTCGACACTCAGTACGCTGCGTACATGCGAGGACTGGGACCACCCTCAGCTGCACTGCCGAAGTGACCCTGGACTGCCCCCCAGTCAGGCAACCGGTTCATCCAGCATCGAGGTCAACGTCTCGATGACGATCCGGCGGGCTGCGACTAACTGATTGGGCAGAGCGACCTCGAACTGGCCCCGAAAGACGTTCGACGGAGGCACGAAAGTAAAGATCGCGGGTTCACCGGCCTCGGCCCAGCAAACCTGACTGCCGAACCGGGACTGCACGGGGCCTTGAGTGACCGCCATGAGCGGCAGCTCGGCACCCCACGCGACCACTAACGGTCGAGCAAGTAATCGATCTCGCAGTTGATGGAGCGTCATCGAGAAGTCCGGGTGGACGAGGTCTCCCGCCACCTCGCACACCGGATCGAGGACAAACCGTCGACACCACGCGGCGGGATGCGGCAGCTTCAAACGCGGATCAGCGACTTGCCACTGACCGAACACAACCAGATCGAGATCCAGCGGGCGCGGGGTCCAATGACCAGTCCGCACTCGACCAGACTCAGTCTCGATCTCCAGCAGACGCCGCAGTAGCTGGGTGGGCGGCAAATCGCTGTCGAGCAGGGCAGCTGCATTGAGGAAGCGTCCGTCGCAGCCGACCGGTTCAGTCGAGTACCACCGGCTGGTGCGTTTCACTTCGAGGCCGGGCGTGTTGTTCAACTGGACGAGAGCCGCTTCGCCGGTCGCTCGCACGTCACCCAGATTCCCCCCGAGGGCGATGACAACGGGGACAGACATCAAGAACTCCAACAGAGAAAACGCAGGGAATGAGGAAGACGCGGCGCGGTCACTGGCGCAGTGCATTGGCGGTGTCGAGGCAGGCCTGGATCGAGTCTCGACTCCAGTCGACCAGTTCCGCTTCCCGCCCCGGTTGGCTCAACTCCGCCAAGCGCACGGGGTCCAGGGGCGAACCATACACGACACGGATCTGGCTGGGCCGCGGGAACCAGGCCCCGCGTGGGAACGCCTCATACCCTCCCGCCACAGCCACAGGGATCACGGGCACATTGACACGGCGAATGAGGGCCACAAACCCCGGCCTCAGCTCGCGCAGCCCACCGTCGAGCGAGCGCGTCCCCTCGGGGAATATCCCCACCAGGAACCCATGCTCCATCCGGCGCAGCGACTCACGCAGACTCTCGGTGCCCGCCGATTCACGACTGATTGGCATCACGTAAGTTCTCTTCAGCAGCCAGCCCAACACCGGCACTCGAAACAGATTCTCGCGGGCGAGGTAACTGACGGGGCGACGCAGTGGCAACCCGACCAACAGCGGGTCGAGAAAGCTCTGATGGTTGATCAGCAGCAGCGCTCCACCCGGCGGCAGATTCTCGGTTCCGTGAGCCCGAAACCGGAACCAGATCGTAAACAAAACTTGAAAGATCTGCTGCAGCGAGAACCAAACCCAGTTCCGCTGGTGCGGATGCGGCAACGGCAGACGCACCACCGGTGTGGGAGTGGCGGCAGTCAGTGGAGAGGTGGAGTCGGACATGCGGCGAAAGACAGTGCGGTTGAAGGTTCAGTCACGAGCATTAGAACAGATTCCCCCGAGATGAGAACGCTGCATTGTGAAGCCAGCACGACCTCAGAAGTGAGTCTGGCGGTGGACTGCAGTTCGCCCGAACTACGTGGACATTCTCCACGGAATCCCCGCTGAGTGTTTGTTTGCATTCCCGATCCCACTGCGGCACAATCTGCTCTGACTTCCAACCCCCTAAGACCTTCTGGGGCATGGACAAGATTCACCACCCGGATTGGAGTTCCGCGTCTCATGGCCAAAACCGTCAACGTCAAGGCCCTCGCCTCAGCTGCTTTGTCCGCCCACAAGGGTGTTTTGCGTCTGTCACCGACGTGGGTGCCGCGGTCGTTTCTTCAGCCCGGTCGCCGGCTCAAACTGCATCCAGACGACTACTACGCCCTCGGCACGCATCGCGGTGGAATTGATGAGCGGTGGTTCGCCTCGACCACCGAGGCGGCCAACGACAACCGGGCCGCTGACGAAGGACTCAGCTACGTCGTCGCGGGCGGCGAGAAGTTCCTGCTGCGGGATGCCGTCGCCGAACTCGGGGCCGAGATGGTCGGCGGGTACATCTGGAAGAAGTACAAGAAGTGGCCAGTCTACTCCAAGTTCTTCGACAACATGGGGCCGATTCCGCACCACATGCACCAGAACGCCAAGCAGGCCAAGCTGGTCGGCCAGGAAGGGAAGCCAGAGTCGTACTACTTCCCGCCGCAACTGAATAACGTCGGCAACAACTTCCCGTACACATTCATGGGCCTGGAGCCCGGCACGAAGAAGGAAGATGTCGTCCGCTGCCTTGACAACTGGAACAAGGGGGACAACGGCATCCTCGACCTGTCGAAGGCGTACCGCCTGAAGGTCGGCACCGGCTGGCTGATCCCGCCCTGCGTTCTGCACGCACCGGGTTCGCTGCTGACCTATGAACCGCAATGGGGCAGCGATGTGTTCGGCATGTACCAGAGCATGGTCGAAGGCCGAGCTGTGCCGCGAGCGTTGCTGACCAAGGACTTCCCCAAGGAGAAGCACGACAACAACAAGTACCTCGTCGACGCCCTCGACTGGGAGAAGAACGTTGATCCCGACTTCAAGGACAACAACTACCTCGAACCGATCATCCACACCGGCAGCGCCAAAGAGGGCTACTACGACCGCTGGATCGTCTACGGCCGCATCGAAAAAGAACAGCTCTTCACCGCCAAAGAACTGACCATCAACCCCGGCGTGAAAGTCACGATCAAAGACGGCGGAGCCTACGGCTGGATCACCGTCCAGGGCGAAGGCCGCGTCAACGGCATGAAGCTGCAAACCCCGGCGATGATCCGCTTCGGCGAGATGACCGAGGACGAAGTCTTCGTCACCGCTCCCGCAGCTGCGGAAGGCGTGACCTTCGAAAACACCGGCACCGAGCCGCTCGTCGGCCTGCGGTACTTCGGACCAGAGGCCCAGAAGGATGCTCCGAACGTTGGGGATCACAGGAAGAAGTAAGCACCGAGCCGGAAGCGTCAGCGCCCGGAGCGATCCAGTCGCTGACGTGTCTTCATTGATTCCGCGAGAGCCGAATAGTGCCAATCCCTGATCTCGACATCGACGGGTATTTGCCATCGGGGTTATACGATTGCGATCTCATCGAGATTCAGAATCGCTTTGGAGTCGATCTTCTCGGCAGGCAACGATCTGATCTCTACGCCAAGCTGGCTGACTTTATTCAGGAGCCTCGGTCAACAATCCTCGGAGCATCAATGCTCCTGATCGACGGGAGTTTCGTGACTGATAAGCCGGACCCGAATGACATCGATCTGATTCTTGATCTGCCGCAGACGTACGATTTTCGTTCAGAACTTCGGCCCTTCGAGTACAATTTGGTGTCGCGTCGGCGAGTGGCGAATCGCTATGGTTTTGACCTGCTGGTCGCCCGTGAAGATTCGACAGAACTTCAGGAGTAAGTGGCCTTCTTCGAACAGGTGCGGGGAGACCGCTCACGTCGCAAGGGAATCTTGAGGGTGCGGACATGATCACCAACGATGCAGATCTCGGGCAGACCATCGATCAGATGGAACGCATGTACCGCGCGATCGCGGCTCTCCGTGGCGAAGTCTACCCCACCAGCCCGCAACAGTTCGCGCTGATGGCCGAAGGCCCGCTGGAGGAACTCTCACATCTCCAGGAGCAGGTCGATGCCTACATGGGTAAAGCGGAGCTGATCGAGCTGATCGGAGCCAGCGAAAGAGCCTGAACTAGCAGACACCGGATTGAGGGCCATTGAACATAGTACCGGAGTGGACGTTGTGGAGGTGGCTGGCTCATGACAACCTACCTGGAAACCCAAGAGTCTCTCGGCACACTCTTGGAGCATGCGGCCCAAGAGGGCACGATTCGCATTCAACGCCCGAATGGCCAAGTCTTCGTTCTGCAACCCGACGCCGCACAGAAGTCACCTCTCGATGTACCGGGCGTTGACCTACATCTCAATGCCCAGCAGATTGTCGAGTTCATCCTTGCCGGACGACGCGAACAGCAGTGATCCCATTTGGTCCGTCCAGTTCTTGAGGGAGCCCCCTATGCCCGCACTGACCCTCACTCCCGAAGAAATCGGCGAGCGCGGTTCGGCGATCTACCAATCGCAGTTGAAATGTCTCCTCGAACCCTCCCACCACGGTCAGTTCGTGGCGATTGACATCAATTCCGGTGACCACGAACTGGGGACTGAAGCCCACGAGGCCAGTGACCAATTGAGATCGCGCCATCCTGATGCCCAAATCCTGGTCGAACGCATTGGCTATCCGGTTGCGTTCCATGTCCGACTCGCTGGGCCAAGGCCATGATCACCGGGCGAATCGATACGGACTGGCAAGCGATCGTGCCGCTTGTGGCCAAGCACCGCGAGCCAGCGAATCCGGATGCGACGATCGACTTCCTGATCGATACCGGATTTACTGGTTTCTTGTCGCTGCCTCCGGAGTGGGTGCAGAAACTCGGGTTGACGGTCGTCGACATTCAGCGCGGCATGACCGCCGATGGGCGTGTGGGGTACTTTGAGACCGTGGATGTTTGCATCCTCTGGCACAATGAGCCACGAGTGATTCGCGCACAAGTCCTCGACGAACCCCTGATCGGCACCCGCCTCCTCCGCTCCCATCAGTCCCACCTGCGCTGGGTTGCGGGAGCGACGTTTGAACTGCATCGCGTCACCGATTGAAGACGAAAACAGCTGCGTTGCAAAGCGGGTTCGACCGATGTACAAGTGCATAGAGACAGTCGCTCCGCGTGCCAGTGCGATCCGAAGTCCAACGTCCACAAAACACTGGCGGCCCAAAGCGACCGCCA
>JANPCU010000384.1:0-10749 GCA_031431195.1 Planctomycetota bacterium | reverse complement strand
ATACCGCAGCCGACGCTTCGCGCTGAGCGTCACGCCGCCCAGGATCAGCGACAACTCGGTGGCGCTGATCGAGACCCCCGCCGCGTCACCGATCACTTTCGGAAACTCGAACGTCCCCTGTTCCAGCCGCTTGTTCCACAGCGCGTAGCCGTCGCGATCCCAATACAGAATCTTCAGCCGATCGCCACGCTTACCGCGAAAGACGAACCACGTGCCCGACAGCGGGTCGCCTTGCAGATGCTCCCGCACGAGCGCGGCCAGCGTGTCGAAACTCTTCCGCATGTCGGTCGGATCGAGACACAGATAGATCCGCGCCGCCGAGAAGTTCAGCATGGCCGTGCCTCCCGAGCGAGTGGAGCCTGCGCTGCCTGTGGAGCCCGTGGTTCCAGCGCGGCAAAGAGCGCCGCGAGCGACGCCCCATCACACGCCGACAGCCACACCACATGCCCCGACGGACAGCGGACTTCGACCGCCAGCGTCGCACTGGCCAGCACCGCATCAGGCAACACGGTGTCGGGCAACACCGTCACCGGGACAAACATCGGCAGAGCCGACTTCCCCGTCGTGCGCCGTGACGCTGGACTCGGCGAAGGGGAACTCAGTGACGCCGGACTCGGCGTCGCTGGACTCCCCAACACGGGACGCCGTGAGACCGTGCTGTGTGACGCTGGACTCGGCGAGACCAGCCCCTGTGCCGCTGGCCTCCTCGAAGAGCCCCTCACAGCCGCCGCATCCCGCGCTTCCAGCTCCCGCCTCCAATAATAAAACGCCGTCTCCACCAACCCCCGCCTCAGACAAAACTCGCGAACGCCCTCCCCACCCGCTCGCCATTCCGCCAACCGCTCCCGCCACCGCCGTTCAAGCGCCGGATCTCGCTGCCTTCTCGCCATGCGACACTCCTGAATGGATATTCAGCGGCGACCCGTTCGCCCCCGAATCCACCCAAGTTAACCCCCGCCGCAAGAAGGCATTTCGCCGAACGGACACGCTGCAACAGCGACCACAGCTTCACCACAGAGGCGAGTTTCAAATGAGGAACGCATTATACCCAGCAGTCCGCTCCCGCAGCAAGAACCTCTTCCGGCTTCCGCCGCCCCGGTAGGCTCAAAGCAGCCAACCGGGGCCACCCCACGAGATCAAATCACTTATCCTGACAAATTGACAAAAGCGATTGCAAGCAAGACTCAACGCTTGATGTGTTCCGCCCACGCATCAATGATCGATTCGATTCGCTCCAGGCTCTCATCTGTCACTATGCAATTAGGAATTTTCTTATGTGATGTGATAAACCACCGTTTGTGAACAAACATGCACACGTATTCGTCACCGTGTCGTGGTGAGCTATGGCACAAATTAAAATACGAAATGTTCCTCCATAGGTAGACCTGACCTCCCAGCACCCATATCACTGGTGTCGCACGACTCATTCGTATGCAAACGCCTAGTGCGTCTATCATCAGAACAGGCCCGGAATTCATGCATACGCACAACATCGCCACCACTCCTGTAGTCGACAGGGCGACGACAAAGATCATTGCGGCGAACAGAGCGACAAATTCTCCGGCCGATGAGCCTTGAGTGATAGAATGGCAGATTGCGTGAAATAGTAAGGGGTACGCTGGCACGACACACCACAGAAGAAACACAGACACGGCCGTATAAGCGTACTTGTACAAACGAGGCGCTATCGGAATATACACCGCTTCGCAATCTTGACGGGCGATTTGATTCATTAGCATGCCCCACACTTCGGTGAATTTTTCTGAATCAGTTTAGACGGAGTTATGACGTACACGGTCCCCCCGACTCCCAACTCAACACTGACGCCGTATACTCCTCGGGCAATTCCTCCGTCTAGGTTCCAGCCCTTAATAAAATCAAAGTCCTTGGTGACAGGCTGGCTGATATTGAGTTGAGTACCCCAATACCATCCAATTGTACCGCGAAGAAACACACTCGCTTGCCAATCAAACCACGGTTCTGGGCATCCACTGACATCGTCTTTGGTCAGGTAAAAGTGCCTCGCGCGATACCCTTCTTCCCATGGCTTATCCGTGCCTTCAACATCTCTTCTCCTGGCCATGCCGCCTTCGCCGTCCGGAATTTGGTCACGACCTCTTTTCTTCTTACCATTCACAGCTGGCAGTTCCTCCTTGGACCATTTTCCAGCGAAGCCCCACGTGGCATACCCTTCAAGGGCGAATGATAGGACAGCGACTGAATGCAAATCCTGACCTCGGCAGCACTTCTTGAATTCACCCGCAATAGTATACGCAAGGTGAAAGCGAGACCCGGGTGGAAAAGGCGGTGTCGGCAGTGGAAAGAATTTGTGTCCAGTTTTTGAAATACCAATTGTGGTTACTGGAATTGCACCGATCAATCCTCCGATCATCTCTCCGAGTGATTCGGTCCCACTGGGGTCCACAAACATAAGTGGGCAATTTCGTACAAATTCATAAAGATTCACGCCGTCCACAAATAGGAGTGGGTCTTGGCTAGTCCATCTGCCTGTGGTCGGTTGGTAGTTTCTGGCGCGGATGTGGTAGGTTTGGAGGTCCTCGTCCCAGTAGTAGCCGACGTTGCCGGTGAAGCGGAAGGGGTTTTCGATGGTGCCCGTCGAGGCGATGGTATTGCCGAACGCATCGTAGTTGTAGGTGGCGACCACGTCGCCATTTGCATCAGTCAGTTCGCGGGTCGAGCCCAAGGCATCGGGGTGGTAGTAGTAGGACTGGCCGACGCCAGTTGCAGGGTCAATCCGGCGCTGAGCGTGGATATCGCCGTACTTGACCGGCTCTTGGGTATACCAAGCTGTCATGTTCCCGTCGCCGTCCGTCTCCATCAGGTAGGCTTCGGTCACGGGGTCATAAATGTAATTAGTGACAGGCATGCTCAAGTCTCCTTGCGAACACGAGTACCGACTGGATTGTACACGCACGTCACGCGCGCCAGCAACGGCGATACTGCCAGAATCAGTTTGTTCTCGTAGTCCCACGTATTGGTCGTTCGACCGGTGGGAGCGATTTCGATCAGCTGATTGCCGTTGGCATCGAAGATGTATGTGGTGATTCCTGCGGCAGCATCCGCTGTCTCCAATTGGTTCGCGTTGTCGTAGACGTAGGTGGTGGGCGAACCACTCAAGTTCTTCACCAAGCGATTCCCAGCCGGGTCGTAGCTGAAAGTGTTGCGGTACGGACCAGTCCCGGTGCGATGCTCGCCGATGAGCCGGTTGCCGTTGTCGTACAGGTAGGTCACCCGCGAGCCATCGATTTCTCGGATGCCGATGCGGTTGCCAGCTGCATCGTACTCGTACTGGAAGCGGCTGATCAGGGTGCCGTCGGACTCGAGGTTGGTGAGTTCGGTGACTTGATTGGCGGCGTCGTAAACGTAGGACACGCGGGTGCCATCAGAGAGCAAGCGAAGCGTACGTCGTCCGGCAGCGTCATAGATCATGGTCGACCGGCCATTTTGATTATCTTGTTGGCTGGTGACTTGTCCATTGGCATCGTAACCATACGTGATGCGCCCTCCGTTCAGGTTGAGCAAAGTCGTGCGATTGCCATTCGAGTCATACGTGAACGAAGTGGTGTTGTCTCCAGGTGCGGCGAGTTTCGTGGTCTTCCCCACAGGATCGAAGGCGGTGGTGTATCGACCGGAGCCATTGGCCATCATGGTGCGTTGACCAGCGGCATCGTAAACGAAGGTGTGGCGCGAACCATTGGGGTAGAGGCGTTTGGTCAGCTGGGATGCCGCATCGTAGATGTAAGTGGTCATGTTCCCCCGCGCATCAATGCGGAGCGACTGATTGCCAGCGGGATCGTACGCAGTCGTGGTGCGACGACCGAGCGGATCGATCAGTTGGACTTTTTGTCCTGCCAAGTCGTACACGAACGAGTACCGGTTCGAGCGAGGGTCTTCGAGGGCGATATTCCGCCCAGCGCTGTCGTAGATGGTCGTGGTACGCAGTCCGTTGGCGTCCTGCTGGGAGACGACCTGATTCGCCGCATCGTAGATAGCCGTGCTGCGGTTCCCCTGGGCATCAATCGAGGCGATCGCTCGTCCGGCGGCATCGTAGATGGTCGTGGAACGCTGCGCGAGAGCATCCTCCGAGGCGATGACTTTTCCGTCGGCGTTGTAGACCGTGGTCGAGCGGTGGTTGAGGGGGTCGACGCGGGCAATGGTGCGTCCCGCTACGTCATAGACCGAGGTGTAACGTGCGCCGAGCGGATCGATGGTGGCGGCGATCCGGTTCTTGTCGTAGACGGTGGTCGTGCGATGGCCGAGGGGATTGATGCTGGCCACGTTGCGACCGGCGGCATCGAACACAGCTGTGGTGCGTTCGGAGAGGGCATTGATCGACACCACGGTCTGGCCAGCGAGGTTGTAGATCGTGGTGGAGCGTTCTCCGAGCGGGTTGATACTGGCGATCTTCTGCGACGCAGCGTCGTAGATCACGCTGCTGCGCAGGCCGAGGGGGTTGATTGAGGCGATCGATTGTCCCGCCGCATCGAAGACGGTGGTCGACCGGGCTCCGGCAGCGTTGATCCCCGCGACCGAGCGTCCGGCAACGTCATAGACGGTGGTACTGCGCTGGCCCAAGGGGTTGATGCGGACGACAGGACGACTGGCCACGTCGTAGACCGTGGTATTGCGAGCACCGATGGAGCTGAGGGACGCGACTGGTCGGGAGTCGAGGTTGTAGATGGTTGTCGTGCGGAACCCGAGCGGATTCACCTGCGCGACCGGACGGCCCGCCGCGTCGTAGACCGTGGACGAGCGATTCCCCAGTGCATCGATCGTGGCAATTTGCTGGCCATCGGCGTTGTAGACCAGCGTGGAGCGTTCACCCAGCGGATTGATCGTGGCGATCGTGCGGCCAGTTGCGTCGTATATTGTGGTCGAGATGTTTCCGAGCGGATCCATCGAATTGATCTGTCGCCCAGCAGCATCGTAAGTGGCGGATGTCCGTTCGCCGAAGGGGTTGATGGTGGCGATCGGGAGGTTTCGCGAATCGTAAACGGTCGTTGTGCGGTTGCCCGCCGAGTCGATGGTCGCCAGACGGTTGCCGTTCGCGGTGTAGAGCATCGTCGTGCGGTGCCCCAGCGGATCGATCTGCGCGATGGGGCGTCCCTGCGAACCGTAGACCGTGGTGGTGATGGCTCCCAGCGGGTTCTTGGTGGCGATACGGCGACCATCGGTGTCGTAGGAGAACGATGTCCGTTGGCCGAGCGGGTCGACCTGCACCAGCACGCGGTTCATCAGGTCGCGGATCATCGTGGTCCGCTCGCCCAGCGGATTCGTCACCGACTCAACTTGTCCATCCTGATAGGTGTAGCTGGTTCGCTCCCCGAGCGGATTGATCGTGGCAACTCGATTCCCCGAGGCGTCGTAGAGATTGGTGCTGACGCTCCCCAGCGGGCTGATGACCGTTCGCAGCGGGCCATTCGCCTCATAGGTGAATGATGTCCGAGCGCCGGACGCATCGATGCTGGCCACGCGCTGCCCCGCCGCATTCCAGACGAAGCTGGTGCGTTCACCGAGCGGGTTGATGATCGCCTTGACCTTGGCCCCGGTCTCGTACAAGTAGGTGGTCCGTTCCCCCAAGGGGTTGACGGCGACGCTGAGAACCTTGTTGCCAGTTGACGTTTGCTCGTACAGGTAGGTGGCCCGGTTGCCGAGACAATCGACCGCCGAAGTGACCTGATTCCCGTCCCAGACGAAAGTCGCCTGATTCCCGAGTGGGTCGGTGATCGACTCGACGTTTTTGTTGGCATTGAGCGTCATCGTCGTGCGATTGCTCAACGGATCGATGACGACCCTGGAGCCGTCAGACTGATATTGCAGGGTGGTGCGTTCGCCACTCGGATTGGCCACCGACTCGAAACGACCTTGCGCATCATAGGAAAAGCTTGTTCGGTGCCCTTCGGCATCGATCGTGGCCTTGATCCGGGAGGCATTGTCGTACTGGTACTCTGTCACGCACAGTTCGGAACAAATCCGCTTGGTGAGATTCCCACTGGCATCATGCTGGAACGTGGTCACACGTCCGTAGGCATCGACAGTGCGCTGAATGAATCCCGCCCCGTCATAGACATAGGAGGTGCGGCCCGCCACGGGGTCGACGACCGACTCCACCCGTCCCGATCCGTCATACCCGATCGTCCAGACACTGCCCGCCACACTCTGCATGGCTATCAGGCGACCGCTAGTGTCGTAATGCGACTGGAGCCCGTTCGGCTGGATTTCCACATAGGTTCCGTCAAGATTCTGCTTCAACGAGTTGGCGGCACCTGCCGGTGGCTGGAAGACACCATTCGCATCCTTCGACGTATACGTTCGTTGTGTGCCCGAACCCGACTTGAGCGTGACGGCTCCGCTGTTGTCCGAGAGAGACTTCTCCAGCCCACCAGTCCAGCCCTTCCCGACGGAGGAGACCGACTGCGAGGAGTGGCAACCTGATAACACTAGAAATGCACGGGTTCTGCCTCGCATCGCTCAATCGCCTTCTGCACTCGCTCACGCATTTCGTCGGTCTCGCACTTGTCCTTCAAAGCTACAAGTCTCGATCTTGCTTCGGAGTTACCGAGGCACCTTTGTAGAACTCCTGTAAGGAGGTGTATAGACATGTCATCAGATTCCAGGAGTATTCTGTTGAGAGCTGGTTGGCATGCAGGAAGACCAATCTTGCATAAATGGTAATATGCAGGGTATCCTTGATAAACGGGACGACGTACGATGTGCAAGTGACCATGATCTGAAATGCGATTCAACAGAAGTTCCACACAGTTCTCAGCGCGAAGCTCTCCTGCGAGCACAATCCACTCTTCCTCTTCCCGTGACATCTGAGGTGGGAAACGAAAGGTCTGGCCACCAGGTGCCATTCCACCGATTGGCTTTCCACCTATCACAATATCCGTTCCAACCACAAATAATCCTTGCGAACGACGCAACTCCGAGGCCACACGTCTTTTCATCCCGTCAAGGGATTCTCTTAATCGCAGCACTTCGTCGAGCGGATCGGACTTCCCCTCAGGCTCTCCTGAATCTGCAACCAACACAGCCGCATCCTGAGAGGTGCGGTCCCCCGCTTCAGCCGGTCTGTCTCCCGCATTATTCTGATTCGAAAGAACAAAGGCCAGCGTGGCCACAACCAGCATGGTGCCCGCAATCTTCAAACGCATGGTATGACTCCTGTTCAATCACCTTGGGTCGAAATGGCTGATCATCTCAGCCGCTGGGATGTGAGTATGACTCAGTTCGTTCACGGCAACTACTTTCGCGTCACCATCAACACGAGCTTTGTAGCTCCAATTCTCGATGTCGGAACATCTCACCTTACCATCCCCCAGGTTAGCCTCGACCCACTGCTCAAAGTTCATATAAGCTTCTGCTGTATGCTGAATTGAAAACTGGAAATGTGGAGGGCAAGCCGGGATATCCAAGTCAAATATCTTGCCGCCATTCTGAAAAGGGATAAGATCCGTCTTATCTGAGTCGGAACTATCGTTCGGTAAATCATGGTTTGTGTTTTCAATGACCGTGGGGCCAGCAACCCAGTTGCCTTTACACACAATTGGACGAGGATCGCCTGTAGGGTCATCTAGATTATCAACTACAGTACAATGCTGACCATTGTCCCAGAATTTCTCCAACAAAACATTTCTCTGTATCTTAAACACCACGCTGAGGTCGATGTTGTTCCAGACAAACTCAGGTTTCACCGTTCCGACAATTTCCACCTTACCACCAGCAATTCCGTGCTTGTAATTCGGCGTCGCGTAATGGTCGATCGTTCCAAGACTTTTACCACCCGCCATCCAGAGAAAATCTGACAGACGAGTCGCTCTGTCGTGCCATCCAAACGGCCGATCAGGCGTTGCAGCAATGAGAAAGGCACTGTTGTCAGGGTCCAACGCTCCTGCAATCTTCACTTCAAGTTCAACCCAAATTGGCCAGACTCAAATCTCTTTGCAGAGTACATTGGCGTATTTGACCTTGACAATGCGCAGTACGGCAGTGTCAACAGGCACCGTTGCTTGAAGATTGTTTGATCCCAGTACGACAGTTGCCCCTTCCCACGAAACCTGTGAAGGATCGAGTCCTGCGCTCACCGCAACAGTCAGCGTTGTCATCTGTCCAGCGGCTTTTTTCACGCCAGCGACGTTGATTAGTCCTGGCGTGTTTGCATCTGGCATTTGCTGAAAGCCATTGCTTGCTGAGACAAAGGAGAGTTTTGTGCATGCGGGATGCAAGATGATCTCAATTGACTTCTGCGAGTCACAGCAATGTGCGGTCTCGGTAAAAGTCTGTGTGGCGTCGACACCCGGAGGTACGAAGCCGGTGATGTAGAGGACTGGCCCCACGTACGGCCCAGAAAACCGGAGATTTGCGCCGGGATCATTTGCAGCCGCACTAACCAAAGTCCAATTCGGTTTGCCCGCAGGGAAGGCCCCATCTTTAGGCAACGGAATTCTCGTAGCTCGAATCGCGACGGTGGTACCTGCAATCACATCAACTGGACCGGTGTCTTCAGGGTCCGAGCCATCGACGATCACCTTGTCAATCTCAACGATGGTGACCGTCGCGGTCTTTGGGGCAACGCCGGAACTGCTGGACCCCGCCCCGCAAAAGGCTGAGACAGTCTTGACACCGGTTGTCGTCCACATCGTCTTGAATGTCTTGCCAGTTCCGGTCGCTGGGTTGCCACCGGGAGCGGACCAGTCGACATACTCGACGCATTTCCCCTTGGCCTCAAATTCCGCATCGCACCCGACGCATTGAACAGGAGTGATCACCCGGATCGACTCCAGTTCACAGTTCTCTGGCTGACAGGCGGAACTCGAACTACACGAGGAACTCGAGCTGGAGTCCGATGAAGAGCTACTGCTCGACGAAGTGCTGGGGGCCGACGAGGAGCTGCTGTTCGAGGACGAGCTTGATTGAGACGATGAGCTGGTGCTTGATGAGGAACTCGATACAGGCGAAGAACTACTGGTCGACACCGAACTTGAACTGGGGTTGGATGAGGAGGAACTCAATTCGGAAGACGAACTGCTACTCGACAACGAACTGGAGTCGGATGACGAGCTACTGATTGACCAAGAGCTAGAATCCATCGACGAACTGCTGGTCGACGAGGAAGTCTCTTCCTGCACTGACGAAGAACTGGACATACACGACTCTTATGTCAACAAGGCCCGGGAACCTGAGTGGATAGATGCTGGACAACCAAAACGATCATTGACCACATCAGGTCGCGGAATGGTATCCATATGATTCCGCTGCGGCAAGAAAAATCCGGACAGAATTCTGAGACCGGCCCCCTCGACACGAAACGCTGCCAAAATGATGGACGAACGCGTTGCGGGCGATCACCGCTCGAAAGCCGGCCTGTCTTGCCCGACGGACGAAGTCGTCGTCTTCAAAGTTCCCCACGCCAAAGCGTTCATCCAATCGGCCCACGGCGTCGACGACCTCGCGTCTCAGCAGCAGACAGAACCCAACCAGACGTTCTACCTCTCCGCAGGTCTCGCGCGAGGTGGGTTGCCGCGAATGGCGATCCCATGCCTCACCGTCCAGATCAGCCAACTGCCTATAGCCGACCGGCACCTGTTGGGGACCGCTGACGTTGTTGGAGACGGGGCCGACCATTCCGGTCTGTGAATCCGCGTCGAGCGTTTCCAACATGCGGCGGAGCCAACCAGTCGTGACGATGACATCGTTGTTGAGCAGGAGGATCTGCTGGCCTGTCGCGATCTCCACCCCCTGGTTGACAGCGGCGGGGAAACCACGATTTGTGGAATTACAAACCACTCGAGCCCCCACCAGGGATCTCAAGTATTCCGGTGTGCCGTCAGTTGACCCATTGTCGACAAAGATCAATTCGTACGGTTCATCCGTCCGCATGCGAATGCTGTCGATGCACTGGCGGGTATAGGCCAGCTGATTGTAGGTGGCGATGATGATCGAGGTCAGCGGATACTCTGTCCGAGAAGTCTTGTTCGCCTGCACGAGATACTGGTAGGCGAAGAACTCAGCGGCCTCGTCGGATGTGGGAGTACGAATCAACAGGGAACCAATGTTGACCTCGCACGGACGACCGGCCTGTTGCCAAGCCTCAAATCCATCTCCCGGCACCATCCTCAGCTCCCGGATGTCGAAACCGATGCGAAACAGCAACTTCTCAATTTCACGACGGGTGAAGAATCGCAGGTGATCTGCGTCCAGGAGTCCGGCGGGTTCGTAGGTCCAGTTCCCCGCCAGCAACGACGAGACGACAGTGTGATGACGGACATTGGGAAGACTGGCGACCAGCGATCCGTCTTCGGTCAGCCAGTGGTGCAGCTTCCTCAGCACGATGGCCGGATCACTCATGTGTTCCAGGACATCGGCACAGATTACACAATCGAATGTCCCGCTGGCGAAGGCCAGTTGATCGGATTCGATGTTCTGTTGCTCGACAACATCCAGATTCAGTCTGGCCCGCTGGGCGGCCTGTGTTTGGAGTTCGATCCCTGTGACGTGGGCGTTCTGGCGGTTCTTGATCGCCATCCCCAAACGCCCTCCTCCGCAGCCCACATCCAGAATCCGACGCGAAGTGAGCGGGACGAGTGCTAGGCCGTGTTGACAATCATCTATCCGAAAACGGGCCAACCGGGTAGACCACCGCCTTGGGAATTGGACCTCAAGGACGGGGATTGTCATGCGGCGGTTTGAGTTATCGGACGAGCAGTGGGTGCGGGTCGAGGGGTT